>JASHPY010000099.1 GCA_030037855.1 Thermoplasmata archaeon | reverse complement strand
AGGAGCGTGCGCGCCCGGTCGAAGTCCAGGGCCTGGAACGCGACGCGGGCGTCGCGCAGGGGCTCGTAGTAGGGGAGCGCGTCGGAGCCGGTCTCGCGCACGCGTCCGAGGACCTCCTGCGCCCGATTGAGCGACTCGACGATCTCCTGGGCGCCGGCCCAGGTCTTCTGCGCGGAGCTTTCGAGCTGGGACGCGAGGCGGTACGCCTCGGCGTACCGGCCGGCGCGGGCGGCCGACTGCGCCGACTCGAGCTCGACCCGGAACTTGTCGAGGTCGAGGCCCATCGTCTCGAGCTCGACGAGCGCGAGCTTCGCGTGCGAGACCGCCTCCTCGCTGCGGACGAGCTGCTGCTGATGCGCCCGCTTGCGGATCTCCTGCGAGGCGCGGGAGGCCTGGACGAAGTCGCCCATGTTGAAGATCTGCTGGACCTCGTCGATCTGGCGCTGGATCTCGTCGCCCGCGCCGCCCATCGACTCGAGGACCTGGCTCTCGACCTCGAGCTCCTCGACCAGCGAGGAGGCGTGGGCGGCGAAGACGGAGGCGAAATCGCGCTCGGCCCGCCGGAGGCTCTCGATCGAAGCGACCAGGTCCCGCTTCACGCGGAGGTTGACGTCGGCGTCCGCGAGCAGGCGGCGCGTCGGCGCGGCGAGCGCCTCGTCGGGGATATCCGAGAACCCGCGTTCCATCTCCTCGATCCGCCGCGCGACGAACGGCTCGGCCGCTGCGCGGAGGCCGACCTCGACCTTCGCGAGGCGCTCGACCCCGTCGGCGAGGTTCCCGGACTCGAGCAGGGCGTGGACCTCCGCCATCGCCGCGTCGGTCTCGGACGGCAGGAATCCCCGTTCGCGGGCGTACTGGCGGACGCCGTCGAGCGCGGTCCACCGCTGAAGGAAGAACTGGAGCGCCTCGCGCCCGACGGCCAGAACGGCCTCCTGAAGGAGCGCGCGGGCACCGCTCGCGTCCGAGCGCTCGACCATCGCCCGGGCGCGCTCGAGCTGGGCGTCGAACGTCTCGGTCGCGAACTGGACCCGGCGCAGCCGGCCGAGCATCTCTTCGAGCGCGGCGAGCTCGTCGCGCACGGTGTCGAGGTCCTCGGTCAGCTGGCCGACCTTGTCGACCGCCTCCTGGCTCGCGGCGAGCGCCTCGGAGTAGATCTTCAGCCGGAGCGCCTCGCGCGCGCGGTTCATCGCCGCGAAGACGTCGGTCGGGTCGCGCCCGAGCCGGCGGGCTTCCGAGATCCGGGGACGCACTTCGTCGAGGAGTCCCGCAACGACCGCGACGATCGGCTCCTCGGCCGCGCGCCGCGCGTCCGCGAGCAGCGGAGCGATCTCGAGCGGCGCGGCCGAGCCGAGGCGGGCCTGCGCGTCTTCGACCGACCGCTGCGCGGCCGTCGGGTCGACCCCGTACTCGCGGGTCGCGGCGAGCGCCGTGCGGAGCGACTCGAGCGCCTGCGTGCCGCGCTCGCGGAGCCCCTCGCCGACCTCGACCAGGGAGTCCTCGATCGCTCGGACGGTCTCGGGCCACCGCTCGATCGGCGCATCGTTATCGGCGACGACCGCGGCGTCGAGCCGCGAGGTCTTCGCTCCGTACTCCCGGGCCGCGGCCGTCATCTCGGTCGCCGCCGCGCGGGCGGCGTCCCGCCGCGCGCGGGCCTCGGGGAGGCCCTCGGTCAACGCCAGGTGGACCTGATCGATCGCTTCGACGACCCGGCCGTCCGCCGCCGGCGCGACCGCGGCGTCGACGAGCTCCTCGAACTCCTTGCGACGCTCGCCGGAGATCCCGGCCCACTCTCCGACCCGGAATGCGAGGGTGCGCGTGGCCGCGATGTGGGTCTGCTGCGCCTTCCCGAGCGCCGCGTCGACGTCGGCGAGACGCCCGACCGTCTCGGACCACGTGGCGCTCTCGGGAGGGTGCTCGAGCTGCTGGAGCTCCCGCTCGACGTCCTTCGGAACGGGGACGCCGGCTCCGGCGAGCCGGCCGGCCAGCTCGACCGTGCGGCGGCGACGGCTCTCGATCGAGGTCGGGACGGTCCGCCCCAGGTAGTCGGAGAGCGACTTCGCTTGCAGCTCGACGCCGTTCCAGTCGGAGCGGCGGGCGAGGTCGCGCAGCTGGGCGAGTCGATCCGGGGCCTCCGACGGGGAGATCCCGAGCGCCTCGAGAGCGGCGACCTGGTCCTCGACCTCCTTCTGGAGCGCTTCCGCGCTCTGTCGCTTCTTCTTGAGCGCTTCCGCCTTCTCCTGCAGGATCCGGGTAAGGCGCGAGGAGCCGACGCCTCCCATATTGCCGGCTCCCGACGTTGGACTCCCTCCTAGACCCCGGGAACCGTACGAGAACGAGCGGGCATCCGGGGCAGTCGATTCATGCCCGGACCCCCTTATAAATCAAGCGCGCAACGCCGGCGGCGGGCCGACGGGAAACGGGCCGGTCGCGCCGCGACCGGTCACTTGCGCATGATACGTCGCTTGCCCATCGCATCGAGGTACTGCACCTCGGCGCCGGGCGTCAACTGCGACGCGAGATCCGGCTCGAACGCGAGGAAGAACGTCTCGTAGTTCTCGAGGTCCATCAACTGCACCTCCGCCCCGGCGAGGGAGAGGACCTGCGCGGACCGCTTCCCGATCATCGGGACCTGAACCTTGTGGGTGACCGGAAAGACGACCGAACGCTTCCGCTCGTCGAAGATGCCGACCGCGTCGATCCGGGCCTTCGCCTCCCCGTGCTTCCCCGGTTTCGACATTTGGATGCTGAGGATCCGGCACGGCTCGTCCTCGATGAGCATGTACCGCCCCTCCTTCAGCTCGCGAACTTCCTGCTGGGTCCAGGCCATCGGGAATCCTCGGAACGCGGGGAGGTCCGCCGTGGCATAACCCTTGCCGTGTAACGGCGTGCCGGCGAGACCCGTCCGCGCGGCCGAGGGTTTATTCGCCGAGGGCGGCTTAACAACGGTCGGGGCGGCCGAGAGCCAACCGATGGTAGCACTACCGGAGAAGCCGGCCGTCGCGACGATCGAGCGGGACGCGCGGTCCCTCTGGGCGAGCCAGCGGCTCCCGCCGCTCGAAGGTCCGCTCGGACCGCCGGAGGGGCCGGTCGTTCGCCAGTTCCTCGGCGCCTTCGCGCCGCAGGAGTCGGGGATGCTGGTCGCGCAGCGCGCGGTCGCGGCCGATGTGGATGCGCGCGCGCTCGTCCTGGCCGGGCGACGGGCCCGCGGGATCCTCCGGAAAGAGGACGGCGGCCCGCCGGTCTCCGCGCCGAAGATCGAGCCCGTGCTCGGCGCGCTCGGAGTCTGGGTCGGAGGCACGGACGGTCAACCGTGGGATGCGGTCCCCCGCCGGCCGGAGGTCGAAACCCTGGTCGGTCGGCTGGCCCACATGGGCGCGCTGGCCGTTCGCGACGTGTCGCTCCGTATCTGCCCCGCGTGCGCGAGCGCGCGCTCGCCCGAGCGGATCGTCTACGAGGAAGCGGACGGCGAGACGCTGCTCGTCCGGTTCGCGTTCCCGGACGGGGACCGGACCGTCTCGGCGCTCGTCTGGACCGACGCCCCGTGGCGCCTCCTCGGCACGAGCGCGCTGATGGTCCACCCTGACCTTCCCTACGTCGTCGCCCGCTACCGACGTAAGGGCGTCGACGAGCTCGTCTTCACGTCGAAATCGTCGATCGAGCGGCTCCGGGGATGGCTCCCCGGCGCCGAGATCGAAACGCTCGAAGAGCACCCCGGCCGGCACTGGGAGGGCCGCGCGTACGTGCACCCGCTCCGCCACGAGTTCCCGATGGGCGGGTCGCTCGAGCCACCGGGCGGCACGATCGTGCCGGTCTCCGACGTGAGCGACTCGGGCACGGGGGTCGTCCCGCTCGTACCGGGCCACGGCGGCACCGACACGCAGATCGCGGACCGCCTGCGCGTTCCCGGTTGGCCGCTCGTGACCCCGAAGGGCCGGCTCGACCTTCTGTTCGTCCACAAGTACGCCGGCCTCGAGCTCGAGAGCGGCAACGAGTTCGTCGAACGGGACCTCGACGAGGAGGGGGCGATCTTCGCCCGTCTTCGAGTGCGCCGGGGGGTGCCCCACTGCATGCGGTGCGGGACCCCGGTGATCTGGGCGCCCGGCCGCGCCTGGTGTCTCGAGCCGTCGCGCCTTCCGGCGGAGAAGCTCGCGCTCTACCGCGCGCTGCTTCCCGGCGAGCGGGCGATCGCTCAGCTCGAGCCGGTGCCGTGGCCCGCGAGCGAGCCCCAACGCAGCGACGACGCGCTCTCGATCGCGCTGCTCGAGTGCACCGGCTGCGACCGGCTCGACTCGCTCGAGCAGCCGACCGAGCGCTGCGTCTGCGGCGCTCGCCGACGAGCGGTGCGGCGGCGCCTCCTCCCGGCGTTCGACGCGGCCGTCTCGGCCTGGGCGTCGGCCGACCCGTTCTCGGCCGCTGACTCCGCGCGACTCTACGTGAGCTCGCGGCGACGGGCGCCCGCCGTCGTCCATCAGGTCGCGGCGATGAGCGGGGTCGCGGGAATCGTCGCGGAGGTCCGGATCACGGTGCTTCCGACCGTACCCGAGGCGGACCTCCTCGCGCTCGCAGCCTCGTACGGGGCGGACGCCGTCCGCTCCGCCCTCGTCCGGGCGCAAGGCTCGGAGGGGGAGACCGCGACGTTCGCGGAGCGGTGCGTTCAGGAGACCCGGCGGCTCGAAGCGCTCTGGAAGACCGCCGCCGAGGTCCTGGCACCGATCGACACCGTCTCGCTCGCCAACTTCGCGGCACCGATCGGCGGAGCGCTGAGCGACCTCGAGCCCGAGGACCGAGCGTTGCTCGCCCGGTTCGAGCGGATGCGGATCCAGGCGCTCGTCGACTTCGAACGCTCGTCCCCCGAGCTCGTCCACCGGCATCTGTTCCGGTTCCTCGAGAACGATCTCGCGACGTACCGGGCCTGGGTCGCGCCGCGGTTGGCCGAACCGGGGAACGGCCCCTCGAAGCGCGCCGCCCTCCACACGCTCGTGCACACCCTGTTCCACGCGGTCCTTCTGCTGGGTCCGATCGCCCCGCACCGGGCGGAAGCGATTCACCGCGCGCTCCGGCGCGGGCGAATGAGCGTGTTCCAGGAGCCGCCGGTCGGCGTCGATCGGGCGCTGCTCGACCCCGCCCGCGTGACGGCCTGGGACCGATGGACGGAGGTCGTCGGCGCGATCGACCGCGGCCGACGCGCGCACGGTCTCGCTCCCGCGACGACGATCCCGTCGGTGGCGCTGATCGTCGAGTCGGATGCGGTGGCGAACGACCTTCGGGCCGAGGCGCCTACGCTCGAGCGACTTTCCCGGGTCGGGAAGATCGAGGTCGGCTCGCCCGGGTCCCCGTGGTCCGGGCGCCGACGCCAGCTGCGCCCGCGCGAGTCGGAGATCCAGCGGGTCTATTCGAGTCGCGCGGCGCAGATCATCCACCTGCTGAAGCGACTTCCCGAGCGCAAGTCCACCGACCCGTCCGCCGGCGGGGGATTCACGATCCTCGTCAACGGACAGCCGACCCAGATCCTTCCCTCGATGTTCGCGTGGGAGGAGACTCTCCCCGAGCGGTTCGTCCCGTGCGACTGGCGCGGAGGAGAGCTCTACGTCGAACTGCCCGCGACCGCGGCGCTCCCTCCCGCCCCGCTGCCGCCGCTCTCGCCGGACGCCCTCCGCCTCGTCGTCCGGATCCGCCACGGGCTCGGCCGGGTCCGGACCGGCCCGTCGCCCGCGGTCGTCGTCGCGGCTTCCGGGCCCCTGGCGGCCGAGCTCGCGCCGGTCGCGGGCGCGCTCGCGAAGCATCTCGGCGTGGCCGAGTTCCGTGTCGTGACCTCCGACCGCGAGCTCCCGCGCCACGGACGCGAGGACGGGCGCACGAAGGCCGGCACCGCCTGGTCGTTCCACGTCACGGACCGAACGTTCGCTCGCCGGCCTCCGAAGCACCGCGCGCCGCGCCCGCACGGCTCCCGCGTCCGACCGGCGTTCGCTCCCGGTGAGCTCGCGCCCACGGTGCGGGACTATTCGGATGCCGAATGGATCGGGCGCGAGGCCGCGGTGCGAGCCCTCGGACAGGAGCTCGACCAGCTCCTCGGCACGCCGGTGCTTGGCCCGTCGAAGGTCGCCGCCGCATGGGACGCCGGCTTCCGCGACGTCGAGTCGTTCCGCGGGGCGCCGTTCGACGCGCTCGTCGCGCTCCCCGGGTTCGGATTCCCCGTCGCCGCCGCGTTGGTCACCCGGCTCGGCGGTTCCGTGCCTCCCCGGCCCCCTCGGTACGCCCACCGGGTCTTGCCTCGCGATTCCTCGGACGGGTCGAACGGCGGCCCAGGAAGCGGCTCGCGGCCCTCGTCCCAAGTGCTCGCTGCCGAGCGGTCGCCCGGCGCCCCTCCTCCCACGCTCGCGGGTTCGGCCCCGAAGGCAGCAGACATCGTAGCCGCCCCGACGGCCGCTCCGGTCCGGCCCACACCGACCGCGCAGACGGTCCCGGCGGCACCGCCCTCCGCCCGCCCACGCGAGACCTCCCCCGACACGGCCTCCGCGTCTCCCACGAGCCGAGCCCCGGCGGCCCCGCCGGCGGCCCTGCCCTCGACCGCAGCTCCCGCAGAGCCGCCCGGGGTACCTTCCCCGGACACACCGGAAGTCTCCGGACCCTCCCCCGAGCCGCCCGCGACCGAGGAGGCCCCGGCGCCACCCGGACCGGTCGCGGACCCCGAGGTGCTCGCGGCGATCGGCGGTCCCACGGTGCCGAGCGAAGTCGTGCCGATGGAGTCGTCCCCCGAACGGATCGATCCGTCGTCGACCGAGACGCCGACGCCGGGAGACGCACCGACCGCAGAGGCTATCCCGGCCGGTCCTCTCACTCCGCCCGACACGCTCGGCCCCGACCCCCCCACGCCTTCCGCGGTCGCGCCCCCCGGACCCGCGTCTCCGACGCCTTCGGTCGCCGAACTGCCGGTGACCCTGCCGGCCACCGTCGCCCCGGCCGCGCCACCTCCGACTCCTCCGCCGGCGGCCGGCATCGATATCCTGGTCGGATCCAGCTACGTGCCCGCGCTCGAACGGTTCCTCGAGGCGACGGCGGCGGGACATCAGGGGATCTGCGTCGTGCGCGACTCGCCCGAGCGCGTGCGGGCGTACATCGGCTCCCGGCCGGTCGAGATCCGATGGCTCACGAACATCGGTCGCGGCCCGACCCTGAAGCCGACGGACCTCGATGGGCTCTCGGCGTTCCTCGAGCA
>JASHPY010000098.1 GCA_030037855.1 Thermoplasmata archaeon | reverse complement strand
CCGCGGTCTGCCGCGACTGCGGAAAGGTACTCCCCCAGGCCGGCTCCCCTTCCGAGACGGGGCCGGGGGGCGGCGGGACCGGTGGGGGGCCGGCGACCAGCCCTCCGACCCGATAGGAACACCGGAACCGGTCCGGTCGATCTCGTCCGCGCGGCACCGCCCGTTCGACCCGCCGCCGCAAGTTCGCGGTCGTTATCGTCGCGAGGCTTAACTTCGCGCTGCGGCCGGCGATCGGACCTTTTTCGCTCCGACGGAGAGCCAGCAATATTAGCACGTGGACTTCGCGAGGCGGTCCGTTGTGTCAGCCTCCTCCGTCGCTCCGATCCTCTCCACCCACGACCTCACGCGACGTTTCGGGGAGTTCACCGCGGTCGACCGGCTCTCGCTGTCGGTGAACGCCGGAGAGATCTTCGGCCTCATCGGCCCGAACGGTGCCGGCAAGACGACGACGATCAAGATGCTCACGACCCTGCTCCCGATCACTTCGGGCGACGCGACGATCGCGGGCTACGACGTCCGCTACGACGCGGCGGAGGTCCGCCGGAACATCGGCTACGTCCCGCAGCTGATCTCGGCCGACGCGCAGGTGAGCGGGTACGAGAACCTCTGGGTGTTCGCCCGCCTGTACTCGATCCCCGGGGCCGAGCGCGAAGGACGGATCCGCGACGCCCTCGAGTTCATGGGTCTCTCGTCGGTCGCGGACGAGCTCGTGAAGAACTACTCCGGCGGGATGATCCGCCGGCTGGAGATCGCCCAGGCGTTGATGCATCGCCCGCGGATCCTGTTCCTGGACGAGCCCACGGTCGGGCTCGATCCGCTCGCTCGGGACGCCGTCTGGGAGCAGATCGAACGCCTGCGCGGTCATTTCGGGACCTCGCTCGTGCTGACGACCCACTACATGGAGGAAGCCGACCGACTGTGCGAGCGGATCGCGGTCCTGCACCGGGGCAAGGTCGTCGCGCTCGGTACGCCGGCCGACCTGAAGGCGAGCCTCGGACGGGCCGGCACGACGCTGCAGGACGTGTTCATCCATTACGCGGGCGAGGAGGTCGAGCTCTCGGGCGGGTACCGGGAGGCCGGGAGGACGCGACGTGTCGCAGTTCGCCTCGAGTAGCGCGGTCGCGGCCCCCGCGGCGCGCGGGATCGGTCAGCGGATCGCGGAGGGGTTCTCCCAGGCCGTCGCGATCATCGGGCTCGAAGCCCGCAAGCTCGCCCACGATCCGTCCGAGCTCCTGTTTCGCGCCGTGCAGCCGGCGCTCTGGCTCGTGATCTTCGGCGGGGTCTTCTCGACGATCCATGTGATCCCCACCGGCTCGTACACCTACCTCCAGTTCCTCACGCCCGGCATCCTCGCGCAGAGCGTGCTGTTCATCTCGATCTTCTACGGGATCGCGTCGATCCGGGAGCGCGAGCTCGGGATCATCACGAAGTTCCTCGTCAGCCCGACCCCCCGCGTCATCCTGGTCGGGGCGCGCGGGCTCTCGGCCAGCATGCGGGGGCTGTCGCAGGCGCTGATCGTGATCCTGCTCGCCATCGGGCTCGGGGTGACCCTCAACCTCTCGGCCGTCGCGCTCGCGGGCGTCGTGCTCACGATCATTCTGGGCGCGGCCCTCTTCTCCACGCTCTCGATGATCATCGCGAGCATCGTGAAGACGCAGGAGCGGTTCCTCGGGATCGGCCAGCTGCTCACGATGCCGTTGTTCTTCGCGAGCAGTGCGATCTACCCGCTCTCCTTGATGCCCGCGTGGCTCCGGCCGATCGCGCTCGCGAACCCGTTGACCTACCTGGTCGACGCGCTCCGCACCCTGATGCTGCCCGGCGAGGTCGGCCTCTACCCGCTCTGGCTGGACCTCCTCGTCCTCCTCGGCGTCACCGCGCTCCTGACGGTGGTCGAGTCCCGGCTCTACCCGAGGATGGCCCAGTAGTCAGTCCCCGCCGCGGCCGGCCGGGACGGTGGCCGAGTCGAGGGCCGGCCGGACCGGCGCGGCCCGCGCCCGGCCGATGCCGTAGATGCTGACCAGCACGAGACCCACGCCGGCGACCTGCAGGATCGAGAGCCGTTCGCCGAAGTACGCGACCGACGCGGCGAGGGCGACGACCGGCACGAGAAAGACGTACGCACTGAGGGTCGCGGCGGGGGTCCGTCCGAGCAGCCAGAACCAGATCGCGTACGCCGTCGCCGTACCCAAGAGACCGAGCCAGAGGACCGACTCGACCAGCGGGACGCTCGCCGTCGGGAGCGGCGTGCGCGCGACCGTGAGCGTGGCGGCGCCGAGCGCCACCGCGCCCCCGATCAGTTGGAAGCCGTTCGCCTCGAGCATCTGTGCCGGCCGGAACCGCCGCTGGAACAGCACGGTCCCGACCGCCCAGGCGATCGCCGCGGCGAGGAGGAGCACGATCGCCTCGACCGAGACCTTCGACCCTCCGCTCTCCCCGAGCTGGGAGATCAGCGCCACCCCGACGAAACCGACCGCGACCGAGACCCAGTGCCTCGGACCGAGCCGGGATCCCAAGAACACCGGCGAGAGCAGCGCGACCCAGAGCGGGAACGTGTAGATGACGACGGCCGCGATACCGGGGAGCACGCTGCCGGCGGCCCAGAACCAGAGGCCGAAGAACACCGCGGTGTTCGGAATCCCGAGGAGGAGCGCATCTCTCCGTCCAGCACCGTCCAAGGAGCCCCACCCGCGGTACGCCGTGACCACCGCGAGGGTCGCGAGCGCGCCGGTGCCGGCGCGCAGCATCGCGAGCCAGAGCGGACTCGCGTGCTCGAGACCGACGTTGACGAACGGATAGTTGAGTCCCCAGCAGACGACGAGGACGAGGAACAGGAGCCGCGTCGAGAGCGACCAGGGACCGGACGCCACGGTCCTCGTCTCACGGGCGTCGGGGCATAGCCGTTACGCGAGGGCGCCGCGGCCTCGCGCGAGATCCGCCGGACTGAAGTTCTTAAAGCGGGGACCCCTCTCGCGGCCCGGATGTCGCTCTACGGGCGAGACGTGATCTCGATCCGCGATCTATCGCGTCCCGAGATCGAGGCGCTCCTCGAGTCGGCCCGACGGATGATCCCCTACGCCGAGGGGAAGAAGGTCATGCATCCCTTGGCGGACAAGATCGTCGCGATGGCGTTCTTCGAGCCGTCGACGCGCACGCGGCTCTCGTTCGAGTCCGCGGTCCATCGGCTCGGCGGGCAATGCATCACGATCGCCGACCCGGCGGTGAGCTCGGTGCGCAAGGGGGAGAGCCTCTCCGACACGATCCGGATGCTGACGAGCTACTCCGACGCGATCGTGCTCCGGCACCCCAGCGAGGGCTCGGCGCGTCTCGCGGGCCGCGCGTCCGAGCGCCCGGTGATCAACGCGGGCGACGGGGCCGGCCAGCATCCGACGCAGACGCTGCTCGACCTCGCGACGATGCAGGAGGCGTTCGGTACTCTGTCGGGACTCCGGGTCGTGCTGCTCGGCGACCTCAAGTACGGCCGCACGGTCCATTCGCTCGCCTACGCGCTCGCGCTGTTCGGCGCGCAGCTCGTCGTGTCGTCTCCCCCGTCGCTCCAGCTCCCCGAAGAGGTGCGCGACCAGCTCGAGCCGCTGGGAGTCAAGATCCAGGAGGAAGAGCAGCTCCATCGCGCGGTCCGCGACGCGGACGTCCTCTACGTGACCCGGATCCAGAAGGAGCGGTTCCCGGACGAGGCGGACTACCTCAAGGTCGCGGGGTCGTACCGGATCGATGCCGGTGTCTTGGCGGCCGCCAAGTCCCGGCTGATCGTGCTCCACCCTCTCCCTCGGGCGGGTGAGATCGCGCCCGAGGTCGACGCGACGCCGCACGCGGCGTACTTCCGCCAGGCGTTCCTCGCGGTGCCGGTACGGATGGCGCTCCTCGACGCGCTCCTCACCGCGCCGAAGCGCGCGCGGGCGGGGTGAACGCCGATGCGCGAGCTCAAGATCACGCCGATCAAGAACGGCACCGTCATCGACCACATCGGGAACGGCCTCGCGCTCGAGGTGCTCCGGATCATCGGCATCCAGTCGCTCGACAAGGACTCGACCGTGAGCGTCGCGCTCCACGTCCGCTCCGGAAAGCTCGGCTGGAAGGACATCGTCAAGGTCGAGAACATGGAGCTCTCGCCCCGCAAGGTGAACGCGATCGCGCTGATCGCGCCGACGGCGACGATCTCGATCATCCGGGAGTTCCGGGTACGGGAGAAGCGCGTGGTCGACCTTCCGGATCGGATCGTCGGGGTCCTGCGCTGCCCGAACTCCAACTGCATCTCGAACCAGGTCGAACCGGTCGAGAGCGAGTTCGAGGTCGCGGCGCGTCGGCCGGTGGTGCTCACGTGCGCGTTCTGCGACCGCCGGGTCGACGACTTCCTGCACCATCTCGCGTAGCGGGTCACGGGTCGCATGGACCTGGGGGCGGTCGGCGGCTTCCTCATCGTCTTCGCCGTGGTCGGCGGGTTCGAGCTGTTCGACCGGACGAGCTTCGCCACGATGGCGCTCGCGTCGCGCCACCGACCGGTCCCGACCTGGGCCGGCGCGTCGGTCGCGTTCGTCGGCTCGAGCGCGATCGCGGTCTCCGTCGGGGCGGCCCTCGTCGCCTTCCTCGGACCGGGCCGGATCGGGCTGATCCGCGTCGCCGCCGGCTCGGCGCTGATCGCGTACGCGCTCTGGCTCGCGTATCGCGGCCCCGAGTCGGAGGAAGCCGAGCCGACGTCGGCGCGCACCGCGTTCGTCGCGGCGTTCGCGACGGTGTTCGTGCTCGAGATGGGCGACACGACCATGATCGTCGAGATCCTGTTCGTGACCGACTGGGGCTGGCTCCTCGTCTTCGCCGCGGGCGCGCTCGCGCTCATCGCGGTCGCCGCGTGGGCGGCGTGGCTCGGGGACCGGCTCGGGACGCGGGTCGAGCCCGCGCTCCTCCACCGGATCGTGGTCGGAGTGCTCCTCGCGGTCGGGGCGCTAACGATCGCCTACGGGCTCGCGCCGGGGGCGTTCGCGGCCCTGTGAGTCCCGCCGTTTGGTCTCGGTCGGCACCACGGGAAGCGGCGCGCCCCCGTGCTCGCTCGCGCTCGCAAGCTCGGCGAGACCGCCGAGGCTCGGCTTCCAGGCCGCCGGGATCGCGCTCGCGAGCTCGGGCTCGGCGAGCTGGGCGATGTAGGCGTCGCCGAGGTCCGGTCGACCGGACGAGTGCTCGAGCAGCGCGAGCCGGATCAACGCCTCGGCCCGGAGGCGGGGGATCCCGTCGGACACCGGCTCTTCCGCGACGGCCTCCCAGCGGTCGCGGGCGACGCTGGTCTCCTCGTTCAGGGACCGTTGGCGTCCTTCGAGCATCCAGAGCCGGAGGAGGCACGGCGACGGCGGGATCAGATGGAGCGTCTCCACGATCGTCCGCGCCCGGTCGAGCGCGGCGTCGACCCCGCTCGTGACCCGACGGTCGAGGAGCGTCCCGGCGATCGCGAGGTGGTGGTACAGCTCGACCGAGAGCAACTTCTGGCGCTGCAGGTTCGGGATCGCCTGCTGGCGCTGCGAGAGCGCCTTTTGGAGCTCGCCGCGCTGCTCGAGCAGCCGGGCCTCCAAGTCGCCGGCGAGATGGTCGAGCTCCCAGCGTCGGGACCGGCTAAAGAGGACCCGCGCCCCGCTCAGGAACCGGGCGGCGAGTTCCTGCTCCTCGTCCGTCCCCTCGATCCGCGCGAGGCCGACGGCGAGGAGACCGATCGCCTGGAGGTGGCCCGGAGTGAGCCCCTGCGCGAGCGCACCCGCCCGCCGGGACTCCTCGCGGGCCTTCTCGGGCTGGTTGCGCTCCCACTCGAACTCCGCGATCAGCGACTGAAGGAGGATCTCGATCTCGGTCCACTGGGCGTCGTGGCACCGGTCGGCGAGCTCGGTGAGCGTGATCGTGAGCGAGGGTCGGGGGCCGACGACCCGGATCGTCAGGACCAGCGCCTCCATCCACTCGGCGACCATCTCGACGTGCAGCTGGGCCTTGAGCGCGGCCGTGAAGCCCTCCCGGAGCTCGGTCTCGGCCTCGTCGAGCCGGCCGCTGCAGAACAGCGACTGCGCGTGGAGGAGCCGGAGCTCGGGCTCGGTGCTCGTTCGCTCGCTCGCCTGGAGCGACGGGAGGCAGGTGATCGCGTCCGCGAACAGCTCCTCGGCGGTGTCGTACGCCTCGAGGTGGAGGCTCAGGTCGCCGGCCTCGAGGAGGTGCTTCAGCGCCATCGGGCCCGGGAACCAGGCGAGGTAGTGGCGCGCGACCTCGATCCGTCGGGCGAGGGTTGGCTCGGGCGAGAGCGCCGCGAGCGCGTTCGCGATCTCGAGGTGCATCTCGCGGAGCTGCTTTTCCGGCGTGAGGTCCGCGACCAGCCGGATCCACGCGAGGTGGGGAATGATCACCTTGCCGTCCTGCACCTTCACGACCCCGACCCCGGTCGCGGGGAGGAGCGCCTCGGCGAGCTGCGGGTAGTTCAGGCGCGCGACGCGCGAGAGCACCACCTCCCCGACGCTCCCGCGCAGGAGTCCCACGTACCCGACGACCCGCTGCGTGACCGCCGGGAGGTCGTCGAAGATCGCCTTCAGCCGGTGGGCTTCTCGGGCGTCCGGAAGCGCGTCGGGGATCCGCACCCAGTCGACGTCGCCCCGACCGAGGAACGAGTCCTCCCAGGCGACGTACCCCGCGACCGACGTGTCGAGCGCGACGACGATCAGGAGCGGGCGGAGACGAGCCTTCCGCGACAGCGCGACGATGAACTCCCGGCTCTCGGGGTCGAACAGCGCGCCGTCCTCGATCAGGATCGCGACGGGGTGGGGCTCCGGACCCCGAAACTCGGTGAGGAGCTGCTGCCAGTACGCCTCCGGATCCCCCTCGTTCGCCGACCGTTCGCGCATCGGCTGGCCGAGGAAGCTCGCCCGGGAACGGTCCCCGCGGCTCCGGCGACTCCGCGGAAGACGGTCCGGGATGTACGCCATCGGGGCCATGGGCACGTTCGGGGGACCGGCGGACTCGTCGTCGCCGTCTCCGTCGGTGCCGGCCACCGGGAGGAGGGGGTTGCCCGGATTCAATCCGTCGAGCGCGCCGTACGGCACCGAACGGGACCGGTAGCTCCCCCGGAGCTCCACGATCCGGGCGCTCCACTCCTTCGCCATCGCGCGCACCTCGTCGAGGAGGAGAGACTTGCCGCTCAGCGGCGGTCCCGCGACCACGATCGTTCGGCCCGAGTTCTCCTTGAGTGCCTGCTGGGCACGGAGAAACGGAGACGGTAGCGATGACACCCGGTTTCCCTCGTAAGCTTCTGACGAACCGGGATTTAATGCTCCCGTCATCGGCCGGGAGCGGACCGATAGCGGTTTAGAACCACCGGACTGTCGCGCCGCCGTGCCGCGCTCGATAGCGAAGGGTCGTCGCGCGTTCCTGAAGCGCTCGGTCGTGCCGGTCGACGTCACGCGGGCTCATGGGGTCGGCGACCTGGTCGAGCAGTTCCGCTCGACTTCGATCCAGGCCCGCAATCTCGGCCGTTGCCTCGAGGTCTGGGAGAACGCGCTGCGCGACCCGAAGCGGCCGACGATCCTCCTCGGACTTTCAGGACCGTTGATCGCGGCCGGCCTCCGGAAGGTGCTGCGCGACCTCGTCGAGTGGGGCGTGGTCGACGTGGTCGTCTCGACCGGCGCGGTGCTGTACCAGGACCTCTATCAGTCGATCGGCGGCCGCCACTGGATGGGGACGCCGACCGCGGACGACGTCGAGCTGCGGCGGCTCTACCTCGACCGGATCTACGACACGTACGTCGACGAGCTGAAGTTCGAGGAGACGGACCGGTTCATCGGGAAGATCACGGAGAAGTTCCCGCGACGCCCCGCGTCGTCGCGCGAGTTCCTCGGCTTCCTCGGAAAGAAGTTTCCCGACCGGGACTCGATCCTCTCGACCGCGGCGCGGCGCGGGGTCCCGGTCTTCTCCCCGGCGCTGATCGACAGCTCGATCGGGATCGGTCTGACGCTCTACCATCAGGCGAACCGGGGCCGCGCCGACCGGTTCATCCTCGACGCGGTCCGCGACAACTACGAGCTCGTGCAGATCCTCTCGCACTCTCCCCGCACGGCCGTGATCTACATCGGCGGCGGGACCCCGAAGAACTGGATCAACGACGGGATCGTCATGGCGAACTACGCGTTCGGGCGGGAGGGCGAGGGCCACTACTACGCGCTCCAGATCACGACCGACGTCCCCCACTGGGGGGGCCTCTCGGGCAGCACGCTCGACGAGGCGCAGTCGTGGGGCAAGATCTCCGCGACCGCCACGAGGTCGATGGCGCATGTCGAAGCGTCGATCGGTCTGCCCCTCCTCGTGGGTGCGCTCTGGGACCGTCGACGGAGGTGGCAGCCCCGGACGCGACTTCGGTTCGATTGGACCGGCGACCAGGTGAAGATCCGACGACAGCGCTCGTAGCTTTCGGATAGCCAATCTCATCCGGACGACCGGCGGTGCGACCGTGGTTACCCCGTGGGCAGGGGCTTAGAGTCCGTCTATCGCCCGGAGCGACCTCGCCACCCGGGTTCGCCGAGTAGATACTTTTACAAGTCCGCAGGGCGGTAGGGGGAACGTAGCTCGTCTCAGACGATGAGCCGGGAATCCGGGGGGTACGAGGGCACACAAGGGTCGCACGCGCTTGGCCGATTCCGAGACGCGACGCGGGTGATTCGCGCGTCAACCCGCCGATGAGGTAGGGGACAGTCTTGCCGCGGCTTCTATCGGGCGCATGTGGCTCTGTACGACGACACTCCTGGTAACAGAAAACCTGTTTTTATCCGTATTCGCGCGCATCAATGCGGGTGATATATCCGGCCCCTCTTTGCGAGGTGAAATCGCGCCGATTAAATACCAACTTTTCCGGGGGAGGCTCGGAGGTGGCGCCCAATGTACTTCCCGATTCTTCCCAGCGTTCCGCGCGAGCAGCTGTAAACCCAGTGCGGGGGGGCTCTCCGCCCCCCCAGTCGCCGGTGACGCTCCCGTAAAGGGCCGTTGGCCGAGGCGACGCTAGCCTTCTGCGCCGGCGCTTGCCGAGCGCAGGCGCTCGCCTAGATCGGCCTCAGCCGCGGTCTTTAGCCAAGAGAGATTGAGAGCTTCGCAGAGGTCCAGCGATGCTCGATGATACTTCTGGGAACTCACTAGGTCGTGCGTGTCGAAGTAGGCTTCGGCCAGGTACTCGTTCGCGAAGATCAGCGCCTCGGAAGGGGGAAGGCGAGAGAGGACCTCGATGCTCCGTCGGCCATTCGAGATCGCCTGATGAATCAGTAATGTATCCTTACCCGCGGCCTCACGGACCTCGGCGCTGCAGATCAGAGCCAGGGTGTGGCCGAGGACGAGATCGTTCCCCAGACGCTCGGCTAGGTTGCAAGCCTGACGAGCGTATGCCTGCCCCTCGGACCATCTGGACCCCTGGAAGGCCGCGGCAGCGAGACCGTGAAGCGAGTAGGTCAGCTGGTTCAGGTAGCCGAGAGACTCGGCCTCGGACTTGACCGCCCGCATTACGTCTTCGGCGAGAGTGATTTGACCCATCCGGAAGTACGCACGGGCTCGAACGAGAAGCAGGTTGAACGCGATGTCGATTCGGCCCGCACTTCTCGCTTGTGGTAGTGCGTCATCGACGATCTCGAGCGCGACTTCTGGCCCGCTCTCGACCTCCTCGAGCCGAGACCAAGCGGCGATACTCTCGAGAGCCAGGTCTGCGATATTGAAGCGTCGGGCGAGCTCGAAGGCTCCTTGATACTGGGGGCGCGCCTGTGGCCCTTGTCCCTCCGCTTCAAGCAGCCGCGCCCGGGAAAGCTCGAAGTAGACTTGGAGTCGACGCGTGGACGGCCCTATTCTTTCCGCTTGCTCGAACGACTGCCTCGCTTCGTCGATCTGGTGAAGCCGCGCGTACAGGTCGACCATCTGAAGGTACCCCTCGCACGCCGTCTTACTCTCTGATGCGGACTCGGCGATTGCCCGACGGAGGGTGTTGATCGCCTCGGGATAGTCTGAGTGGTGCCGCAGGACTGTCGCTTCGGCGAAGAGGGCCCGGACCTTCGCCGGCCCCCGGGGAAGCGCGACTGCGAGGTGCCGAAGCGAGCTACGGAGCGCGTCCGAGTATCCCAACGCAAAGAGACCCTTCTCCTGCTGGGCAAGCAGTTGCGAGGCGGTCTTCCAAGCCTCGCCGGCCACGAGATGCAACAGTCGTTCACGGATCGCCTCGGGCCGGTGGCTGCCGGCGTAGATTTCCGCCAGCCGAAGATGCGCCGTGCGTTCGTCCGCCGGGCTAACTCGGCTGAGGATGGCCGAGCGGACGACCTGCAGGATTTCGAAGCGCCCCTGCTGCGTGCGTTGGACGACGCCCATCTTCACGACCGCGCCGAGTCGACTGGTGGACATTTCGTCGTGGTCAGTCAACACGGTCCCCGGCAGCGGCTCGTTCGACAGTGCGAGAACAAGGAGCGCCTGAACCTCGTCCGGCGGCAGTCGAGCCACGATTCGATCGGGCAGAGTGGCCGCATCCGCCTCGAGGTCGGGGTTCGAGACGGCGAGTTGCAGGAGGAGCGGGGAGCCGAGGGCGGACTGGTACACGGTCTCGAAACGCTCGGCGAGGCCCCCACGCCGGTCGGTGAGCTCGTGCGCGGCCGAGCGGTCGAGGCCCCCGAGCGTGATGCGACTGACGCGCGTGTGCTCGTCGAGCCCGGGCGGTGTCTCCTGGCCAACGACGTAGATCTGATCGCGCCGCTGGCGAAGGAGGCCGCTGACGAACTCTCCGAGAAATTTGCGCAGGTTGGCGTCCGCGAGTTGAAAGTCATCGATCACGAGGACGAACTCCCGGTCGCCGAGCGCCCGGGCCGCCAGGTCCGCGACCTCCCGCGGAAGCGGGGAGCGCTGCAACTGCGAGTAGTAGGCCAGCTGCGGCACGCCGAGGAACGAGAGCGCGTGCGACAGCGCCCCGACGAACTGTCGCGGCGAGCTCGCGGGCCGGACCGTGAACCACAGCGGGATCCGTCCCCGCTTCGCCGTCCGCACGTGCCGGCTGACGAGGGCGGTCTTCCCCATCCCCGCCGGTCCGTCGATGAAGACCACGCCGCCGGGGTCCCGAGCGAAGTCCGCGAGCTGCGCGAGCTCTTCCCTCCGGCCGAGGAACGGGTTCGGCGGGGGCGGGATCGCCCCCGAGAGAAGGGGGATGTTCCGCGTTTCCCTTGCGAGCTTCGACTTTCCGGACTCCGTGAGGCGATAGACGAGCTGCTTTCGCACCCCGTCCCGCACCGCTCCTCGCTTGGCGGCGAGGAACCCGTCATGCACCAGTTGGTCGAGGGGCCGGGACATCGAGCAGGGGTGGTACCCGAGGGCTTTCGCGAGCTCCCGTTGACTGATCCCGTACGGCGAGTCCGCCGGCGGCGCGTGCGTCTGCACGTAGTCGAGAACCTCGATCGGTAGGTTGCTCGGACCCGCCATTCGCTGTCGATACCGGCCCGGTACTACTTAGAATTATTTTGTACAATTTAGCGCCCGAGCTTTAAGTATCGAGTTCGACCCACGGGTATCATCGATGAGCGCGGACCACGAGAGCGGCGCCTACCTCGGAGGCATCGGAACGATGCTCGAGGTGGCGGACGTCTGCCCCTCCTGCGGCCAGGTCCACGCCGACCGCCAGTACGCGTTCCTTCACCGCGGCTCCGGGCAGTGCCCGGCCCTCGTCCGCGGCAGCTACCCCGTCGTCAGCCGCCCGACCGCGGCGATCGAGGCGCACCTGGTCCCGGACTCGCCCCGGAGCCGGGAGTCGGACGTCCCGGTCTCGATGGGCTCGCTTCCCCTGCCGCCCCGCGACGAGAACGGGGAGCGCAGGATCCGCACGCTCGCGATGCCCTGGCTCTCCCCACCTGACCTCGGAGGGGTGCTCTGATGCTGCGCACCGAGCGCTCGGCGCTCTTGCTCAGCCCGAAACTCGCCGACGCGCCCCACACGATGGCGCGCGACCTCCTGATCGCGGTCGCGCCCCCGCCCCGGACGCACGTCTACGACCTCTCCGGCTGGCCGGACTGGCTCGCCCCGACCTTCCGCTCGGGCGGACACCGCCCTCCCTCCCGACTTCGTGGATCTGACAAGTGAAGGTGCGAAACAACCATCCGTAACTCACGATGACTTTGACCCCCGGGGGGGTACCCGGCCCTCCGGGGGTCGCCCTTTTTTTTCTCCCTCAGAGTCGGAGCTCATTCGGCGCCCGGCGCCGCCTTTCCGCGGAGACGCAAAGAACAGATACCCGAGCCCCGTGGCGTGCCCGGTCGGATTCATGGCCGAGGCGAAGTGCGCGGTGTGCGGGGGCCCTCTCGAGGCGGGTTTCGTGGCGACCACCAACGGCTCGGGACTGTTCTGGTCCCGCGAGTCGGAGTCGACCCGGTTCCGGCCGACGGGCCTCGAGGTCCTGGTCCCGACCGCGTTCGGCGTGATGTCGTCCGCGAACCTGCCCGGTCAGCGGTGCGCCCAGTGCCGGACGATCCTCGTCCAGCTCAAGACGAAGCCGTAGGCGTCGGGCTCGCTTCCCCCGAGACCGAGAGCGTCTCAACGACCAGGGTCGGCGTCGACAGCCCCGAGACCAGCCGGCTCTTCGACCCCCGGGCGGATAGCCCCGAAAACAGCGAAGGCGTGCCCTCGGCCCCGATGACGGCGCCTCCGACGACCCCGCCGCGGACCGGCTCGGCGAGCTTCCCGTGGCGGATCCGGTAGCCGATCCGGATCTCGCCACCGAACCGACCCGTGATCACGTCCGGCTGCGCCCAGCCGATCTGCTGCACCCAGATGCCGTCCTCGACCTGCTCGATGAGCTCTGCGTCGCTCCCTCCGTCCCCGGGCGGGATGACGGCCGTGCTCAGCCGGGGCGACGGCGCGTGGTGGAAGCGGCCCCAGGCGGGGGAGGGCGTGAACCGGTCGGCGCGGGCGGCGTTGCCGGTCGACGTCGACTCGAGCGCGCGGGCGTGGAGCACGTCCGAAAGGGGGGCTTCCGCTCGGCCGTCGACGACGACCGGCCGCGCGACCCGCGGCGTCCCCTCGTCGTCGATCGGAGCCGACCCGACCGCCCAGTCGAGGGTGCCGTCGTCGCGGACCGTCAGGTCGTCGCCCCCGACCCGCGTACCCGCCGGAATCGCGAGCTCGCGCAGCGCGGCGACCGCGCCGAGCTTGAACCCGAGCACGGCCGGTATGAACCCTTCCGAGACCTCGGGCGGGAGGATCACGGGGACCTGCCCGGTCGGCGGCGACGCCGCCGCCCGCGCGTCGGTCGCGTACCGAGCCCAGTCGTCGACGAGCGCCGGGAGCCGGTCCGCCTCGAGCCGCCGCGACGTCCCCGTGACCCAGTACTCTCCCGGGGGCCGGCCCTCGGGGCCCCCGAACGACTTCACGCCGATCTCCGTCTCGACGATCGAGTGGGCGAACGCCGCGTCGAGGCCGAGGGAGTTCGCGATCGAGATCTCCGCCAGCGTCGCCTTCGCGGATCCGAAGCTCGGAACGACGCCCGGTCGGCCCTCGAACGACGCGAACAGCTTCGACGCGAAGTCGTCGAGCGATCGGACGGGTTCCGACCAGAGCGCGCGATCGACCAGCTCGGGGCCGCCGGACGGGGTCTTCGGGTCCGGTAGGTGCGGGTCCTCGGCCGGGAACCGGCTCACGCGAGAGACCTCCTCCGCGTCCCCGATCGTCGCGCGAACGCCGTCGTCGGTCAGGTCGGTCGACGCCTGGTACCCGACGCCGGTCTCCTTGCCCTTCGGCCGGAACAGGCGGATCCCGTAGCCTTCGACGATGATCGGACCGCGAGCGAGCTCGATCGAGGTCCCGTTGAAGTGCAGCTCGTACCGACGGGCCCGCTCCGCGTAGACCTCCCAGGGGCCGGGGGTCGCGCGGAGCCGGTCGCCGAGTCGGGCGGCGAGCCGATCGGGGTTCACCGCGCTCGTCATGACGCCCCCACGACCGCCCGGGAGAGAAGGTACGCTCCTCCGCCGCCGACGGGGAGGTAGTCGCCGTGGCCTTTCCCACACATCCCCGGGGAGAGCTCGAGCCGGTCGTTACCGACCCCGCGGATGTCGCGCAGGAACTCGACGACGCTCCCCGAGAGCGCCATCGGACCGACGAGGTCGGTGATCTTCCCGTGCTCGATCCGGTGACCCAGGCGCACCTTGAGTTGCATCCGGCCGCCGAGCGGGTCCTCCATGCCGCTCTGCCACCGCTCGAGGATCACCCCGTCCCCGGCCTCTGTAACGAGCTCGTCGAGGTTCCAGTCGGATGCCTCGACGATCGTGTTGGTCATCCGCACGAACGCACGGCTCAGAAAGTCCGAGCGCCGGGTGTTCGCGGTCGGCTTCGTCCCGAACGCCGCCGCGGTCTCCCGGTCGTGGAGCGCTCCGACGAACCGGCCGTGATCGATCAGCAGCGTCCGGTGGCCCGGATGCCCTTCGTCGTCGAACGCGATCGAGCCCCAGCCTCCCGGGACCGACCCGTCGTCGACGATCGTGAGCGACTCCGGCCCGACCACCTGGCCGAGGAGCGGCTTCAGGTAGGTGCGGTCGCGCAGGAACTGATCGGCCTCGGTGCCGTGCCCGAACGACTCGTGCGCGAACGTTCCCGAGGTGCCCGGGTCGAGGATCACGTTCATCCGGCCGCTCGGGGGCTTCCCGGCCCGGAGTAACTGGCGCGCGAGCTCGGCCGTCCGCGTCACGAGCGATTCGTCAAACCCGTTCAGCGCCTCGGCCCCGCCTTGCGAGCCGACGCTCTCCGCGTTGAACTCGGACTTTCCGTTCTCCGCGGCGACCGGGACGACGACGCCGTAGGCGCGGCTCGAACGCTGGAAGCAGTTCGATCCGGCCGTGTTGAGGTAGTGCCGCTCGTCCTCGCTCCAGATGAGGGCCGACTGGCAGAACCGGACGTCCGGGACCGCCATCGCCCACCGCATCACCTCCTTGGTCCATTCGACGCATCGCTCGGTCCCCCAGTCCCGCAGCGGCCGGGCGGGCGCGGCCTCGACCGCGCCGACGGTGGTCGACGACTCGCCCGGGGGAGGCGAGCCACGGGTCGCCGACGCGAGCCGGGTCTCGAGGCCGTCGACCGCCGCCGCGATCGACGCGGAGTCCAGCCCCGACGCCGCCGCTTCCGCCCACTGGTTTCCCGCCCAGGCGCGGAAGATCGCGCCCGCGACACGCGGCGACTTGTGCACGGTCAGCGACTTCGAGTCGGACTGGACGCTTTCCCCGAGACTGCGTTCCGCCATCACCTCGGCGAACGGCGTCGCGCGTTCGAGGCGCCGCAGCGCGCGCTGGAGGTCCGCCTCGTGATCGCGGAGCCCTGCCGACATGGACGGCCCACCGTGCGGTCGCGCTTTAACCCTGTGGGGCCGGCCGGGCCCGGGGCGCAGGGGATCCGCCGCCGGCGCGGACGGTCCCTCCGTGGAGACCATATACCTCTCCGCGGTGGGCCGACATCGTGCCCGCGAGACCCGCTCCGCGCGAGTTCGGCTTGGTCGGCTTCGACCACGTGGACGTCAAGGTCCGCGACCGAGCGAAGGCCCGCCGCTTCTTCGTCGAGCAGCTCGGGATGGACGTGATCGGCGAAGGCCCGGACCACACGTTCCTGCTGTTCGGCGATCAGGTGCTCGGCCTTCGCGACGCGAAGGAGGGGGAGAGTCCGGGCGGGATCGATCACATCGCGCTCCGGGTCAGCGAGTGGACCGGCCTCCGCAACCGGGTCACGCGCGCCCGCGTGACGATCACCGGCGAGAAGGAGCGCAACGAGTCCCGGTCGCTCTACCTTCGGGGTCCCGAAGGGCTACGGCTTGAACTCGTCTGGCGCCCGGACCCGCACGTGCACTCGTGCGAGCATCCGGCACCTCCACCGGGTCTCTTCGGCACCGGCGAGGACGACGAGGACGCGTAACGCGGTTACTTGGCTCGCACCCGGGCGGTGGCCCGCGCGAGGGTCGGGACCGGCGTGAGCCAGCTCGCATGCTTCGGGTCGCGGCCGTGGATCGCCCGTTGGAACTCCGACATCACGGCGGCGGTGATCGGGCCGGGCGACTGCGTGCCGACCTTGTAGTGCCCGACCTCCTTGATCGGGGCGATCTCCGCGTAGGTGCCGGTGAAGAATGCCTCGTCCGCGGTCAGGAGCTCGTTGACCGAGAGGAGCTTCTCCACCACCGGGTAGCCGAGGTCGGTGGCGATCCGGATCACCGAGTCCCGCGTGATCCCGAGGAGGATGTCCGACTCGAGGCCCGGCGTGTAGAGCGTTCCGTTCCGGACGAGGAAGACGTTCTCGCCGGTCCCCTCGGCGACGTAGCCGTTCTGGTCGAGCAGGATCGCCTCCTCGTAGCCGTCCTGGCTCGCGTCCGCCCCCGCGAGGTAGCTGTTGATGTAGTTCCCGGCCGACTTCGCGAACGAGGGATTCGCGTCGGAGTGCGGCTTGCGGAACGGGGAGATCTTCGCGCGGATCCCGGACTCGGAACCTTCCCCGAGGTACTTCTTCGCCGGGATCGCGGCGATCGCGAGCGAGACCTTTCCCTTGAGGTTCTTGACGCCGAGCGCGGGCTCGCCGCGGTAGACGAGCGGTCGGATGTACGAGGGGAGGACCCCGTTCGCGGCCTGCGTCTCCAGCACCGCGCGCTCGATCTCGGCGGCGCTGAACGGGATCACCATGTGGTAGACCTTCGCCGAGAGGATGAGGCGGCGGACGTGCTCCTTCAGGCGGAAGACCGCCCCGCCCTGGTCGGTCTCGTACGCCCGGATTCCCTCGAAGACCCCGACCCCGTAGTGCAGCGTGTGGTTGAGCACGTGCACCTGGGCGTTCGCGAAGTCGACCAGCCGTCCGTCCATCCAGATCTTTCTGCCGTCGGCCGCCATCATGTTCTTCGCTCTCCGAGGTGACCCGGAGCCCCTCCTTCGCCGTCGAGCCGCTGGGTGGTTAAATCAATACCTCGCTCGCCGCCATCGGTGAACGTCGGAGCAACGCCGGACGGGCTACGAGCGCACGGAGCGAGCGCGGGCCCGATGGCCGAACGTCCACCGACGAACGTCGCGCTCCCGCGAGCGGACCCGTACAGTGGACGGACGTTCGCCGACTCTTCGAGGGCCGGTGCCGAGAACTCGCTCCGGAGTTATAAACTCGCATCGGTTGAGCGCCCAAAATTGGGCCGGGGACACCCATGGTGGAGACTGCGACAGGGGGAGCGCCTCCGGCCCCCGCGTCCGGTCCCGGTGGCGGCCCTCTGTTCCGTAAGCTCCTCGTCGCGCTCGACCTGACCGACAACGACTCGCGCGTCCTCGGCCTTCTCGCCTCGCTCCTGAAGGCGTTCCCGGCGCAACTGGTCGTCGTCCACGTCGTGCTGGTCGGGACCAGCGTCGCCGCGAACGCCGCGGACGGAAGCCCCGCGAACGACAGCGAGCAGGCGATGCTGACCGAGATGCGCGCGCGCGTCGAGAGCTCCCTCGGCCGACCGTCGGGCGGCGCCGAGTTCAAGATCCTGCACGGCGACCCGGCGCAGCGCCTGACCGAATTCGCGGACCACACCGGCTGCGACCTGCTCGTCCTCAGCTCGCACCGGCGGGGTGTCCTGGGCCGACTGGTCCGGGGGAGCGTCTCGTCGGACGTCGTGGCCACTTCGCGCCGGTCGGTCCTCGTGGTCGGGAGCCCGTAGGAGGGGGCCCTACGAGTCCGATCGCGAAGGACCTTCGGCCGGTTTCGGTCACCGCCGGCTCGAATCGGCGGGAAACTCGGTCGTCGCGGACCCGGGCGGGCTCGCGGGACGCCGTGGACTCCGAGTTCACTCCGGGTCCCGCGGGGGCATGAGCGCCGAGTCCGTCGCGGCGACGGGCGTACCGCCCCCGCCCACCGTGCATCGGGGCGTCGACCAGCTCAGCGACTTCACCACCTCCGACCGCCGGATGGTCACGATCTCGTTGCTCGCGGTGATCGTCGGAGTGATCGGAGCCCTCGTGGCGGCGGCGCTCTACGACCTGATCGGCTTCTTCACGAACC
This sequence comes from Thermoplasmata archaeon, assembly GCA_030037855.1. GTDB lineage: Archaea > Thermoplasmatota > Thermoplasmata > Lutacidiplasmatales > UBA184 > Lutacidiplasma. The sequence goes on along the minus strand of JASHPY010000098.1, from coordinate 946 downwards.
TGTTCTACTTCGGTCGCCTCTCGATCACGGTCGTCGCGCCGGCGAACACCTGGGGTTACCTCTCGATCGGGGTCCCCGTCGTCGGCGGGCTCATCATCGGGGTGATGGCCCGCTTTGGCTCCGAGCGGATCCGGGGCCACGGAATCCCCGAAGCGCTCGAGTCGATCCTGATCGACCGGAGCAAGATCGACCCCAAGCTCGCCGTCCTCAAGCCGGTATCGTCGGCGGTATCGATCGGAACCGGAGGGCCGTTCGGCGCGGAGGGGCCGATCATCATGACCGGCGGCGCGCTCGGCTCCGTGTTCGGGCAATTCTTCCACCTCTCGGCCGTGGAGCGGAAGACGCTCCTCGTCGCCGGCGCGGCCGCCGGGATGTCGGCGATTTTCAACACTCCCGTCGCCGCGGTGCTGCTCGCGGTCGAGCTGCTGCTGTTCGAATGGCGACCGCGGAGCCTCGTCCCGGTCGGCATCGCCAGCGCGACGGCCGCCTTCCTCAGCTGGTACCTGATCCCGGCCCACGGGTTCGGTCCCCTGTTCCCGATGGCCGCGAGCGGCTTCCCCACCGGCTGGCTCTTGCTCGGGGCGGTCGCGGTCGGCATTCTCGCGGGCGCGCTCTCGACGGTCCTCACCTGGGCGGTCTACTTCTTCGAGGATTCGTTCCGCAAGCTTCCGATCCACTGGATGTGGTGGCCGGCGATCGGCGGAGTCGTCGTCGGCGTGGGGGGGATCATCGTCGTTGAGTCGTTGGGGGTCGGCTACGGGGGGATCTGCGTCCTCCTGGCGTGCTCGAACCTCCAGCTCACGGTGGGCTATCCGGCCGTTCAGGTCACGCTCGTCTTCGTCGCGACGCTCCTGCTCGTCAAGGCGATCATCTGGTCGGTATCGCTGGGTTCCGGTACCTCCGGCGGGGTGCTCGCGCCCCTCCTGATCATGGGCGGCTCGCTCGG
>JASHPY010000001.1 GCA_030037855.1 Thermoplasmata archaeon | reverse complement strand
GGCGTAGCTCGCCGCGCCGGCCGGGGCGGCCGAGAGACCGCGCTGCGCTCCGGTGCCGATCGCGCCCGGGCTCGCCGGGAAGCCGAACGCGGTGAGGTGGGTACCGGCGACCGAGAGCAGGTACGGCGAGGCGAGCGCGCAGCCCAGGTAGCCGACGAGGAGGACCGGGCTCGGGCTTCCGACCGCGAGTTCCAGCGGGACGACGAGGACGCACGGCAGGAACGCGAGCTCGACGAAGAGGAGCCACGCCCGCTTCGCCAGCGCGGCGAGGGGGCGGAACGGCCAGAGGAGGGTGAAGACCGGGAGCAGGACGAGCAGCACCGCGAGGAGGGCGTCGCGCAGTCCGACGGCGAGCACGAGGCCGAAGACGAGCAGGAACTCCGCGAGCGAGAGGACGAACGCGAGCGCCCCGTTGTCCCAGGAGAACTGGATCTGGCCGAAGCCGGCGAGGTTGACCCAGTGCTGCCAGACGCCCCCGTCCCATTCGGAGAGGACCGGGTAGAGGCCGGCGCCGAGACCGAGGATCGCCCCGGCGATCGGCACCGTGAAGTTCGCCGCGACGACCGCGATCACGAGCCGCGGGAGCAGCGCGTCGAACGACGTCGCCCAACGCGCGACGAACGCGCGGGAGAGATACAGGAGCGCGACGCCGATCGCGACGAGCGCGATCACCGGATCGACGACGTTCGCGAGCGTGTAGGTCGAGAACGCGGTCGCCGCCGCGAGATAGTTCGACGGGTCGGAGGTGCCGGCGGCGAGCGCCGGGTAGAGGGCCGACGGGCTCAGCTCGGGGACCAGGAGCTGGTCGTAGGTCGGCCCGATGACCGCGGAGACGATCGCGGTCAGGCCGGAGAACAGGAGGAACAGGAGCGTCTGGATCAGGCTGCCGAGGTCCAGTCCGAGTCCGAGCACGGTCGCGTCCCGTCGGCTTAGACGCCGGTGAGCACCCAGTGGGCGAGTCCCCAGACGAGCCCCGTGATCGCCGCGACGAACAGCAGCGTGCCGACCAGCGCGTCGCGGGCGCGCTCCTTCGCCTGCACCTTCTTCGTCACGTCGTGGGAGAACCAGCTCAGGGCGACCCGGGCCCAGACGAGCGCCAGGAGCCCGCTCCCCGCGACGCCTAGGAGCTCGACCAGTCGGTTGATCGACGCGGAGAAGTTGGCGACGGGGGAGACGTTCGCCGGCGCGGGCGTCGCGGCGCCGACGTGGACGTCCGGAGCGCCACCGGCCGGCCCGAGCGGGGGGAGCCCGGCCCCCCAAAGGATCGGGGCGATCGCGAGGATCGCCCCCAGCGCGGCCCAGCGGCGGCGTCGGTTCAGGCCGCCCCGAGCGTTGCCCACGCCAGCACCTCCTCTCCGTCGGGGTCGGTCTCGGCCCGCAGCGTGCCGTCCGCGATCAGGCGGTCGATCGTGGCGCGCGCCTCCTCGAGGGGAACGCCCGCCTCCTCGGCCAGGAGCTCGACCGTCGCGCGGTCCGCGCCGTCGGCGGGTTCGATGATCCGGCGGAGGACCGCGGTCGCGTCCGGACGGGGGCCCGCGCCGGGCGGAGTGCGATGGCGGCGGAGGTAGAGGGCCGCGAGCGCGGCGCCGACGGCCGCCAATCCGAGCGCGATCGCCGTGCCGGTCGCGAGCGGCGCGGGAGCCGCCGAGGGCGGAGGGGAAGATGGGGCCGGTGGCGTCGCGGGCGGAGCCACCACGGTCACGCTGGTGTTCCACTCGAGCGCGGAGCCGAGGGAGTCGCTCACCCGGGCCGAGAGGAAGAGCGGACCGCCGACCGTCGAGTTCAGCGGGAGCACGTCGGCGCCGTCCGTCCGGATCGTGAGGTTCCAGCGCGCGCCGTCGGACGCGCTGACATTGAGCTCGAACGGTGGGAGCCCGCCGGAGAGCGTGAGATCGATCTCGAACGACGCCGGGGTCGACGGAGGCGCGGGACCCGCCACGAGACCGCCGACGAGCGGCGCCACCGCTTCGAGCGCGAACGTGACCGACGCGAAGCCGCCGGCGGCGTCGACCACCGTCGCGGAGACGTTGACCCCCCCGACCACCGTGTAGTTCCCCGCCCAGCCGAACGAGCCGATCGACGCAAGGGACCCCTCGAGCGCCGTGCCGTTCTTCGGGGCCACGGACGGCGTGACGATCCAGAGGAACGGGGGGGCGCCGGCCGAGGCGCTCCCGTCGATCGCGAGGTCGGCGGCCGTCGCGCCGAGACTCCGCTCGGCGCTCGCGGAGAGGTTGAGCGGGGGCTCGACGAACAGACCGGTGGTCGCATTCTCGGTCCCGACCCCGTCGGCGTCGACGAGCCGGGCGACCAGCTCGAGCGACCCCGGGAGCACGGGGTCGAGCGGCACGAGCACGCGGCCGTCCGAGGGGACCGAGAGCGTGCCCTCGGTCGAGGTGCCGACCTCCGACCAGCGGAGCCGGAACGGCGGCACGCCGCCCGAGACGTTGAACGCGACCGCGAACGGCTGCCCGACTTCCGCGACCTGCGTCGAGCCGTTCGCGACGAGCGTCGGGAGCGCCTCGACCGTCTCGACGAGGGTGGTGCTCACCGGGAGGTACGGAACGGGCGGGTCGATCTCGAAGAAGACCTCCCCCGTTCCGGTCTCGGAGAAGCCGCACGAGAAGTTCGTACCGTTCGCGGAAGCCGGGGCGGCCGGAGCATCGCTGCTGCAACGCCAGCCGGTCGCCGACCCGCTCGGTTCGTCGAGCACGCGCGCGACGAACGACATAGTGACCCCGACGTCGACCGAGGAGCCCGGGGCCGTGATCCCGACCGCGGTCGAGTCGCTGACGGTCAGCGGCTCGTCCACGGTCGCCTGGCCGACGCGACCGGACGAGTCCGTCGCGACCACGTCCGGCTGGTAGGTGCCCGAGGGGTAGGCGTGGACGGCGGAGAACCGGCCCGGCGCGCCGACCACGAGGGAGGAGCTCGTCCCGCCTCCCCAAGCGATCGTCACGACGTACGGCGGCTCGCCGCCGGTAAGATTCCCGGCCAGCGAGACGTTCTCGCCCGGCACCGCAGGGTCCGGCGCGAGCGCCAGATCGCCGATCGCAACGGGGGCGACGACCGTGACGTTCGCCTCCGCCTGGCCGACGGTCGCGGTCGAGCCGCCCGGGCAGTCGATGACCGCGGCCGAGCGCACCCGGAGCGTGCTGGTGCCGGTCACCGACGAGCTCGCGACGAACGTGACGTTCGGGCCGACGGTCCCGTTGAGCGCGCCCTCGACCGGCGCGCCGACGATCGCCCATCGGAACCAGACCGCGGTGAGCCCGCACCCCTCGGGCGGGTCGATCCAGGCGGCGGAGAATCCGGTGGAGTTGCCCGCGGGCATCCACCACGTGGCGGGGTCAAGGTCGAGGGTAGGTTCGACCGGCGGCCCGAGGGCCGGGAGGGTCACGTCGCGGCCGGGCTCGATCGACAGCGGGGGCGCGACGAGGAGGGCGGCGAGGATCGCCCCGCCGGCGAGGAAGAGGAACGGGCAGGTGCACAGGCTCCCGCGAGTCCGGTCCACGGTCGACCTGACGGTCGGACCCGAGCCGTGGTATTTCCTCGGGGGCGCGTCAGCGAACGGTGGAAGATGCCGGCCCGGTCACGAGCGCGGTGTGCTCTCGCGAGAACGGCGCGAGGTCGACCTCCGCGCGCACCGAGAGCCCTCCCCGCGCGAGCTCGGCCCGCCCCTCCCGCACGACCGCCTCGGCGGGCCGTCGTTGCGTGACGGAACGGACCTTGAGCATCAGGATCCCCGCCCCCCGGGGGGCGAGGCAGGTGCGCGCGTTCTCGACGAAGATCGCCGCCTGGTTCCGCTGCGCCACGTCCTGGTACAGCAGGTCGGCGAGCCCGACGTCCGCCGCGTACCGTTCGGGGAGCTGGGCGTCCGCGAGCAGGGGAAGGAGGTTGGCGCGCCGTCGTGCGAGCGCGAGTAGGGGCGCGAAGGCGCTCGGACTCTTCTCGACCACGAAGATCGAGGCGTCCGGCCAGAGGTCGGAGAGATGGCTTACGGTCGTGCCGTGGGCGCCCCCCAGATAGAGGACCGTGCCCACCTCGGGCCAGAGATCCCGCGGGGCCCCCTTCACGAGCAGCGCCGCGAGCTTCGAGCGGAACGGGTCCCACTGTCGGTACTCGGCGCCGTCGGCGGTCCGGAGCTCCTCGCCGTACACGCGCTCGCCGGGTCGGAGATTGCGAGTGTAGACCCCCCGTCCTTCGCGGAAGACGCCGGGCCAGGCCGTGGGATCCATCGACGCGCCGGTCACCGGGTCGCGAGGAAGAACTCCACCTCGACGGCGGCGTTGAGCGGGAGGCTCGCCATCCCGACCGCGATCCGCGCGGGTCGACCGTCGTCGCCGAACAGCTCGATCAGGAGCTCGGTCGCCCCGTTCGCGACCTCGTGCGGCCGGTCGAACCCGGGGGACGTCGCGACGTAGACCGCGACGCGAAGAAACCGACGGACCCGGTCGATAGTACCGAGCGACGCCGCGAGCGCACTGAGCGCCTGGAGCGTCGCCCGGCGGGCGAGGTCCTTCGCCACATCGACCGGGACGTCCGCGTCCACGCGACCCGGGCGGACGACCTTCCCCCCCTCGACCGCGATCTGACCGGACACCCACGCGTAGCCGTCCCAGGCAACGACCGGGGAGTACGCACCCGCGGGCTTCGGGGGCGGTGGCAACTCGATGCCGAGGGCACGGAGCCGCTCGGAGGGCGTGGGGGGCATGGCCCCCGTATCGCGCGATGCGGAAAACGGTGCGGTGCCGGCGGTCCGACACGCTCAAAGCTCCCCGAGAGGCTCCGGACCGGGAATGTCGTTTTTCCGCCGCCGACGCAAGGAGTCGGAAGCGCCGGAGAAGAAGCCCTCCGATCCCGCGGGAACGTCATCTCCGAAGGCTTCTCCCGGAGCCTCCGCGGCCCCAGCCGCGAAGCCGGCCCCCGGTCCCGCGCCCCCGACCGAGCTCTCGGACGCGCGGGCGCCGCCCGCGAGCGGCACGCCGACCGCGTCCGAGGTCGAGGGCCCCCGGGCGCCTCCCCCGCCGCTGCCCGACCGCGCCGAACCGACCACCGGGGCGGTCCCGATCGTTCCCCGGCCCCGCTCCCAGTGCTTCGTCTGCGGCACCCCCCTCGACGGGGGACGTTGCCCGACCTGCCGGATGACGTGGGTGGAGTAGCTCGCGTACCGGCGCGGGGACACGTAGCGTTTTGAACCCGCCCCTCTCCCCCCCCACCGCACGCATGGCAGCTCCGGTATCCACTACGGCGGAATTCGACGCGCTCGAGCGGCGCGTGGTCGACCACCTGTTCGAGCTGCAGCCCGCCTACGCGATCGGGCTCGGGCTTCACCAGTACGACGGGCAGGTCCCGGACCTGTCGCGCGCGGCCACCGACTCCTGGTCGGCGCGGGCCGACGCGCTGCTCGTCCAGCTGGGCCGGTTCGACGACGCCTCGCTATCGGAGACCCGGCGGATCGACCGATTCCTGCTGCGCCTGCTGCTCGAGAGCCCGCTCTTCGACCTTCGCGAGTCCCAGGAACTCGACCGGAACCCGATGGTCTACGTCGGGTCGATCAGCCTGACGGCGTACCTCGCGCGGGAGTACGCGCCCGTCGAGGCGCGGATGCGGGCCGTCGTCCGGACCCTCGAGCGCGTGCCCCAGGTCCTGGCCGAGGGGCGCCGTCGATTGCGCGGCCCCCTGCCGCGGCCGTTCGTCGACCTCGCGCTCACGATCGGCGGCGGCCTCGCGCCGCACTTTCAGGAGGCCGTGCCGTTCGCCGCGCGCGCCGCGATGACCGGTCCGTTCGACGCCGCCCGCAGCGCCGCCGAGTCGAGCGCACGAGAGTTCGTCGCCTGGCTCCGGGACGAGTGCCTCCCCCGGGCGGTCCCGGACTTCGCGCTCGGTCCGCATCGCTACCAACGACTCCTGTTCGTGCGCGAAGGGATCGAAGCGCCGTTCGAGGAGATCCGCCGCGCGGGCGTGGCCGACCTGGCCCGGAACCAGGCGCGGCTCGAGGCAATCGCCCGCGAGGCCCACCGTTCGGCCGCCGAGCTGTTTCAGCAGATGAGCGAGGACCACCCCGCCGCGGGGGATCTCCTCGCGACCGCGCGGGGGTTCGTGGACGAGACCCGACGCTTCGTGGCCGACCGGGACCTCGCCGAGGTCCCCGCGAGCGCGGTCTGCCGGGTCGAGGAGACCCCGGTCTGGGGCCGCGCGCTCTCGACCGCGAGCCTGAACCCGCCGGGCCCGTTCGACACCGGTTCGACGGACGGCCTCTACTACGTCACGCCGGTCGACCCCGCGTGGACCCCGGTGCAGCAGGAGGAGTGGCTGCGGTCGATGAACCGCGCGTCCCTGCGGAACGTCACCGTGCACGAGGTCTATCCGGGGCACTATCTCCAGTTCCTCCACTTCAACCGCTCGACCGGGAGCCTCGCGCGGAAGGTGTTCCTCTCGCCGGCGTTCGTCGAGGGGTGGGCCCACTACGCCGAGCAGCTCGCGATCGAACAGGGGTTCCGCCGGGAGAGCCCCGCCGCCGAGGTCGCGCAGCTCCACGACGCGCTCCTGCGGGATTGCCGCCTCCTCGTTTCGGTCGGCCTGCACGCCCAGGGGATGTCGCTCCCCCAGGCGATCGAGCTGTTCCAGCGGGAGGGGCACCTCGAGCGCCTCCCCGCGGAGCGCGAGGCGATCCGGGGCACGTTCAACCCCGAGTACTTCTGCTACACGCTCGGGAAGCTCGCGATCCTCAACTCGCGCACCCGGTTCCTCGAGCCCCGGTTCTCCGGCAGCCTGAAGCAGTTCCACGACACGCTGCTCGGCTTCGGATGCCCCCCGATCGGCCTCCTCGACACGCTGCTCGCCGCGCCGGCGTGAGCCTCCCGGCGGACGGTCACGGCGCGGCGACGCGGCTCTCGATCCGCACCCCCTCGCGAACCGCGCCCGAGACCGTGCAGAAGTCCTCGAAGATCTCGACGCAGTGCTCGAAGCGGGTCCGATCGGCCTCGTCCAGGGGCCGCGTCCGGATCTCGACCGTGAGCGCCCGGACCCGTCTACGGCCGCGGTCGTTGGTCCCAAAGCTCGCCGAGACCGTGGTCGTAATCGGCGCGACCGGGACCCGGGCGCGGGCGAGCGTGTTCACGAGCGTCGAGCTCATGCAGTGGCCGATCGCCATCGCGAGCGACTGGACCGGGTTCGGGCCGGCGTCCCCTCCGACCGGCGCGGGCTCGTCGACCGTCAGCCCCGGGAACGGCGCTTCCGCGAACGTTACCGTGAACCGGTAGTTCTCGACCTGGGCGAGCTCCGTGCGACCGTCCGCCGCGGACATCGATCCCCCAGGCACTTGGAAGTACAAGTCACACCGCGCGACGCCGCGCACCGGCGGGTCCGGGGGCCGAACCGAAAAATATGCGCGACGGCTCGCCGCCGGAGATGACGGTCCCCCCGCGCGTCGTCCTGGTCGCCGGCGTCGGCGGCGGGCTGGGGACGGCGGTGGTGAACCTCCTCGCCTCGGAGGGCGCGACGGTCGTGGCGGTCGCCCGCACCGACCGGACGCTCGGCCCGCTCGCCGTGCACGCCCGGGAACGCGGCTGGGCCGTGCTCCCGCGCACCGCGGACCTCGCCGACTCCCGCGCGATCGACCGGGTCGTCGGCGGCGCGATCGCCGACCTCGGGCGGATCGACGCGGTATCGATCCAGGCCGGACACTGGTTCGGCGGGGAGACGCTCCTCCATCGGATGACCGACGCCGAGTGGTCGGACGCGATCCGCGACAACCTCGACCCGTTCTTCCGGGTCACGCGGGCGGTCGTGCCGCACTTCGTCGAGCGGGGCGCGGGCTCGGTCGTGGCGGTCTCCGCCGCGCTCCCGGTCCGGTGGGCGGGGAGCGCCGCCTACTGCGCGGCGAAGGGGGGGCTCGCCGACCTCGTGCCGAAGCTCGCGCGGGACTATCGTCCGTGGGGGATCCGGTTCAACGCCGTGCTGCCGGGGTCGATGACGAATCACCTCGACCGGATCGACCCGCCCCCCGCCGACGGCCCGATGCCGCTCGCCGACGAGGTCGAGCGGTCCCCCTGGGAGGTCGCGCGGGCGATCGACTACCTGCTCTCCGACCGGAGCCGGTGGGTGACCGGGGCGGTCGTCCCGGTCGACGGCGGCGCGTCGACCGGCGGCACGCCGTCGACCGGCCCGCGCGTGCCGACCTCGTGACGCGGCCGCCAGCGACCGGGGCCTAGTGCTGCCGGGCCTTCCGGATCACCCGCGACGGGGTCTCGACGAGCACCCGCTCGAGCTCCTTCTCGGGGACGCCGGCGCCGCGCGCGATCCGGCGCGCGGTCTCGAGCGTGATCAGCTCGTCGGCCGCGTGAGCGTCGGAATCGACCACGAGGTCCGCGCCGGCCTCGAGGGCGAGCCGCACGACCCGCCCGTTGCACAGCGAGTGGCCCCGCCGCGCGGAGATCTCGAGTGCGACCGAATTCGCCTTCGCGAGCTCGGCGTCCCGGGCCGCGAGGATCCCCGGGTGCGCGAGCACGTCGATCTCGCCGCACTCCACCGTGGCGTGGTTCGTGCCCGCCGGCACGTTCTCGACGATCGTCTCCCCGTGAACGATGACGATCTCGGCCCCGGCGCGTCGCGACGCGCGGGCGACGTCCGCGATGCGTCGCGCGGGCAGCTTCGTGAGCTCGACGCCGACCAGCGGAAGGAATCGCGTCCCGTCCCACGCGGCGGCCTCGCGATGGAGTCGGTCGAGCAGCGGCTTCGGGTCGTCGAGCGAAAGATGGTCCGTGAGCGCGAGCGCGCGGTGACCGAGCGCCACGGCTTCGTTCCACATCTCGGTCGGCGACGTATCGCCGTCCGTCAGGAACGAGTGCGAGTGGAAGTCCGCGCGCCGGATCCCGGCTCGCGGACGCGGGGAGGAGACGGCCACGCCGGACGAGCTCCGCGGCGGGTATAGGATGTGCGGTCGTCGACTGCCCGCCCTCGGGTCCCCCCCCGTGCGGGGACTCCCGGGCGCCGCGCCCGCGCGCCGACGCTCGTCCGAGTCCGCGGGGACCGTCAGAACGTGTCGGACCCTGCACCCGCCGTCGGAAGCTCGATCTCGGTGCCGATCCCTTGAGCGAGCGCGAGCTCGTACAGCGCTTGGGCCGTCACGGCCTCCTCCCAGGCCGCACCGGTGTTGAGGACGATCGTCACGGAGCGGGGGTCCCGTGCCGTGCCGTCCGCCAACCCCCGCCCGAGCGGCCGAAGTTTCGCGCGTCGCTCGGACGATTCGAACAACGTGCCGGGACCGGAGGCCTGCGCGACGCTGTCGGTCCAGATCCGCGGTGTCGCGTCCAACATCTCGGGGGCGATCTCGCGCCGGCGGTAGCCGCTGAGGCTGACGACGATCGCTCGGCCGGGGATCTCGGCGGCCGAGATCACGGGCTCGGTCGCGGAGGTCAGGAGGGCGAGCGCGCCCACCGTCCGGAACATCTCGTCCGGCCGATCGACGACGGTGACGTCCGCGCGAAGGGAGGCCCGGCTCCAGCTTCGGAACTCCTCCCGGTGGGCCGGGGTCGGGCTCCATACGACGAACCGCGCGATCGGGAAGACCGCCGCGAGGCAGGTGGTCGCGTTCCGGGCCTGGTAGCCGGTGCCGACGATCCCGATCTCCCGTAGGGCCGGGTCGAGGAGATGGAACGCCGCCGCGACCGTCGCCCCCGTGCGCAGGTTGCCGACCAATCGACCCACGAACACGGCGCGCAGCTCCATCCTCGTGAGCCCGTAGAGCGCGACGAGCTGCTCGCCCCGGTCGTATCCGTCCGGTCGGTAGAGATACGAACGGAACCCGAGGAGGTCCTGGGAGCGGACCGCCGCCCCGAGCCAGGCGAACGTCGTCCCGCCCGCATCGTACCGGCTCCGGGGGAACGCGGTGACCCCGCCCTCGGCATCGGCGAGGTATCCGGCCTCGAGGCGGGCGACCACCCGGGGCAGGTCGATCCGATCGCGCAGCTCCGCGTCTCGCAGCAGGCGGACCATAGCTCCTGAACCCGTCGAGACCGGAAGGAGCCTCAACCCTTCCGATTCAGAAAGTACACGACTCGGGCCGTGGGCTCGCTTCGGACGTCGTCCGTTCGGTCGAGAGCGTCGGGGGCTGCCGGGCTCGACGGCGGCCCGTACGGGTGGAGCCTTCCCGACGCTCGACCCCGAGCTCGTCGCACGTTCCTCAGCCCGTCGTTCAAGCTCGGGCTCGGCCCACCCCGCCCGTCCGCGGATCGTGCGGGCCTCCGCGGGCGCGACGCGAGACGTTCAGTCCCGTACGGCCGTGTAGTGCAGAAAGACGGCCCCTCCGCCCGACTTGAGAGGCCTCGCCTCCATCAGACGAAAATCGTGCCGCAGCGGGGCGCCGAGGGGGATCATGTCGTCGGGGTTATCGGGCCGGGCCTCGACGTCGAAGAGCGGTTTCCCCCGTCCCGCGAAACTGGGATAGACGGTCAACCGCAGCTCGTCGAGGAGCCCCCGGCGGAGGAACTCCTGAGCCAGCCGAGGGCCGCCCCCGAGGAGCAGGTTTCCGCCCGGCAGCGACTGCAGTCGACCGATCTCCTCCGAGATGTCGCCGCGGACGATCCGGGACTTCTCCCAGGACGCCGATTCGAGCGTTCGGGAGAAGACGACCTTCTCGACGCGGTCCGCGAACTCCGAGAACTGCCGCGGAAACCGTCCGGCGTCCGGCTTCTTCCGGACCCCGGGCCAGAAGCTGGACCACTTCAGGTAGGTGGGTCGGCCGAGCAGGAGCGTGTCGACCGAATCCCAGTAGCTGGCGTACATCGCTCGCCAGAAATCCGTCCCCTCCGGGTCGTCGTCGTCGCCCTCGTCGCGATAGGCGGGCCACTCCGCGACCCCGTCGATGGTCATCTGTAGCCCGGCGATCACTTTCCGGTCCGCCATCTGGGCGACTCGACCGGCGGGCTCGCTTTAACCCCTTCTCGCGGGCTCTCGCGCCGGACTCCGCGCTCGCCGTAGTTGGGCCCGGACCGGTACCTACGCGCGGGTCCGGGAACGTCCCGACCGTTCCACGTCGAGTGTCGGAGGGGAACCTCACCCAATTCCTCCCCTCGGGTACTCCCCTCTCTAGGGCGGCCAGATGGGTCGCTCGCCGGCGGGCGATCACCGGTGAAGCCGGTCCGTCTGGCGCCGCCGTGCATAGCATCCCTTGCGAGGGCCGAATCCGTAGACTCTGAGCGTGTTTCCATCCACGGAGGAATACCATCGGACGCGTCGGAAGGAGGAGAGCTGCAGTCGCCAGAGCCCCGGCTAGACCGTGAGCTCCTTGACTCGGTAGCCGGGACCGGGTCGGAAGGGTGGGAAGAGAAGACCCCGGATCGCGTACTGGAACTCCTCGCGGATGTGCGGCGGGAGTGGTGCGAACGCCTCCGTCGCGTTCGCGTGCGGGAAGTAGCGGGTGGGCACCGCTTACTTTACCCGCAGCTTCCGCCGCTCGTGGACTCGCTCGAGCTCACCCGCTGGAAGCCAGCGGCCCCCCTTCCGGCGAGATTCGAGCTCGGCCAGCCACTCCGGTGGGTCGTACTCCTCGAGCAGCCACTCATCCCAGCTCTTTCCCCCCGTCTTCCTCGCTTGGAGCTCCTGCCGCACTTGGGAGTGTGCCGGAGTGATAGTTATCCGACTTGCGCTCCTTGCGTCAGCCACTGTTGGGATGGCGATGACCATGGTTCCCAGACGGTCGCGGGCGGGAGTGGAACCCTCCGGGGGTCCCAATGCGCCGAGGAAACGGCCGTGTGCCTTCTATCGGCGGTAGATTCTGCGGCGCTGGTCGACCCGCTCCACCGTGATCACTTGTTCGGAGGGTGAGAGCGCCGCGAGAAGGCGATAGTCTCCCACACGGAGCTTGAGCTGGTCCGAGCCCACGAGCTTTTCGAAATAGTGGTCGGGGTCGGTCGAAGCCCGCTCCAGGCGTTCGACGATCCGACGTGCGACAGTTCGATCGAGCGAGCTAAGATCACGAGTCGCCGTGACCGTCCACTGGATCTTCCACGGCGTCAGAGGCCCAACCGCTTCTTGACGAGTTCGTGTGCCATCGTTCGCCCCGCGCGAATGTCAAGTCGGGCGCTGAGGAGCCCGATACGGAACGAGTCAGTGTACACCCCCTCGTCATCCCCCTCCGGAACCAACGTGATCAGCTTGTTCAGCAGCTCGTCGTAGGTCTCTCTTGGACTCGTCTTGAGGGCCGCCAGCTTTTGCCGGGTGGATGCGGACAACTGGATTGTGGTGATCATCGGCTATGTGATGCCATATGGCGGACATATAGCTTTGGAGACTCCGGAGGAATGAGA
>JASHPY010000097.1 GCA_030037855.1 Thermoplasmata archaeon | reverse complement strand
GTAGAATCCGGCCCCGACGCCCTCGGTCGCGAGGATCGCGCGCGCCTCGTCCACCGCCGGCGCGACGTCGTCGACCGGGACGCCGTGGGCGGAGGCCCACGCGATCGTGCCGGCGGCGAGCGCGAGCTGCTCGTCCGCCGCGCGGCGGGCGCGCTTCGCCTCGCGCTCGGCGGGCGCGAGCGCGTGGTCCGGGTCCCAGTGCGGCGGCATCGGGGCGGGGATCGGGACGCGGAGCGACCGGAACGGCTCGGGGAGGCTCGGCCAGCGGGGCTCGGCGAACCGGACCGAGAGGAGGTCGACGGAGTTCAGCGCGACCGCGAAGTCCCCCGCCGAGAACGCCGCCTCGGCCTTGTCGAACGGTCCGAGCAGTTCGGCGCTCGGGGCGCCCTTCCAGATGTCGAGGAGGAGCGCGACGCGCGAGGGGGCGAGGCGTCGGAGCACCTTGCGGTCCGGCGGCTCGGGCACGACCTCGGGGGGCGGAGGGGTCGGCGAGTTCTCGGGCGGTCGGTTCGGCGCGCCGGGCATCGTTACGGGTCCGGGGCGTTCAGAGGAACGCCTCGAACTCCTTCGTCACTTCGGGATACTTGTCGTGGACCGCTTTCAGGATGTTGTGGACGTTGAGCTTCTGGAGCTTGACGCCCTGCAGCGCGTCGATCAGCTTGTCGAACGTCTCGTCGGAGATCGTGCAGAGCTTCTCCTTCGCGAGCCAGTTCCGGTAGAGCTTCTCCTCGAGCCGCGCCCGCCAGCCCTTCTCGTAGGCCTGGAGGAACGCCGCCGAGGCGTCGCCCGCGTGGACCGCCTTCGCGGCGACCTCGCCGCAGATCTTCCCCGCGATGCAGCCGTTCGCGATCCCGCCGCCCGTGAGCGGGTCGATCATCCGGGCGGCGTCGCCGACGAGCATCAGGCCGTCGGTCACCGTCTGCTTGAGGGGCGGCGAGATCGAGACCCCGCCCCCGACCATGTCGATCTTCTTGCCCTTCGCGTAGCCGGGATGCTTCTCGATCCAGGCGTCGAGGTACTTCCGCGCCTCGGCGGTCGTCTTCACCTGGCTGACCTGGACCCCGATCCCGACGTTCGCGACGTGGTCGTCCTTCGGGAACACCCAGACGTACCCGCCGGGCGCGACCTTCCCGAGGAAGAAGTCGCAGTAGCGGAGGTCGGAGTCGACGTTCGTCATGCGGTACTGGAGGCAGGTGTCCATGTCGCGCAGCGCGAGGTTCGTCGGGATCCCCGCCCAGCGGCCGACCTGGCTCTCGAAGCCGTCCGCCCCGATCGTCACGGACGCGCGGACGTCGAACTTCTGGCCGAACTGCTTGACCTTGGCGCCGACGACCCGGCCGTTCTCCTTCAGGACCTCGACCGCGGCCGTCTTGAGGACGACGTCCACCCCCGCGTTCGCGGCGTCGATCGCGAGCTGCTTGTCGAAGCCGTCCCGCTCGACGACGTAGCCGACCTCGTTGCCCGCGCTCTTTTCGTTGATCTCGAAGACCTGCTCGCGGGGGGAGAAGATCCGGGCGCCCTCGACCTCGACGTTCACCCACTTACCGGGCGTGATCCCGACCTCGGGGAGCCACTCCTTGCTCATCCCCTCGCCGCAGCGGACCGGGCTCCCGATCTCCTGCCGCTTCTCGATCAGGAGCACCTTCGCGCCGTGCTTCGCCGCCCACTTGGCGGTCATGCTGCCGGCGGGCCCGGCGCCGATGACGAGCACGTCGGTCTTGAGGTCCTGGACCATCCCGTCCTCCGCGTTCGGCCCTAGCCGATCTCGATCGCCCCGACTGGGCAGGCCCGGACGCAGATCTCGCACCGCGTGCAGACCTTCTCGTCGAACGTGATCCGGGTCTCGTCGAGATAGATGCAGTTCAAGGGGCAGATCCCGACGCACGCCCCGCAGTAGATGCAGAGCTGCCCCGACGCCTCGATGTGGAGGCTCTTCTTGCTCGGCACCGACCGCTCCGCCGTGCGCACCGGACCGAGCGGACTTAAAAGCTATGGCGCAGGGGGAGGCGGCGCCGCCGGCGGCGCGACCGCCCGCGACGCGACGGGGGAACGCTCCGCGAGCCAGCGCTCGGCGTCGATCGCCGCCATGCAGCCGGCGCCGGCCGCCGTGACCGCCTGCCGGTACCGGTGGTCGTGGACATCGCCCGCGGCGAAGACCCCTTCGACGCTGGTGCGGGTGTGGTCGTGGACCCGAAGGTACCCGTGGGCGTCGAGCTCGAGCTGCCCCCGGAACACCTCGGTCGCGGGGTCGTAGCCGATCGCGACGAACAGACCGCCGACCCGGAGTTCCGAGAGTCGGCCGGTGGGGAGGTGTCGGATCCGCAGGCCCTCCACCGACTCCTTGCCGAGGACCTCCGCGACTTCGGAGTCGAGGAGGAACGAGATCTTCGGGTGGCTCCGCGCCCGTTCCTGCATGATCGCGCTCGCGCGCAGCGCGCCGCGCCGGTGGACGATCGTGACGTGCGGCGAGAAGTTCGTGAGGAAGAGCGCCTCCTCCATCGCGGTGTCCCCGCCGCCCACGACCGCGAGCTCCTTCCCCTTGAAGAAGAACCCGTCGCACGTCGCGCACGCCGACACCCCTCGGCCCTTGTGCGCGGTCTCGGACGGGAGGCCGAGCCAGCGCGCGTTCGCGCCGGTCGCGACGATCAGCGCGTCGGCTCGGAAGCTCCCGCTCGCGCCGGTCGTGACCACGAACGGTCGGCGCTCGAGCGCGACCCGCGTCACGTTGTCGTCGACGAACTCCGCGCCGAACCGGCCCGCCTGGCGGCGCATCCGGTCGACGAGCTCGGGGCCCTGGATCGCCTCGGGGAAGCCGGGAAAGTTCTCGACGTCCGTCGTGACCAGGAGCTGGCCGCCGGCCGGGACCCCGCTCACCACGACGGGCTGGAGCTCCGCCCGAGCCGCGTAGAGCGCCGCGGTGAGGCCGGCCGGCCCGCTGCCGACGATGACGAGGCGGGCCGGTCGGGGAAGGTCGGGCATCGGGCGATACGAGGAACGGCGAGGTTATAGGGGCTGTGTCAGGGGCGCGCGGGGGCCAGGCGCAGGCGTTCGGGGCCGTCCGGGATCGCGTAGCCGGAATGGAAGTACACGAGGGGCGCGCGGTCGGGGCCGGACTCGAGGTGGACGACCTCGCCGAGCAGGAGCGTGTGGTCGAACGCCGGGGTCCGCGTCGCGAGGCGGCATTCGAGGGCGCCGATCGCGCCGTCGAGCAGCGGGGAACCGTGGGGGCCCCGGTGCAGCCCGACCCCGGGAAACTTCTCGGCCGACGGGACCGCGCGCGCGAACCGTTCGCTGAGGTCCCGCTGGTCGGCCGACAGGAAGCTCACGCCGAAGTGGCGGCTCTCGTCGACCACCGGGAGCGTATCGGCCCCGTTCGAGAGGCTCACGAGAACGGACGGCGGGTCGAGCGAGACCGAGAGGAGTGCGTTCACCGTGAGCCCGGCATCCCCGGTCGGTCCGTGGGCGGTCACGACCGAGACGCCGGTCGCCCAGCGCGCGAAGACGCCGCGGAACCGGGCGGGGTCGATGCGGGCGCGGTCGGCCGGCGTCACTCGTCCCGCCAGGTGAAGAAGCGGATCGCGAGCAGGAAGACGACGACCGCGCCGACGAGGACGATCAGGAGGTCGGTCAGCGCGCGCATCGTGTTCGAGAACAGCATCACCTGGTTCATCCCGTCGATCACGTAGTACAGCGGGAGGATGTGGGCGAAGCTCTGGAGACCCGCGGGAAAGTCGGAGACCGGGAAGAACGTGCCCGAGAGGAACATCATCGGGAACGTGATGATGTTCCCGATCAGCGCGGCGCTCTCGGGGGTCTTCGCGACCGACCCCGCGAGCATCCCGAGGGAGACGAAGAACAACGGGCCGACGATCAGGAACGGGACGAGCCCGAGCGTCACGTTGACGCGGGCGCCGAACAGCACGAGGCCCGCCCCGATCATGATCCCGGCCGTGACGAACGTGATCGCCATGTACCAGACGAAATGCGACGTCAGCCACTCCGCGCGGGTGAGCGGCGTCAGCGACAGCTGGCGGAAGATCCCCTCCTTGCGGTACGACGCGGCGACGTCGACCATCGAGAACATCGGGCTCGTCAGGATCGAGAAGCCGATCAGCCCCGGGATCAGGTAGTCGATGTAGGTGAACACCTGGCTCCCGACGTTCGCCTGCGAGAGGGTGACGATCTCGGTGCCGTTCGCCGCGTGCAGGTTGTAGTAGTTCGCGACGCCCTGGACCGCGCCGAGGACGACCCCGCTGTCCGCCGCGTCCTCCGGGTCCGTGTACACGAGGACGGTCGTCGGCCGATGCGCCGTGTAGTTCGCGCCGAACCCGGCGGGGATGACGAGACCGACCGGGTCGTCGTTCTGCCCGAGCCAGGCGGCAAAGTTCTCCTCGGTCTGGTTGACGACGACGACCTTCACCGCGCTCGTGTTGTTGAGCGCGGAGAGGAACGACTCGCTCACGCCCGCCTCGGGCGACCCGTGGTCCAGGTCCACGACCTGCAGGGTCACGGGACTCGTGCCGCTACCGGAGAAGATCAGGCCGAAGAGCGCGATCAGGATGATCGGGAAGATCAGCGAGAAGAACAGCGCGACCGGGTTCCGCAGGTACGAGCGGGTGACGACCTTGAGGTCGGCGACGATCCGCGCCGGTCTCATGCCGCGCCCTCCGACTTCAGCGTCCCGTCGTCCATCTGGCCGACCAGCCGGACGAACACGTCCTCGAGCGTGTCCTGCACGGTCGCGAAGTTCTGCCACGGGAGGCCGCTCGCCTCGACGGCCGACAGCGCCCGCAGGGCGTCCGTCTTCTCGTGGAGTTCGACCTCCACCCGTCCGTCGGCCGCACGGACGGAGAGCGGGAGGCGAGACCGGAGGTAATCGGCGAGGCCGGGCCCGGCGTCGAAGCGCAGGCGCTCCGGCCGGCCGTGGGTCGCGATGATCTCGGTCGGGGTCCCGGCGGCGATGATCCGGCCGTGGTGGATAATCGCGACCTGGTCGGCGAGCAGTTCCGCTTCCTCGAGGTAGTGGGTCGTCAGGAAGACCGTTCGGCCCTCCGCCTTCAGGCTGCGGATCACCGCCCAGATCGCACGGCGCGCGGTCGGGTCGAGCCCCGTCGTCGGCTCATCGAGGAAGCAGACCTCGGGGTCGTTCGTCAGCGCGAGCGCGAGGCCGGTCTTCTGCTTCTGCCCTCCGGAGAGGGTGTCGAACCGGCTCGATGCCTTGTCGGCGAGCTGGACCCGCTCGAGAAGACCCGCGGGATCCGGGTGCGTCCCGAACAGGCTCCCGTAGTACTCGATCGCCTCGCGGGGAGTGATCTTCTCGAAGAACCGAAAATCCTGGGGGATCACGCCGATGCGGCGGTGGAGCGCGGCCGCCTCGGTCCACGGGTCGAGGCCAAGGACCCGGACGTTCCCCTCGGTCCGGTTGCGGAGGCCCTCGAGGATCTCGGTCGTGGTCGTCTTGCCCGCCCCGTTCGGGCCGAGGAAGGCGAAGACCGTGCCCGCGCGGACCGTGAAGTCGATCCCGGCCACGGCCGAGAGCCCGCCGTACCGCTTCACGAGGTGATCGACCTCGATCGCGTCGGTCATCGACCGGCCGTCCTCCGGGAGGTTAAGAAGGCTCCTCCGAGCGAGAGGCTCTCACGCGGCGAGCGCGTTGATCTCTCGCGTCCCGACGATCCGGCCCGGGGGTCCGGCCCGAGCCGCGGCGAGCATCGCCCGCCCGACGGTCTCGGTCGTGGTCATCGAGTTCGGCGCGACGAGGTGGACCAGGAGGACGAACGGCGAGAGGGCGGCGTAGGCGACGCGGTAGACCCGCGACCTCGAGTGGATCCCGTGCCGCGAGAGGATCACGCCGGGCCGGAAGAGATAGACCGCGCGGAACGGGAGCCGGGTCAGCGCGTTCTCCGTCGCGCCCTTGACGCGCGCCCACATCGAGCGTCCGTGCTCGGTCGAGTCGGTGCCGGCGCCCGAGACGTAGACGAAGGTCATCGTCGGGTTCCCGCGCGCGAGCGACGTCGCGGCCCGGAGGGTGAGGTCGTAGGTCACGCGTCGATACTCCGCCTCGCTCCGACCGGCCGAGGAGACCCCGAGACACCAGAAGCAGGCATCGTAGCCGGTGAGCTCTCCCTCGGCGTCCGCGAGGTCGCCCACGTCGGGCCGCAGGAGCTCCCGGAGCTTCGGCTCCGCGCGTCCGAGCGGCGCGCGGGCGACGGACCGGACCTCGGTCACGCTCGGGTCGAGCAGGCACTCGCGCAGGACCCCCTGGCCGACCATGCCCGAGGCCCCGAAGATCAGCACCCGCACGGTCCGGGGCAGTCGCGCGCTGAGGGAAGAACCCGTCGCCCGCCGTCCCGCGTCAGCGGCCGGCCGTTCCCACCGCGAGGTCCCGGCTCCCTCCGGGCGCGACCTCGGCTCGCTCGGATCCGGTTTCGACCGTGAGATTTCCCTCGCCGAACCAGCGGGAGCGGAGCCGTTCGGGGCTCCAGTCGAGCGAGACCGTGCCCCGGCCCACCCGAAGGCCGTCGATCGCCGCCGACCTCCAGTTCCTCGGGAACGTGGGCCGGACGGTGAGGCGACGCGCGGCGGTGTCGAGCCGCAGCCCCCAGAGCCGCTCGAACAGC
The DNA here is from genome assembly GCA_030037855.1 of Thermoplasmata archaeon. Taxonomy (GTDB): domain Archaea; phylum Thermoplasmatota; class Thermoplasmata; order Lutacidiplasmatales; family UBA184; genus Lutacidiplasma. The sequence continues at coordinate 21,527 of JASHPY010000097.1, read as the reverse complement.
ACCGAGAGGTACGGCGCGACGCTGAACCCGAGCAGGAAGCACGAGTCGAACGGCTCCGGTCGGTCGCCGCGGTAGCACTCGTTCGCGTACCCGCCCTCGGCCGCGTACCGGTTCGCGATCGTCTCGAGATACGCGACGCCGCGATCGGCATCCCCGACCGCGAGCGCGGCGTCCGCCGCCCAGGCCGTCGCGATCGGCCAGACCTGCCCGTCGTGGTAGGCATCGGGGCGGTAGCCCGGGTCCCGCGCGGAGAGCGTTCGCACGCCCCACGGGGTCGTGAGGTCGTCCCGGGCGACGCGCTCGACGAGCCGCCGGCCGTCCGCCAACGGGAGCAGCCCCGCACTGACCGCGCGCAGCGCGTTCGGGCGGAGCTGGCCGACCGGTACTCCGGCACGGATCGTGTCGTAGAGGTACCCCTCGGCACCCCACGCGTAGCGCGATCGCACGGCCGTCGCGAGCCGATCGGCGAGCGCCTGCCACCGCCGCACGTCGGGCGAGTCGCCCCGCAACGCGGTCGCGGCGCCGAGTGCCTGGCCGAAGAGCACCTGGAGGTCGATCGCGTGGTCGCGCCGGTCGGTCGAGTCCCAGATCGTCGTGTCCGGAGAGTCGATCCCGTATCGCACGCGGGCGAGCGAGCTCGTCGCGGAGCTGATCGACTCCGCCTCCCCTCCGTTCCGCAGCAGTCCGGTCGCGGGGTCGGTGCGGGCTTCCGCCCACGCGATCATCCGCCCCAGGGCGTCCGCCCAACCGTCGGGCAGTGCGGTCGCGCCCGCGTGCCGCGCCCACTGCTCGATCACGACCGGGTAGTAGAGGGTCGTGTCGGAGGTCCCGTAGAAGAAGATCGGACCGGGAGAGACCTGCATCGGCATCTCGCCCGGTTCGGCTCCGAGCACGGCGATCGTTCCGCGCGCTTGGAAGCGCAGCGCGGTGTCGACCGACCGGCGCACCCAGTCGAGGTCACCGAGCCACAGGAGCGCCGGCAGCATCCAGGCGATGTCCCGGCCCCAGAGCGCGGAGTACCACGGGTACCCCGCCACCAGCCCGGTCAGGGCCTCCGCCGGTGCCGAGTAGAGCCGTCGCAGCGCCGCTCGCGCGGCGCCGTACCCCCGTTCGAGCGCCGGCGCGTCCGGAAAGCGCAACGTCGGCGTCGACTCGGTCCACGCCCGGTCGGCCGCCCCGACGCGGGCGATCGATGACTCGGGGTCGGCGACGATCGCAGCCCGCGCCTCCGTCCCCGGCTCGAGCCATCGATCGACGCCACCCGCGATCAGCACCCGAAGTTCGACGGGCGCCTCGCGCGAGACCGAGAGCACGTACTCGAAGCCGACCTCGTCGACCCGGCCCCGGTAGCGGCCCCCGATCCACGAACCTCGGTTGAGGAAGAGATGCGCCGGCGGGACGTTCGAGCGCACCGCGAGCCCGAATCCCCGCTGCCGCATTCGGACCTCGTCCTCGCCGGTCTTCACGCGGAAGAGGTGCGGTCGGATCCCCTCGACCAGCACGGGGAGGAGATACGGGGCGAACGAGCTCGTGACCGTCAGGGACGCCGGGGGCCCCGCGACGCGCGTGCAGCGAAGGATCCGCACGACGCCGGGCGCACCGTCGACGACCGCGACCCGCTGGTCGAGCCCGAACCCGTTCCACTCGTGATGGCTCACCCAGCCGGCTCCGTCCGGCGACGCGGAGCGAAGGGTCGCCGGCAAGGTCGTGACCGCGTCCCCGCTCTCGAGCGCGAACCGCCACGGTCCGGTGAGGCGGACGCACTGCCCGATCACGCCACCCCAGTCGACGTCGGCTCCGCGGGTCTCGCGCACGAGCTCGAGGTCGCCGCATCCGTCGAGGAGCGCGGCGGCCGTGAGGCTGGTCAGGAGGACCGGGGCGACGCGGGGCGGAGCCGGAGACGGTGCGCTCACGGGCCGAGGAAGACCTCCGCCGGGCTCTCCCGGAACTCGAACCAGACGAGCGGCGGGATCGCGGGAACCCGCAGCTCGAGGCGGACGGTGATCGGCTCGGGTCCGTCGCCGAACGGACCCGTGAGCGCGAACTCGGTGCGGTCCCCCGGCCCGAGGGCGAGCGGGCGCTCGCGCGAGAGCGACGCTGCGGTCCGCCACGGCGCTCCCGGGCCGGCCCGTAGCCGGACCCCCTCGCCCGGGACGGCGTCCCCATTCACCCGGACGACCAGCGACTCGAACGCCCCGGTGCGGAGCGGAGGGTTGTCGAGCGCGAACGAGATCCCGTCCGGCGTGCGGCGGAGCGAGCCCGACTCGTAGACCCCTTCCTCGACCGTCTCGGCGACCCAGAGCAACGCCTCGAGCGAGTGCGTGCCGTACTCGACGCCGACCGTGAGCCCCTGGCGCACGACGGAGAGCAGCTCCGAGAAATGTCGCCGGGCCACGACGGGACGAGGTCCCGCTCGACCTTAGCGGTTCGGTGGCGAGGATCGCAAGGGAATCAGAAACAGAGCCGCCCGGATCCGAGTCGCGGACCCCGGGGGCTCCGGGGGCGGCGGAACGGAGACGCCGGAGCCACGACCGCACCGGGGCTCGGCGCCGCCCCCGGTCCCTTCGGCTGCGGCCGGCCGGCCGCCTCGTGCACCCAGGACGGAGACGACCAGGACGTCAGGGTTTCCCCCGCGAATCGCCCCGGACCGTTCCACGCTTCCACGAATGAAGCGACCGTGCCGCGAATACTTGAATATTGTAACGTTACAATCGTTAACTACGTGAAACTAGTGGGCTCCCCCGGCCGCGCCGAACAGCGAGAGGGCGACCCGGCCCTGTTCGGTCAGCGAAACCCGTGCCCGGGGTCCCGTGGCGTCCGTTCGGACGAACCCCCAGCGACGCTCGAGCGGCTCCAGGCGTCGGCGCAGCCGCCCGTGCTGTGCCTGCGGGGAGAGCGGCGGTCCGCCGCGGCTCGCGGGGCGGTCGAGGCCGAGCTCCCGCAGGAGGTCGCGCTTCCGCAGCGTCCCCCCGCGGCGGGCGAGCGCCTCGAGGACCTCGACGAGGTCCCGCGCCGGGGCGCGGAGCTCGTAGACATTCACGGGCTCGACGCGCTCGACCACGTCGTGAACCGAACGGACGCGCGGCGCGCGGTCCGAGTACCACGATCGCGAGACCTGGACGTAGTACGGCGCTCCGTTCCACAGCATGCAGGCGAGCGTTCCGGCGATCGCGGTGATCTTCGTGCCGGTCGAGACGTTCACGCGGAGCGGCAGGACGCCGGCGGCCCCCCGCACCGTCCGGTGCTCGGCCTCGAAGATCGCGCGGTACGCCGCGAGCGTTTCGAAGACGCTCCACGGGTCCGTGCCGACCTCGCGTACGTCGATCGGCCAGTCGGCCGTGCGCAGACGCCGACGTACCTCCTCCACGAACGGGGCGGCGGCGTCGCGCTCCCTCCGGGTGACGAGGTAGACCCGGTCCGCGCGCGCGTCCGCGAGCGGCTCGGTCACGCGCTCGACCTCGAAACCGACCGGCACGATATGGACCCGGGCGTGCGGGTCCCCCGTCGGGGGACCGGGACGCTCGACCGTCCGGCGGGCCGGCACGGGCGCGGGAGGCCGGTCGGCACTTTGAGGTTGGGGGTCCCGCCGAGCGGCTTTCGGGGGAGTTGCCTCCGTACGGGGCCGGTTTGCGCGCCCCGCAACGCACCCGCCCGAACGAAACGCTTTATCGCACCAGCCGTCCGGCCGGCGTTCCCCCGAAGGAACGGAGGTACCGATGGCCCGACCGATCACGGAGGCGCTGCGTGCGACGCCGCTGTTTTTCGAGCCGGTGCCGCCGTCCGTGCGCGCGCGCGCCACGCGGGCGGCGGCCGAGGTCGACGCCGTCGTGGAGCTCGTCCGTGGCATCCCCCGGATCGATGCGATCGACGTTCCCGAGCTGGTCGACGAGAACCACGAGGGCCGGCCACTGTATCGCACCTCGGATCCGCGCGAGTACGGGCGGCAGCTCGCGGAGCGGACCGGGCGCGAGGTGGTCGTGAACAAGGTCGTGGCGCACCTCGATAGCCCCGAGGCGATCGAACGGTGGACGTCGGAGAGCGTTCGACTGGGGATCCGCCACGTGGTGCTCGTCGGAGGGACGAGCCGGTACATTCCCTACCCGGGCCCCGCGGTCACGGAGGCGAACCGGATCTGCCGACCGATCGTCGAGCGAGCGGGCGGACTCGTCGGCAACATCACGATCCCCCAGCGCGACGGCGAGCCGCACCGGATGGTGTCGAAGACGCGCGCGGGAGCGGCGTTTTTCACGACGCAGATCGTCTTCGATGCCGAGAGCACGTTCCGGATGATCCAACAGTACGACCTCGTCTGCCGACAGGCATCGCTCGCGCCGGTGCCGGTGCTGCTCAGTGTCGCCCCGCTCGTGGACGATCAGGACGCAGAGTTCGTCCGTTGGCTCGGCGCGGACGTCCCGGAGTCGGTCGAGCGGGCGATCCTGGAAGGGGACGACGGCGACGCGGTGCGGCGGAGCGTCGACGGCGCGCTCGCGCTGTGGACGACGGTCTCCGAGCGTGCACGCAGTGCGGGCGTTGAGGTACCCCTCGGCGTGAACGTCGAGCAGATCTCCGCGCGCCACTTGGGGGACGCCCGGACGTTCCTGCTCGCCTTCGCCGAGCGGTTCGCGACCTAGGGTCGGTGAAATCGCCCGGCGCCCGATTCGGGCGCGAGCACCGGCGATCCGTCGGTCTCGATCTCGGCCCCGGCCAGCGCGCCGAGGAACGTGCGCCGCGGGCGCTCCCCGCCGGGCCGATAGGGGGCGTCGCCGAGGAGGAGCCCGTACGTCCCCTCGCCGAGCTCCTGGAACTCCGGCGCGAACGAGATCGCCGGGTTCAACCCGATCGTGAGCGCGATCGGTCGTACGGTCCCGGGACCGAAGCGTGCCGGCGGCGGGAGCGCCGGCTCGCCGCCCCGGTCGAACGCCAGTTCGGCCAACCGTCCCCGTCGGAAGACGAATCGACCCCCGACGGCGACCGGGGTACGGGCGAAGCGGTCGTAGGCCGGCCGGTTCGTCTCCCAGACCCCGACGGTGCGGTGCGCGCGCAGCGGGAGGATCAGGAGCCCCGCGGGCACATGGCCCCAGACGAACCCTCGCGCGGGTTCCGGACGGCCGACGTCCGTGCGCGCCGCCCGGGGCACTACGTCCACCCAGAGGTCCGTGCCGTTCGGATGTCGGAGGTGGAAGCACGGCGAACCCCGGAGGCTCCGCAGGACCGCCTCCCCCCGGCGCGCGAGGACGTCGGGGTCGACGAGCGACGCGCGGAGGAGCTCGGACTGCCACGCGTCCCGGTCTACTCCGTATCGCTCCGCCGCGGTCGGCGTCGCGTCTCCGACCGCGACCCGAAGCGCACGCGTGCGCGCGCGACGGGCGGCCGTCCACCACGCTCGGTCGTGCCGCTCGAGGAGCCGCTCCCGGTCGCGCGGCGGTAGCCCGAGGAGACGCGGAAACTCCTCGGGTCCGTCGAGATAGATGTGCGCGCCGCCGCGTCCGGCCGAGCCCGAACGGAACCGTTGGGGGAACCGGCTCCCGACCACCTCGACCGAACGGAAGAATGCCTCCTCATCCTCGACGAGGAGGGACGGGCGCGCCCCCCGACGCCGGGCCGCCACGACGAGCGCCCGCGCCCACGGGAGCGCGTGGCTCCACGTTTCGATCGTGACCGCTTCGCCCGGACGGACCCCGAGGTAGCGGTCGAGGATCGCGCGGGCCAGTGCGTCCTCGCGGCGCTCGTGTCGTGGAGACGGCATCGGGGCGGAGAGGAGGCACGGGGGTTCGTGAGGGTGGCGGTCGGGGCACCGTCCCGATCCCGGGAACGGCGGACGGTGGTTCGTTCGGCGTTCAGCCCAGCGTCCGCGAGAGCACGCCCATTGCACCGGTGAGGTCGTCGCCGTCGAGCAGGAAGATCGTGTCGGTGTAGCAGGAGAGCGCCTCGACGATGTTGATGCCCTGCGCCGACAGGACACCGGTGAGGAGCGTGAGGAGCCCGGGGGTTTCCTCGATGCTCTCCGGGCTCGTCACCGCGAGCTCGACGAGCCCCTTGCGCACGCCGAGAACCTGCGGCCCCCGAAGCTGCTTCGTCACCCGCAGCACCGAGTCCTCGTCGACGATCACGACCGTGCCGCGGGAGACCTGGATTACCCGGCAGAGGGAGTTCTCGTCGAGGAGCTCTTCGACGACGTCCCCCAGCCGCTGCAGGACGTCGAGCCCCTGGCTCAGCGTGATCGCGGCGACCTTCGTTCGGGTCTCGATCCGGCTCTTCCGGAGCACGCGGCGTACTCCGAGCTCACGGAACGACTCGCTTCGACCGCGAGGGTACCGTCGGCACGCCGCGATGATCGCGTCGGGGTGCCCCCGACCGAGCTCGACGGCGATGCGCCGGGCGATCGCGGAGTAGTTCGCGATGCCGAGACGGATCGCGTCGGCGACGACCGGGTGGCCATCCAGGTAGTCGCGTACCTGGCGCGCGATCGGGGGCCCCTCGCTCGACGAAGTTGTCATGTTTCGGACAAATCTGCCCTGCCATGTCGGCCAGCGGTCACACGGTATAAATCCGCCCCCCTCGCTCTCCGGCACCGCTGAGGGGTCCCGTGCCGCATCGATCGAAGGTGGTGCTCGCCTACTCCGGAGGGCTCGACACGTCGGTGTCGATCCCCTGGCTGCGAGAGAAGAAGGGGGCCGACGTCGTCGCCCTGACGGTCAACGTCGGTCAGCCGGGCGACCTCGACGCCGTCCGCGCCAAAGCGGAGGCCGCGGGCGCGTCGAAGGCGTTCGTGGTCGACGCGCGCCAGGAGTTTGCGGAGGAGTTCATCGCGCCCGCGCTCCGGGCGAACGCGCTCTACGAGGGAGTCTACCCCTTGAGCACGGCGCTCGCCCGCCCGCTGATCGGTCGCCACCTGGTCGAAGTCGCCCGGCGGGAGGGGGCGTCCTATGTCGCCCACGGTTGCACGGGGAAGGGGAACGACCAGGTGCGGTTCGACCTCTCCACGACGAGCCTCGCGCCGGACCTCGAGGTCATCGCCCCGGCCCGGGAGTGGAGGATGACCCGGGAGGAGGAGGTCGCCTACGCCGAGAGCCACGCGATCCCGCTCGCGACCGGACCGAAGACCCCGTACAGCACCGACGAGAACCTCTGGGGCCGCTCGGTCGAGTGCGGAATTCTCGAGGATCCCGCCGTCGAACCGCCCGAGGAGGTCTACGGCTGGACCCGATCGCCGCTGGACGCATCGGAGCAGCCGGCCTACGTGAACCTCTCCTTCGAGCGGGGGCTCCCGGTCTCCCTCGACGGCCACCGGGCGCCGCTCCACGAGCTGATCGTCCAGCTGAATCGGGTCGCGGGCGCGGCCGGCGTGGGCCGCATCGACCACCTCGAGTCCCGTGTGGTCGGGATCAAATCGCGTGAGGTCTACGAGTGCCCCGCCGCGACCGTCCTGATCTCGGCGCATCAGTCGCTGGAGGCCCTCACGCTCCCGCGCGACCTGCTCGACTTCAAGCGCACGGTCGAACTTCGCTACGCCCAGCTCGTCTACGACGGGTTCTGGTTCTCCCCGCTGCGGAACGCGCTGGACGCGTTCGTCACCTCGACCCAGGAGCGCGTGACCGGCGAGGTCGCGGTGAAGCTCTACAAGGGCTCGGCGCGCGTGGTCGGTCGCCGCTCTCCCTACTCGATCTACCAGCACAGCCTCGCGACGTACTCGAGCGGCGACCGATTCCGCCCCGAGATGTCGGAGGGGTTCATCTATGTCTGGGGGCTCCCCGCGCGCACCTGGGCCGCGATCGGTACGCAGCCGACCGCGGCGTCGGCCCGCGCCGGGAAGTACCGCCCGTAGCGAAGGACCGACCGATGCCCCCGTCGACCGAGCGGATGCCCGCCCCGACCTACGTTGCGACGCCCGCCGCCGCGTTCCTCCGCTCGCTGCCGGTCGACCGACAGCTCCTGCCGTACGACGTCGCCGGAAGCATCGCGCATGTCGAGATGCTCGGGTCCGCCGGGCTGCTCGGTCCGGACGAGGTCCTGACGCTCGTCGGCGGACTGCGCCGGGTCGCCCGGGACGTCGCCGTGGGGTCGTTCCCGTGGCGAGACGACCTCGAGGACGTCCATACGAACGTCGAGGTCCGTCTGACGGAGCTGGTCGGATCGGTCGGGGGCAAGGTCCACACCGCCCGGAGCCGGAACGACCAGGTCGCGCTCGACGAGCGCCTCTACCTGCGGGACGCCGTGCACGGGCTCGCCCGTCGCCTGCTCGAGCTGGAGGAGTCGATCCTCGGCCGCGCGGCGCCCGAGCGGGAGACCCCGATGCCGGGATACACGCACCTCCAGCGGGCGCAGCCGGTGACGCTCGCCCATTGGCTCCTCGCCCACTTCTGGCGGTTCGACCGGGACGTGGACCGCCTGCTCGCGACCGCTCGCCGCGCGGACGTTTCCCCGCTCGGTGCCGGTGCGCTCGCCGGGTCGACGCTGCCGATCGACCCGACGGCGACCGCGCGCCGGCTCGGTTTCGAGTCCGCGTTCGAGAACTCGCTGGACGCGGTCAGCGACCGGGACCCGCTGGCCGAGCTCCTGTTCGACCTCGCGCTGTTCGCGGTCCACGCGAGCGCGTTCGGCGAGGAGATCGTGCTCTTCGCGACGAAGGAGTTCGGGTTCCTGGAGCGTACGGCGGCGCTCGGCTCCGGGAGCAGCCTGATGCCGCAGAAGCGAAACCCGGACGTCGCGGAGCTCGTTCGGGGCAAGTCCGGCCGCGCGATCGGCGACCTGGTCGCGCTGTTGACCACCCTCAAGGGACTTCCGCTCGCTTACGACCGCGATCTGCAGGAGGACAAGGCCGCGGTGCTCGACGCGGTCGCCACCGCGACCGCGGTCCTCGACGCGCTCGGGGCGCTCGTTCCCGAGCTTCGATTCCACGTCCCGCGGCTGCGGGACGCCGCCTCCGACGCCGAACTCTACGCGACCGATCGCGCGGAAGCGAGGGTGGTCGAGGGGCTTCCGTTCCGGAGCGCTCACGAGGAGGTCACGCGTACCCTCGACGACGCGCCCGTCGGCGGGGCCGACGTGGCCGCCGACCCCTTGGCGGCGGTCGGCCGCCGATCGACCCGGGGGGGCCCCGCCCCCGCGTCGGTGGACCGGCAGCTCGCATCCGCGCAGGCGCGACTCGCCGCCCACCGCCGCTCCCTGTCCTCGCTCGGCCGGAAGGTCGAGCTCGTCGAGGAACTACTGAAGGAAGAGCAACGATGACGGCATGCCCAGAATGTGATGCGACCGTGGTGAGGAACGACAAGGTCCTAGGGGAAGTGTTCCCCTGCCCGGACTGCGGTACCGAGCTCGAGGTGTTCGGGACGACCCCGTTCACCGTCCAGCCCGCCCCGAAAGAGGCCGAGGACTGGGGTGAGTGACGGCCTCCGGCTCGGGGTCTTCTACACGATCATCCGCCCCGAGGAGAAGTGGATCCTCGCGGCGGCGGAGTCGCGGGGCGTCGGAGTCGTCCGGATCGACGACGGCGACGTGACGTTCGGCCTCGACCGGCCGGACGTCGCCGCGGACGTCGTGCTCAATCGCTCCGTCAGCCACACGCGCTCGCTCTACGCGACGCGCTGCTTCGCGCACTACGGGGTCCCGACGGTCAACTCACCCGACGTGCTCGAGGTCGCCGGCGACAAGATCCTCGCGTCGCTCCGGCTCGCCGAGCGCGGGGTCCCGACGCCCCGCACGGTCGTCGCGCTCTCGCCCGAAGCCGCCCGGAAGGCGGTCGAGCGGATCGGCTACCCCGCGGTGCTGAAGCCCGCGGTCGGCTCGTGGGGCCGTCTGATGGCGAAGGTCTCCTCGCCCGAGGAGGCGGAGCAGATCATCGAGCACAAGGAGGCGCTCGGCTCGCCGCTCCACTCGATCTTCTACGTGCAGGAGTACGTTCCGAAACCGGACCGGGACCTTCGCGTCTTCGTCGTCGGGTCCGAGGTCGTCGCGGGGATGTATCGGCGGTCGGACCGGTGGCGCACGAACGCCGCGCGGGGCGGGACGACCGAGCCGCTGCCGATCACGCCCGAGCTCCGCGAGCTCTCGCTCCGTGCCGCCGAGGCGGTCGGGGGCGGGGTGCTCGCGGTCGACCTGATGGAGTCGCCGCAGGGGCTCGTCGTCCACGAGGTCAACCCGACGCCCGAGTTCAAGGCGCTCACCGCGGTCAGCGGAGCGGACGTCGCCGGCGCGATCGTCGACTACACGATCGGAGTGGCGCGGCGATGAAGGCCGCGATCGTCGGCGGCTCGGGCTACGTGGGGGGCGAGCTACTCCGGCTGCTGCTCCGCCACCCCGAGGTCACGGTCGCCCAGGTGACGTCGGACGCGATGGCGGGCAAGGCCGTCGGCCGCGCCCACCCCAACCTCCGGAAGGCGACCGACCTCGTGTTCGTTCCCCACGCCGCGCTCGCCCCGGCCGACGTCACGTTCCTCGCGACCCCCCACGGGGGATCGATGGCGAAGATGCCCGGTATCCTCGCGACCGGCGGCATCGTGCTCGACCTCTCGGCCGACTTCCGTCTGCGGGACCCGCGCGCGTACCCGACGTACTACCGGACCGAGCACCCGCACCCCGAGCTCCTCGCCGAGGCGGTGTACGGCCTCCCCGAGGTCCACCGGGACGCGCTGCGCCGGGCGCGGCTCATCGCCGTGCCGGGGTGCATTGCGACCGCGGCGATCCTCGCGCTCCGGCCCCTCGTGCCGACCGGGACGCTCGCGTCGGGCCCGGTGGTTGTCGACGCGAAGACCGGTTCGTCCGCCGGGGGGCAGGACCCGGGTCGCGCCGGCTCGCACGCCGAACGGTCCGGCGTGATGCGCGCGTACGCGGCGGCCGGTCATCGCCACACGGCCGAGATCGAGCAGGAGACCGGTCTCCGCGTCGCGCTCTCCTGCCACGCGGTCGAAGCCGTCCGCGGCGTCCTCGCGACCGCGCACGCGTTCGTCACGCGCCCGGTCGAGGAGAAGGAGCTCTGGCGGGCGTACCGGGCAGCGTACGGCTCGGAGCCGTTCGTCCGTGTCGTTCACGAGACGGACGGGATCCACCGGGAGCCCGAACCAAAGATCCTCTCGGGGACCAACTTCTGCGACGTCGGGTTCGCCTCCGACCCGCACGCCGACCGCGTCGTCGCGATCGCGGCGATCGACAACCTGATGAAGGGGGCGGCGGGGAACGCGGTCCAGTGCCTCAACGTGCGGCTCGGGATCCCCGAGACGACCGGGCTCGACTTCCTCGGGCTCCACCCGATCTAGGCGGCCCCGATGACGTTCGTCGTGAAGGTCGGCGGTGCCGCCGGTAACTCACTCGATCCCGTGCTGGACGAGCTCGCGCGCCGGACGGACTACGTGCTCGTCCACGGCGGCTCGGAGCGGGTCGACCGTCTCGGCGACGCGCTCGGCCGGCCCGCGGAGTACTTCACCTCGCCGAGCGGCGCCGTCTCCCGCCGAAGCGACCCCCCGCACCTCGAGGTCGTCGTCCTCGCGCTCGCGGGGGGCGTGCAGACCGAGATCGTCGCGGCGCTGGGCCGCCGGGGAGTCCGTGCGCTCGGCCTCTCGGGGGTCGACGGCCGACTCTTGCTCGCGCGCCGGAAGGAAGGGGCGCGCGAGGTCGTGGACGGCCGCGTGCGGGTCGTTCGGGACGACTGGGCCGGCACGATCGAGCACGTCGACGGGGCGCTCCTGCGCTCGCTGCTGGGGCTCGGCGTCGTGCCGGTCGTCGGACCCCCCGCCGTGACCGAGCGGGGCGAGGTCGTGAACGTCGACGCGGACCGCGTCGCCGCGGAGGTCGCGGTCGCGCTCGGTGCGGACTCGCTCGTCCTCCTGACGAACGTTCCCGGGCTCCTTCGGGACCCGGGCGACCCCGCCACGCTCGTCCGATCGATCGCGAAGGAACGGGTCGAGGAGTTTGCGCCGCTCGCCCGGGGTCGCATGCGGAAGAAACTCGCGGCCGCCGGCGCCGCGGTCGCGCGGGGGGTCGGTCGAGCGGTCATCGCCTCGTCGGCGGGACCCCGACCGGTCGAGCGCGCGCTCGCGGGCGAAGGGACGGTGATCCAGTGACCGATACGACGACCGAGGGGTCGCCCGAGTTCGCGAGCTCCCCCCGCCGCTCGCTGACGATCGTGCGAGCCGAGGGTGCTGGGCTGTGGGACGACGCGGGGCGACGCTTCGTCGACCTTGGCGCGACCCACGGCGCCGGGAGCCTGGGCGCGGCGAACCCCGAGATCGCGGCCGCGGTCGCCGCGCAGGCCCGGGAGCTCCTGTACCTCGGCGCGGGCTACGCGAACCCGGTGCGCACGGCGTTCCTCGAAAAGCTGCTCCAGCTGCTCCCTCGTTCGTTCGGTCGGGTGTTCCTCTCGAACTCCGGCACCGAAGCGGTCGAGGCCGCGCTGAAGATCGCGCGCAGTGCGACCGGCCGACGCAAGGTCGTCGCCGCGATGCGCGGCTTCCACGGCCGGACGATGGGCGCGCTGAGCGCGACCTGGCGTCGGGAGCTCCGGGAACCGTTCGAGCCGCTCGTTCCGGGCTTCGAGCACGTGCCGTTCAACGACGTCGCCGCGCTCGACCGAGCGGTCGACGACGCGACCGCCCTCGTCCTGTTGGAGCCGGTCCAAGGGGAGGGGGGTGTCCACGTCGCCTCCGAGGAGTACCTGCGCGCGGCCCGTGCGGCAGCGGACCGATCCGGGGCGCTCCTCGCGTTCGACGAGGTGCAGACGGGGATCGCACGGACCGGCCGCCTCTTCGCCTTCGAGCGCTGGCAGGTCGTGCCGGACATGCTCCTCCTCGCCAAGTCGCTCGCCGGCGGCGTGCCGATCGGCGCGACCGTCACGACCCCCGAGGTCGAGCGGCGGTTCCGGGGCAGCCACCACTCGACGTTCGGCGGAAACCCGCTCGCGTGCGCGGCCGGGATCGCGGCGCTCGACTTCGTCGTCCGCGAGAACCTCGCCGGGCGCGCCGAACAGCTGGGAGACGTGGCGCGCGCGCAGCTCGGTCACCTTCCGTCCGAGCGGGTGCGCGAGGTCCGCGGACTCGGACTGCTGATCGGCGTCGAGCTCCGCGAGAAGGTGCTGCCGTACCTCGCCGCGCTCGAAGCGCGCGGGTTCCTCGCGATCTCCGCGGGGTCGACCGTGCTGCGACTGATCCCGCCGCTCATCATCTCCGAGGACGACTGGTCGCGGGGGCTCGCCGCGATCCGGGAGGTGGTCTCCGCTGGAGCCGGCTGACGTACTGACTCGTCTCGTCGCGCGGTACAGCCCGTCCGGCCGGGAGCGTCGGGCGGTGCGCGAGTTCCGCGCGGTGGCGCGCGAGCTCGGGTACGCGACCTCGGTCGACCGCGCCGGCAACGGCTTTGCCCGCCGGGGCCGCGGGCGGCCCCGGATCCTCTTTCTCGGGCACATCGACACGGTCGAAGGTCGGCGGCCGGTGCGCCGTCGCGGGGGCCGGGTCTACGGTCGGGGTTCCGTGGACGCCAAGGGGGCGATCGCCGCCGCGCTCTGTGCCGGTCGGGACTTCGCCGGTCCGGGGGAGCTCACGATCGTCGCGGCCGTCGGCGAGGAGGTCGACAGCCGCGGGGCGCGCCATCTTCTCTCGCGACGGGCACCCGATCGAGTGATCGTCGGCGAGCCGAGCGGCTGGGACGGCGTCACGATCGGCTACAAGGGAGAGCTCCAGCTCCTCGCGACGTTCCGGGGCCGTCGGACGCACTACTCCTCCCCGGCGCCGACCACGACCGACCTCGCGCTCGACTGGACCGCGGCCGTGCGCGGCCTCGCGAGCGCCCGCCACACCGAGTCGCTGTTCGCGTCCCTGACCGCGAAGACCGTGGCCCTCGAGACCCGGCGGGTCGGCGACTCCGAGACCGTGCGGGTCGTGGTCGACTTTCGCCTGCCTCCCGGGCTCTCGACCGCCGACGTCCTCCGGCTCCTGCCGGAGGAGCCGGGGCGCCCGAGGATCGCGGTGCGGATTCGGGCGGAGCCGGTCGAGGTCGGTCGCGCGAATCCGGCCGTGCTCGCGCTCTCCGACGGGATCCGCTCGCTCGGGGCCCGGCCGACGCTCTGGCGGAAGAGCGGAACTTCCGACCTCAACGTCGTCGTCCCGGCCTGGAAGGTTCCGGCCGCGGCGTACGGGCCCGGGGACGCCCGGCTCGACCACACCGCGCGCGAGTCGCTCGCGGCGGCGGAGCTCCAACGCTCGATCGCGGTGCTCGACCGGGCGTTCGCCCGCTTGGCGCGCGAGAAGTCCGCCCGACGGCCTCGCGGCCGTCGATAGGTCCGGTCCGCCCGAGGTGCGGGCCTACTCCTCGACGATCGGCCGACGGTGCTTGATGAACTCCCCCGAACGGAGCTCCTGGACCGCCGAGCGCAGCTCGGCCGGGGTGTTCATCACGATCGGGCCGTACCACGCGACCGGCTCGTGGAGGGGTCGGCCCGAGACGAGCAGGAACCGGTGGCCGTCCTCCGACGCCCGGACCCGGACGGGGCCGCCGGGACCGAAACGCACGGTCTCGCCGGCGGTCGTGGGGCGCGAATCGTCACCGGCGAACGTGCCGGCGCCGTCGATCGTGTGGCTGAACACGGTGTAGCCGGGGTGCGTCGGGAACTCGAACTCACCGCCCGGCGGGACCCGCACGTCGAGGTACGTCGGGTCGACCGGGATCCCTCGCACCGGTCCCTCGACGCGCCCGTAGCTGCCCGCGACAACCTTCACCCGGTCGCCCGCGTCGGTCGTCACCTCGGGAATCTCGGACGCGGTGAGGCCCCGGTAGGCGGGGACGCCCATCTTCTCCCGGGCGGGAAGGTTGACCCAGAGCTGGAAGCCCGAGATCCCGCCCGGCGAGACCTTCGGCATCTCCTGGTGGATGATCCCGCTCCCCGAATTCATCCACTGCACGTCGCCCGCGCCGATGACGCCGGAGTTGCCGAGCGTGTCCCCGTGCTCCACCGACCCGTCGAGCACGTAGGTGACGGTCTCGATGCCGCGGTGCGGGTGCCAAGGGAAACCGGCGAGGTAGTCCTCGGGGTTGGTCGACCCGAAGCGGTCGAGGAGGAGGAACGGGTCGAAGAGCGGGACCTCGTTGTTCGAGAACGAGCGGCGGAGTCGTACGCCAGCCCCCTCGAGCGTGGGGACGCCCGGGAACCGGTGGTCGATCGATCGGGGTGGTTCGGACATGGTGGTTGCCTCAGTTTACTGAATTACCTGAGGTAACTTAAAGGATTCGGGAGGCGCACGGCCGGCGCCCCGACCTGATCGGCGACGGTCGGCGCCCCGAAGCAAGGGATTAAGGGCCGGCCGGTCGGATGCGATCGCAGTGAGCGGCGCTTTCTGCCCGTTCTGCGGTAAGCCGACGGTCCCTGGGGCCACGTTCTGTGCCTCGTGCGGGGCCGCGCTGCCGTCGCCGGCCGGCGCGCGGGGTGCGGTTCCCTCGTCGCCCCCGTTCGCGGCGGCTCCGGGCATGGCGCCGATGTCGTTCGGAAGCCCGCTCCCGGCGCCGAGCGCGTCGTCGCGCGCCGTCGATAAGCGCGCGCTCGGGAGCGTGGAGTGGGCGGCGATCCTGTCGCTCGTGAGCGCCGTCGTTTCCCTCGTGGCCCTCTTCGGGACCAACGCAACCTCCTTCGTCAACGCCACGAACGTCGGGTCGACCACGGGGCTCAGCATCGTGCTCTCCGCGCTGTACCTTGTCGTGGCGATCGCCGGCATCGGCATCGTGCTCGAGGTCGTCCAGCTCCTCCTCTACCGGAGCGCGTTCCGCGATCTGACCGGGGTCGATTCCCGGTTCTCCACGCCCGCCTCGCTCGTGCTGCTCGAACTGATCGGCATCGTGCTGGTCACCCTCGTCGGGTTCGGCTTCTTCTGGATCATCCTCCAAGCGGTCGCCTGCGCCGGGTCGGGGAACGTCATCACGTCGGCCTGCCTCAACGTCAGCTTGGCGCTCGACCTCCTCGGCCTCCTGGTCGTGGCGGGAATCGTCGCGTTCATCGGGTTCATCGGCCTTTTGATCGGGATCTGGCGGCTCGGGACCCGGTACGACGACTCGCTGTTCAAGGCCGGGGCGATCCTGTTGATCTTCCCGATCCTGAACCTGATCGGGACGATCCTCATCCTGGTCGCGGCGCACTCGGCAAAGGGGCGGCTCGCCGATTCGAGGGTCCCGACGACCTTCGGCTGAGCTCCCGGGGCGCGTCCCGAGGGCCCGGGGGGGCGCGCCCGAGCCACGTCGGTCGCGCGCGCCCGGCTCCCGGAGCGCTTAACTCGGAAAACGAAGCTGCGGGGACGTGGCCGAAGCGACGCGGCGTCTCGCCGCGATCATGTTCACCGACCTCGTCGGGTTCACTCGGCTCGGCCAGCGGGACGAGGAGGTGGCCCTCCGGCTCCGGCGGGAACACCAGGAGCTGATCCGCCCCCGCGTCACGGCGCACGGGGGCCGTGAAGTGAAGAGCCTCGGCGACGGGCTGCTCGTGGAGTTCCCCAGCGCGGTCGAGTCCGTGCGATGCGCGGTCGAGATCCAGGAGTCCGTCGCCCGCCGGAACGCGCGTCCCGAAGCGACCGAGCCGATCGTGCTGCGGATCGGCATCCACGTCGGGGACGTCGTTCAGGAGGGCACCGACATCGTCGGCGACGCGGTGAACGTCGCGTCGCGGATCGAGCCGCTCGCCGAGCCCGGCGGGATCTGCCTCTCGGCGACGGTCTTCGACCAGGTCCAGAACAAGCTCCGCGTCCCGCTCGAGAAGCTCGGGCCCCGCCGGCTGAAGCACGTCGAGCACCCCGTCGACGTCTACCGGGTCGTCCTCTCGGGGGCGCCGAGCCGCCCCGCCCCGACCGATCCCGGGACGAGCCCGAACCTGCGCTTTGCCGTGCTCCCGTTCACGAGCCGGGGGCCGGAGACGGGGGACGACTACCTCGCGGACGGTCTCACCGACGAGCTGATCTCGCACGTGGCCCGGCTCCCGAGCGTCCGGGTCATCGCCCGGACGTCCGTGCTCCGGTACAAGGGATCGTCCCGCTCCGTGCGCGAGATCGGCCAGGAGCTGAACGTCCAGCTCGCGCTCGAGGGCAGCGTCCTGCGGGCCGGCGAGAAGTTACGGATCACCGCCCAGCTGGTCGACGCGGCGACCGACGAGTCGCTCTGGTCGGCCCGCTTTGACCGTCCCCTCGGGGACATCTTCGCCATTCAGGACGAGATCGCGAGCCACATCGCGACCGCGATCTCGGGGCATCTCTCTCGATCGGGCGTGACGACGCTCGTGCCGTTCGTGCGCGCGCCGGCGGACACGCGGGACCTGCACGCGTACTCGGACTTCCTCCAGGGGCGGCGGCTCGCGGCGGAACGGGGTTCCGAGGCGACGATGCGGACGGCGCTCGGCCACTTCGAGTCAGCGATCGCGCTCGACCCCGACTTCGCGCGGGCGCGCGTCGGCGCCGCGGACGCCCTCCTCTGGCTCGCCACCGAAGGGGCCGTGCCGTTCGACACGACGGTCGGCCGGGCCCGGGCGGAGCTCGAGCGCGCCCTCGCGTCGAACGAGGGGATCGCGGAGGCGCACTCCCTCCTCGCATCGGTCTACATCGCCGAGGACGACCTCGTCCGCACCGAGCGCGAAGCGCGGCGGGCGATCGAGCTGAATCCGAGCCTCACCGACCCGTATCGCTGGTTGGCCCAGATCGCGGCCGGTGCGGGCCGCATCGACGAGGCGGTCCAGCTGATCGAGAGCGCGTACCACGGGGACCCCGCGAACGTGAACGTCATCGCGTTCCTGGGCCGTCTCTACTTCTACTCGGGACGAATCGCCGACGCCCTCGCCCACTGGGAGCGCACGGAGTCGCTGATCCCCTTCCGCACGAACGCACACCGGACCGAGTACTACCTGTCGATCGGTGACTATGCCGCGGCCGCGCAGGGAGTCCGCGCGATGGAACGGGCTCGGCCAGGGAACCTCTGGATGGTCGCCTACCGCGGGATCCTCGAGGCCCGGACCGGCGACCTCGAGGGGGTCCGGCGGGACCTCGAGCTCCTCGAAGCGCACGCCGCGTCGGGTGGGCCGGCCCGGTTCTTCGTCGGCTTCGTCCGCTTCGCGCTCGGCGACCTCGACGGGTTCTTCGCGGCCCTCGAAGAGGCGTTCCGGGAGCACCAGCTCCCGTTCCTCGAAGTGCTGTACTCGCCGCTCTATGCCTCTGCGCGCGACGACCCCCGGCGCGCGGACCTCATCCGTCGCCAGCGGGCGTTCGCCCCGGGCCCGGCGTGACCCGCGCCGGTCGTCCGCCGGATCGCGCGGCCCGGGACGATATGAGAGACTCACCGGTGCGTGGCCGAGCTCGGATGACCGTCCGCACCAAGCGAGTGTACGAGCCGGCGCAGCCGAGCGACGGCCGACGCTACCTCATCGACCGACTGTGGCCCCGGGGGATCCGGAAGGAGGACCTCGGCCTCGCGGCCTGGCTCCGGGAACTCGCCCCGTCCGCCGAGCTCCGAGCGTGGTACGGGCACGACCCGAAGCGATACGGGGCGTTTCGCCGGCGGTACCTTCGGGAGCTCGCCGGTTCGACCGAGCTCCTGAACCGACTGGCTCAGGAGGCACGCGACGGGACGGTGACGCTGCTGTACGCGGCGCGCGACGCCTCCCACTGCAACGCGACGGTCCTGCGCGAGCTCCTCGGCGCCCGCTCTGAACGGCGTTCGACAGCCCTCCCGAAGGCCTCCCGCTCCTGACGGGCGCTCCGGCGTGTTCCGGTCCACGAAGGGGAGCACCCGGAACCGACAAACGGGGGGGGGCGTCGCGCCCTCCGGGACCCCTGGGCGCCGGACGAAGTCGATGGCACGAACCGGATCGCCGTCGACGCCGGGGCGGAGACCGAGCGCGGAGGCAAGGAATCCGGGGACGCCCGCGCGCCCGCCGGTCGTTCCCAAGTCGCGGGACTCGCCGCGGCGGGCCCGCTCAGCAAACTCCGCGGTGGACGACGTCCTCGCACCGGGAGGCGGGAGTTACGGTGAGCGAACCGAACTGGCCGAACGGAGCGAAGTACTCCCGGACCGCGCTCTCGCTCGACGCTTCGACGATCAGATAGAGGTGGTGCTGCCCGTTCAGTACCGCCTCGCCCCGGATCGTGATCCCCTGGCGCTTCGCGTTGTCGGGGGAGACGATCGCCAGGAGACCCTTCGCCATCTCCGGATTTCCCGCGGGGCAGGTCGCGCCGGAGTGGGTGTGCTCGGTCACAAACACCGACATGGTCGGTCCAAGCGCGTAGAATGTACTTATAGCTTGATGATAGGCGCAGGTCTCGTAGGTTCCCTGCGGCGGGCACCGGCGCGGGCCACGGCCCGGTTCCCTGCACGACCGCGCGCCGGGGTCGCGCCCCGTACCCGAATCCCTCCCGTCGTGGGTGGCGCGCTTCGGCCCGGAGCCGAAGAGGTGTCGGCGCGGTCGGAGGCCTTTTTAGCGCCCCGAACTGGGCGAGGCGGCCATGGCGGGCATCTCGTCGGCGGAAGAGTCGGCGATCCTCTTCCTCGTGATCATCGTCCTGATCATGGTCCGCCGGACCTACGCGCTCTCCCAGGGTACCCCCTACAGCACCGCCCGCGTGTTCGGCTACGGGGCGTTCTCCATGGTCCTGTTCGCTCTCTTCGCCGCGTCCACGATCTACGTGGCGGTGGGTACGTGGGGGCCGGTCGGGTACGCGCTCGTCGCCCCGTACCTCGGGGTCGTGGTCGGTTCCGCGCTCCTCGCCGAGCCCCGGATCCGGCCCCTCGTGAAGTTCGAGGAACGGGCGGGCCAACAGTTGTACTACCACCTGCCTATCATCGTACCGGTCCTCAACCTCGTCCTCTTCATCGTCCGGCTGGGGATCGAGCTCTGGCTGTTCGGGTTCAGCGCGATCACGTCGTTCCAGTTCCCCACGTCGCTCCCGCTCGGCGCCCTCGAGATCCTGATCGCGTTCGACCTACTGTACGGGGTCAGCATCGGGCTCCTGATCGGACGAGGGCTCGCGGTCCATCGCGCGTTCCTCGACCGCCCCCACGAGACGCCGCTCCCCGCGTCGTAGACGTCCGACGCGGCTCGCTGCCGGGCGGAACGTCGAGCCCCGGCGCGTTTCGGGATCGACGCGTCCGGCCGCGGCCCGCCGGAAGGAGGGGGCGAAGACCGTCGGTGACGCTCGTCCGGACCGGATCGTCTAGCCCGCCGGGCGGTTGGGCCGCGACGGCGCGTTGCGGCGCGGGAACGCGAGATTGTCCGCGGAGCTGCCCGGCGGGAGGAACGCGACATCCCGCAGGAGGCCGACGGCCGCGTCGCCCCGGGGCGTCAGCCGGTAGAGCTCCCCGTCGTGCGAGAGCAGCTCGGCCTCGACCAGCTTCCGCAGGTGGAACGACATCTTCGGCGAGTCGTCGAGCCCCGCCGCGCGCATGACCTCGCTGAACGCCGCCGGTCCCTCGGCGAGTCGCTGGAGCACCTGCCGGCGGATCGGGTTCGCCAGCGCTTCGAGCGTCGAGTGCGCCTCGTCCGGCGCGACCGAGCCCGCGAGCGCGGCCGCGACGACCCCGGGGACGCGCCGGGGGTTGAACGCGACGCGCAAGGGCCCGTGGCCCGCGAGCGCCGCCCGCAGGCGGCCGAACAGGGCCACCACGTCCTCGAGGCGATGGGCCGCGATCAACCGTTCGGACCCCGAGATCACGACCGCGCCGTTCGGATGGTCCGCGACGAACGTCGTGCACCGGTCGGCGAGGCCCACGAGGTCCCCTGGATCGAGTCGCGCCGCACGGAGGTGCGGCTCCTCGGGAGGAACGGGGTCCCCGAGGAACAGGACCTCGTGCTGTCCTCCCGCGGCCAGCCCGCGCGCCTCCGCGAGCGGGTCTCTCGCCGACCCCTCAGGCGCTTCGAACTCCCGTTCCTGATCGGCGAGCCGCAGGGTCTCCCGGATCTGGTCGATGCGGAACGGCTTCCGAACGTAGTCAAAGGCGCCGCCCTTCATCGCTTCGAGCGCGGTCTCGATCGTCGCGAATCCCGTGATCATCACGACCAGGGTCCGGGGCCAGCGCGCCCGGACCTCCCGGAGCAGCTCCATGCCGCTCGTCCGGGGCATCTTGAGGTCGGTCAGGACCACGTCGAACTCCGCGGACCCGAGCGTCTCCAAGGCCTTCGCGACCGAGCCGTCGGTCGCGACCGTGTGACCGTCGTCGCGCAGGAGCTCGCTCAGCTCCTCGCGGAACACCCGGTCGTCGTCGACGATCAGGAGGCGCACGGCCGGTCACCGCCACCGGGGAGTTACGGCTTTCCCTGCTCCCGGGGGCGCGCGGCCCGGCAGGCGCCCCGGGCCGCGCGGGAACGGGTTGCGGTGGCGTTCCTGCCGCGTCAGGGCGGGCTCGCGAGATGCGCCCAGGCGGCGGTGAACCCGTAGGCGACGGCCGCGATCCCGGCGAGGACGATCCCGAGGAGGAACAGTCCGACGAGGACGCGCCAGAGCCAGGGGTAGGCCATGCCCATCTCGGCCGGTAGCGGGGAGGCGGTCGGGCGGGTGGGTCCGACGACGAACCAGTCGAGGTAGAGG
>JASHPY010000096.1 GCA_030037855.1 Thermoplasmata archaeon | reverse complement strand
AGAACGGTTCTCGCGGAGACGCGGGAACTCGGAGGTCTACGGGTGGACCTCGACGCCCTGCTCGAGGATGCGGTGAGGCCCCTCTACCCGTCGGAGTCGATCCGACGGGCACGGGCGGAGCGGAGGGGCCGGGAGACGGAGAACGCCTACGAAGAGTAGGATTTCTCAGTCACACTCGTCGTGGACGCCGGTCAGTTCTCGAGGTGGGGGTCGGTCCCGACGCCCGCGGGTCGGGGCTTCGGAAGCGGAGTATCGAGGTCGACGAGCGGCACCTTGCGGGCGATCTCGGCCGCCATGGCGGAGCAGGTCGACGGCGGCACCGGCGTCAGCGTGTAGCCCGGCAGCGCGAGGTCGTAGGTGACGAACTTCTTCTCGGCGATCGTCTCCCAGACCGCGCGGAAGACCCGATCCGCCGCCTCCCGCTCGCCGATGTGGCGGAGCAACAGTTCGACGCAGAGGATCTCCGCGGTGGGATTCGCCTTGTCCGACCCCGCGTACTTCGGCGCCGAACCGTGGACCGGTTCGAACACCGCGAGCTCGTCCCCGTAGAGCGCGCCGGGCGCGATCCCGAGGCCGCCCGCGAGGCCGGCGGTCAGGTCGGAGAGGATGTCGCCGAACAGGTTCGTGGTGACGATCACGTCGTAATCGGACGGCTTCTTCGCGAGTTGCATGCACATGTTGTCGATGAGGCGCTCGTCGGCGAGGATGTCCGGGTACCGCGGCGCCATCTCGCGGAACGCCGTCTGGAACAGCGCGCCCGTCGTCTTCATGATGTTCGCCTTGTGGACCGCGGTGACGTGCTTCCGACGTTCCCGGCGCGCGAGCTCGAACGCGAACTTGATGATCCGGTCGGAGGCCTTTCGCGTGATGATCGCGACGGTCTCCGCCGCCGTGTGGTCGCGGTCGACCCAGTGCTCGACGCCGGAGTAGAGCCCCTCGGTCGCCTCACGGACCACGATGAGATCGGTCGTCGGAAACCGCGTCCCCTCGCCCGCGATCGCGCGCGCGGGGCGGACCGAGGCGTAGAGGTCGAGCACCTGACGGAGCGCGACGTTCACTGAGCGGAAGCCGCTGCCGATTGGGGTCGTGATCGGCCCCTTGAGGGCGAGCCGGTTCCGCCGGATCGACTCGAAGACGCCGTCCGGGAGGGGGTTCCCGGACTGCTTGATCGCCTTCTCCCCGGCCTCGACGACCTCCCACTCGATCGAGACGCCGGTGGCGTCCGCCACCTGGCGGGCGGCGTTCGTGACCTCGGGCCCGATCCCGTCGCCCGGAATCAGCGTGACGCGACGACCCACGGTATCCCTCTTGGGCCCGCCCGAGCGCCGAGCGGATTTAAAGTCGCGGCCGCGGCGAGCGACTACTTCGCCGGCGACGGCGGGTTCGCGAGCGGGTGATGCGCGAGCACCGCCCGCATGACCCGGTCGCGTACCATCCCGTCGTTCAGCGTCGGCGACCAGAGCACGACGACCGCGTCCCAGCTTGCGACGCTCACGTCCGTCACCTCCACGCGGGGCGGCGTCCGGGCCGCGTCCTCGGGGAAGGCGGCCGAGATGTCCGCGAGCGCCGACTCGACCGTCGGCACGCTGACCGAGAACGGGAACGTCATCCGGACCCGGTGGGCCTTCGGTGCGCCGACCTTCGGCTGGTGGACGAGGGCGCCGAGGACGACCGAGTTCGGGATCTTCGCGACGCCGCCCGCGTCCAGCCGGAGGACCGTGTAGAGGAGTTCGACGTCCTCGACCGTCCCGGAATAGCTCGGATAGAGCATCTCGTGCGGATAGCTCGGGGCGAACGCACCGTAGCTCGACGAGATGAAGCTGACCCGGTCGCCCGGCCGGAACGGGTTCGCGACCACCAACAAGAGGCCCGCGAACACGTTCGCGAGGACGGTCTGCGCGGCGAGGCCGAGGACGATCCCCACGAACGCGCTGCCGAGGAAGATCGACTCGACGGAGACGCCCGAGATCTCGAACAGCGCGAGGAGCGCGACGACCGCGATGATGAGGTTCAAGAAGATCCGGATCGTCGCGCCGTGCTGGACCTGGCCCCGGCGGCGGAGCACCTCGTCGACGGTGCTGGTGAACGCCGCCGCGACCAGGTACGCGACCAGGACCACCGCCCCGGCCTCGAGCAGGAGAATCTCCTGCCCGGTGAACGAGCGGAACAGCGCGTACTTCTGATTGATGACCGTGAACACCGCGTAGATCACGATCGCGACGACGACCACGAGCACGAGGTTGCGGATCAACCGCCGGGAGGTGTGCGAGTCGGCGGGCTCGGCCATCGTCCCCCCGAGGAGGCGTCCGCCATAGCCCTTTCCCGAGGTGAACGATGCGGTTGTTAGAATTCTAATAGAAGATAGTTATACAACAATTCATGCTTCCCACGCCGCATCCCGAAGTGCTCGCCGAGGAGTGGCTCCCGCCGGTCGTCCTCGGCCGCGAGAGCGAGGTCCGAGAGATCGTCCGTCGCCTGGACCCACCCGAGCCGACGGCACCGCCTCCCTGGGTCGTGGGCGTCGTCGGGCCGCGCGGATGCGGGAGTTCCTCGGTCGCGCGCCGCGCCGCTCGGGAGGTCGCCGACCGGGTCCGTACCGCCCGGGTCGGGCCGGTGCCGCGGGTGATCCTGCTGCGTACCGCGCGCTGTCGCGGTCTCCATGGGATTGCGAGCGCGCTCCTTCGAACGACCGACGAGGGATTCGACGGGCGAGGGTTCCCCGCGCCCGAGATCCTCGCCGGCTTTCTCCGGCGGTTGCGGCGGGACGGCCGCCCCTCGGTGCTCGTGCTCGACGACGTGCACACCGGGGGTCCCGACCTCGGTCCCGTTCTCCGAGCGATCGGAGAGCCCGATCGGTTCCTGCCCGAGGGAGAGAGCGGTCTCCCTCCGCTCTGGACGATCGTGGCGGGGACCCCCGAGTGCGTCGCGCGGGCGGAGCGCGCCCTCGGCGACCGGTGGTCGTTCGGTCCGTACGTTCGGATCGAACCGTACGAGCCGCGTCTGCTTCGCACCCTGGTCGTCGATCGCGCCGAGCGGGCGCTCGGCCGAGCCGCCCCTTCGGAGCTTATCGAGCGAACGGTCGAGCGGGCGATCGTGGAGGGCGGCGGGGCGGCTCGCGCGATCGACCTATTGCGACGCGGTCTGCTCGCGCCGCCGTTCCGGACCCGGGGGCCGATCGGCCGCTCCGACCTCGCCCTCGCGATCGAACCGCGCGTCGTGCAGGCGATCGAGGAAGCGGCGCACGGGTCGGCGGCCCGCCTCGGGGAGGTCCGGCGCTCCGAGGCGCGTCTCGCACGGCAGCAGGGGGCGTCGCCGCTTCCCCCGACCACGCTCTGGCGCCGGCTCGTTCGGCTCGAACAGGCGGGCTACGTCCGACGGGAGGTCCGGCCCGGCGGCGAAGGGGGAACCCGGTCGATCCTCCGGGTGATCGCCCCGGTCGACGAGTGGGTCATTGCCCGGGCTCCTCCGGAAACTCGTCGAGCGTCCGCGGCGTGGGACGCGCCGGCACTCGCCGAGCGGTGGGCGTCGGCCGTCGGGGCCCGGTCGTCTCCCGCGCCTCCGTCGTCGGACGACGAAGCTGGCTAGCGACCATCTCCGCGAGCTTCGCGGAACGCAGCACCCGTTCGATCCGGTCGAGCGGGGCCTGACGGAGCGACTCCCGGTCGGGATAGCCGGCGCCGTAGAGAAGGCGAGCGCGGACCCGCCCGATCCCGCGGAGACGGACGAGGTCGAGCAGTTCCTCCTGCGCGCCGTACCGGACGCGCGTGGAGAGGTCGTCGATCGTTCGACCGAGGCGTCGCTCGAACCGGGCCGCGAGCCGGCCCGCCCCGAACAGGAGCCACTCGGCGTCCTCGACCTTGGTCCGGAGGTCGCCGGCACCGATCCCGTACCGGCGCGTGATCTCGAGGATCGGTACCTCGTCGATCCACGCCTCGAGCACCGAGGCGGTCTTGAGGGTCGACAGGAAGCCGTCGAGGTCGAGCTCGAGCGGCGGCTCCTCCGGCTTCACGAGGAGCTCCTCGGCCTCGTCGGTGTACCGCGCGAGGAGGTCCGGCTCCTCCCCACGGCGGAGGAAGAGCGGGGGAAGATCCGGCGTCGCGGCGACCGCGGCGAGGAGAGGGAACGCGCCGACCCCGAGCGGGGCCCGCTCGAGGACCCGTCGCAGCACGACCGCGCTCAACGGGTCGAGGTAGAGTTCGCTCGTGAGCGCCCCGAACGGCGTCGCGCGGAGGCCGGGACCTCGCTCGAGGAAGTCGTTCTCGACGAGGAACCTCCGGACGGTCGAAACGGTGCCGCGCAGCTCGGCGAGCGGGAGCGTATGGCCGTAGAACGTCGCCGCAAAGAACGACTCGAGGTCGTCCTCGGAGGCGACCGCCCGGCTCGCGACGAGCGCGAGGACGTGCATGCGGAGGGCGGGCTCGGCCGCGAGCCGGCTGACGACCGACTCCGGCTCCGCGGAGAGGTAACCGTCCAGGAGGCGGTCCTCGTCCTCGGGTGACCGCGCGACGATCAGCGCCTCTCCCGTGGTGTCGAAACGCGGCCGGCCCGCGCGGCCCAGCATCTGGTGGACCTCCATCGCCGGGATCGGCGCCTGCATCCCGAGCCGGTCGTCGTAGCGGGTCGTGTCGCGGACGACGACCCGGCGAGCGGGGAGATTGATGCCGGCCGCGAGGGTCGGGGTCGCGACGAGCGCCTTCAGTGTTCGGTCGCGGAACGCGTGCTCGACCACGCGCCGCTCGGGGTTCGTCAGCGAAGCGTTGTGGAACGCGACCCCGTTCGGGATCAACGAGGCGAGCCGACGGAGCCCTTCGGTCTCCTCGTCCGAAACCCCCCCGAGCTCCTCCACGGCCCGGCGCGCGCGCTCGCGTTCCTCGCGCGAGAGAAGCGACCGGACCGTCGGAACGAGCGATTCCGCGACCTGCTCGCTCGACTTTCGCGTGTTCACAAAGACGAGCGCCTGACCCCCGTCCTGGACGACCGTGCGCACGAGGCGGGGGACCGCTTCCCCCGGGGGGTCCAACTCGCGGGTCGTGAGGTCGGTGAACGTGATGCGTCCGTCGAAGTAGACCCCGCGTTTCAGCGGGACCGGTCGGAAGTCGGACGCGAGGTGGCGGGCACCGAGCCACTCGGCGAGCTCCTCGGAGTTCCCGACGGTCGCCGACAACGCGACGATCTGCAGGTCGGAGTACGCGCGCCGCAGGCGGGTGAGGCTGACCTCGAGCGTCGGCCCGCGATCCGGGTCGCGGAGGAGGTGGACCTCGTCGGCCACGACCACCCCGAGTCGATCGAGCCACGGGCTCCCGCGGCGGAGGAGTCCGTCCGCCTTCTCGCTCGTCGCGACCAGCACGTCGAGCTGCTCGAGCCGCTCCGCGGGTAGGTCGAAGTCCCCGATCGACACGCCGACCTTGAGCCCGAGGGACTCGAACCGGGAGAGTTCCTCGCCCTTCTCCTGCGCGAGCGCGCGTAGCGGGACGAGATAGAGCCCGGTACGGCCCGCGCGCGCCGCCCGCATGAGCGCCAGGTACGCCACCAACGACTTCCCGCTCGCGGTGGGGCACGCGAGCACGAGGCTCTCGCCCGCGAGGACCGGGCCGAGCGCCGCGGCCTGAGGGGGGAAGAGTCGGGTGATCCCGTCCGCGACGAGGATCCGCTTCACCTCGGGGTCGAGCGCGGTCGTATCGAGGTCGACGAGCGGGCTCGCGGCCCCCGGTTCGGGGGGAGCGGGCGTCGTCGGGCGCGCGTCGATCGGCACGCCGCTCGCGAGACGGGCCCGCTAGTAATCGTTTGGCCGGTCGTCCGGCTCGAGGAGGCTTCGGGCGAGGATCAGCTCCTGGATCTCGGTGGTGCCCTCCACGATCGGGAACACCCGCGCGTCGCGCAAGAGCCGCTCCGCCAGTGCTCCCGCGCGCGTTCCGTCCGGGCCGGCCACGTCCACACCGGCCGAGGCGATCGAGAACGCGGCGCGAGAGGCGACGAGCTTGGCGACGGACGCGGCCCGGACGAACGGCCGCCCCGAGTCCTTTCGTTCCGCGGCCTCGCGGACGAGCGCACGAGCCGACGCGAGCGCCGTGTAAGCTGCCGCGAGCCGGCTCCGCTTCCATTCCGCGTCGGAAGCGCGGACCGAACGGAGCATCTCGTCGAACGCAGACTCGGCCACTCCGAGAGCGCAGCTCGCGATCCCGACCCGACCGCCGGCGAGCGCCGAGAGCGCGACCTTCAGGCCCCCGCCCTCCGGGCCGAGCATCGAGTCCGCCGGCAGGCGGACGTCGTCGAGCACGAGTTCGGTGGTCTCGCTGCCGCGCAGGCCCATCTTGTCGAGTCGCTGCGCGACCGAGAAGCCTCGCGTCCCGGGCGGCACGATGAACGCCGAGATGCCCCGGCGACCGAGCCCGGGGTCGTGGGTCGCGAAGACGAGCACCGTCCCCGCCGTGACGGCGTTCGACGTGAACATCTTCGTGCCCCGGAGGACGAACTCCGAGCCGTCCCGTCGGTACCGCGTCGCGAGCGCGGCGCTGTCCGAGCCCGCGCCCGGCTCGGTGAGCGCGAACGCTCCGACCCGCTCGCCCTGGGCGAGCGGTCGAAGGTACTTTCCGCGCTGTCCGTCCGTCCCCCACTCGAGGATCGGGCGAGCGCAGACCGACAGATGGACCGCGAGCGTCACCGCGACGGCAGCGCTCGCCCGTGACAGCTGGTCGAGCACGTCGACCAGCGCCCGGGTGTCACCGCCCTCGCCGCCCCATTCGGCCGGAAGCCCGAGCCCGAGGAAGCCGGCCTGCGCGAGTGCCGTGACCACGGAGTCGGGCACCCGGTCGGCCCGGTCGATCTCGTCCGCGATCGGGCGGACGAACGCGTCGGCGAAGCGACGTGCCCGCTCCCCCCACGCCGCCGGTCCGCCCGCCGGGGGAGCCATCCTCACGCCTCACCCCGACGAACCCTTAAGCAGGCGGGGCGGGTCGCCGACCCCGGTCGAAAGCGAGGACGATGGCGACGGTCCCGACACCGAAAGACCGGTTCACCTCGCTCGATACGCTCGCGGTGGCGCGCGAGCTACGCGCGCTCGGCCCGGCCCGCATCGACAAGGTGTTCGACGCGGCGTCCGGCGGATGGACGCTCTCCCTCCGGGCTCGGGGAGAAGGACGACGGGAGCTCCTCCTCGTGCCGGGTCGGTACGCAGCGCTGCTCGCCCCGGGGGCGGTCGAGCACTCCGAGGAGCTCAGTCCCCTCGCCCGCGAGCTACGGCGCCTCCTGGTCGGTGCGGGCATCCGCGGGGTCGCGGACCCCGCGGGCGAGCGCTTCCTCGAGATCTTGGTCGCGCGCAGCGACGACCCGGAACCGATCCTGGTCTCGCTCGAGATGTTCGGCACCGGGAACCTGATCGTCGCCCGCTCGGGGAAGATCGTCGCGGTCGCGCAGCCCCGACGGTTTGCCCACCGTCAGGTCCGGATCGGGGTGGAGTACTCCCGGCCGCCCGTTCGCATCGACCCCTGGCGGGTGGACCGCGCGACCCTCGAGGCCGAGCTCGCACGCTCCCGGACCGACGTCGCGAGCACGCTCGCTGCGCGGCTGTCGTTCGGCGGGCCCGTCGCGGAGGAGCTGATCGTTCGGGCCGGACTCGAGGGGGGCGAGCTCGCCGGCGCCCGCGCGCCCGCGGCCGCCGAACGGCTGGCTCTCGCGGTCACCGAGCTCCTGCGGGACGTCAGCGAGGTGCCCACGGGACGCCTCTACCTACGGGATGCGACGATCCTCGATGCGACGCCGTACCCCTCTCGGAGATGGGGGTCGGACTCGGGGGTCGAGGAGCAGCGGCGACCGTCCTTCTCCGAGGCGGCGCACGAGTACTTCCGCACGCTGGTCGCGGCTCCGCCCGACGCCGCGGCCGCGGCGGCCGAGGGTCAGCGGAAGAGCTGGGAGCGGCTGCGGGAACAGCAGTCGGAGGCGGTCTCGACCCTCACCGCTTCGATCCGCGAGCTACGGACGGCCGCCGAGGCGATCCTCGCGAACTATCCGGACGCCGAGGCCGCGATCGCGCGAGCCCGCCAGTCGAGCGCGGAGACGGCGGAGTTCTCTGCGCTCGTCGGAGGGGTCGAGGTGCGGCTGCGCGCGGACCGTACGCCCCGGCAGTCCGCGGAGGCGCTCTTCGGGGAGATGCGTCGCCGCAAGACCAAGCTCGACGGAGCCCGGACGGCGCTCGCCGAGACCGAGTCGAAACTGGCTGCACCGCCGACCGCGGCGTCCGCGACGCGCCCGCGCGCGGTCGCGGGGGAGGCGCCGCGTCGAAAGGTCCACTGGTTCGAGAAGTTCCGCTGGTTCGTGAGCTCGGAGGGCGTGGTGGTGATCGCGGGCCGGGACGCGTCGTCGAACGACCTCGTGGTGCGCCGCAATCTGAAGGACGGCGACGTCTACGTTCACGCCGACCTTCACGGGGCCGCGAGCGTCGTCGTCAAGCATCCGCCGCCGGGCGGCAGCGGCATCGGCGACGCGACCCTCCGGGAGGCCGGGCAGTGGGCGGTCGCGTTCTCCAAGGCCTGGCGCGCCGGGCTCGCGTCCGCGTCCGCGTTCTGGGTCACCCCCGAGCAGGTTTCGAAATCGGCGGCGAGCGGCGAGTTCGTCGCCCGCGGGGCGTGGGCGATCCACGGGACGAAGCACGTCCTCCGCGACCTGCCCATGGAGATCGCGATCGGTACGCTCGACTACGAGGGGGAGACGATGTGGACCGCCGCGCCGGCGACGGCGGTCGCCGCGCGCGGGGCCGTCCGCGCGGTCCTCGTCCCCGGCCCGGAGCGGGAACGGGACGCGCTCGAAGTCGAGCTCGCATCAGAACTCGGCTTGAGCCGCACCCGCCTCCAGTCGCTCCTACCGGCCGGCGGCATCTCCCGTCGACGTCCGTAGAGCCGCTGGACGTCCCGGGCCGGGAACTGGTCTCCGGCCCGCTTCCAGGTGTGGCCCCGAGCCCGGACGCCGACCACGACGAGCGGAACCCCGTCGACCTCGACCGTCTCCCCGACCTCGACCTCGGTATCGGGCGAGACGACCCAGCGGGCGGCGACAGTGCGGTCTCGGTCCACGATCGACACCGGGACGGAGGTCGCGTCGACTCGGGTGGCCCAGACCGTCGCGGTCTCGTTGGTGAGCGCGCTCGCGACGGACTCACCGTCGCGCCGGTCGATCCGATGGATCTCGAGCTGCCCGTGTCCGCCCGGCAGGCCGGAACCGACCTGGAGTCGACGATGGGCGGGTACGCGGAGTCGCTGGCGGGTCGAGCGGGGCCCCTCCGACACGACGACCGCGACTTCGACCGTCGCCGGAGCGCGCTGGACGAAGGGGTGGGTCCATCGGCAGACCTGGCATCGCGCCACGCCCGAGAGCTGCGTCCGAGAGCGCGGGGTTCGGGGGTCCCACCGGAGCACCCGATGCGCGGTCGTCTGGCCGCAGTTCTCACACGGAAGGCTCACGGACTGCAAGCGCGTCGCGAGCGAGCCCGTGGCGGTCGCGGGGTCGTCGGAGGACGGTGCGTCCATTCCGCCCCACGACGCGGGCCGGAGTGCTTGAGCGTTCCGGGGCGCGCCCCGGAACCCCGGCGGAGCGTCGGCTCCCCACCGAAGGCCCCCGACCTCCCGAACGTCCGCGAGTTCGGCTCAAAGTCTATAGCCATACTTTCGATGGCGCGCGAAGGCGCGAGCGTGCGGATTCTCCTCGCGGTCCTCGAGTATCTTCCGGCGCTCGGGGGCAGTACCCGTTTGGTCCAGACCCTCGCCGAGGGCGCCGTCGCGCAGGGTCACGAAGTAACGGTCCTGACCCAGGCCGAACCCGGCACCCCCGACCGGGAGGTGATCGGAGGCGTCACGGTCGAGCGACTCGCGATGCGTCGGTTCGCGGGTCTGCGGATCCCCCGCGGCTACCTCTCGCGACTCCGCCACGAGTCGGCCGACGTCTTCCACCTGCACGGGAACCGCATCTGGTGCGCCGACTACTACTTCCCGTTCGCCCGCTCGTTCCCGTGGCCGCAGGTGATCTCGCCGTTCGGCTTCTACCACTACTGGATGCGCCGGGGGCTGGTCCGCTCGCTGTACTACCGTCGCTACCTGCCGGGTCGCCTGCGAGCGTTCCAAGCCTACATCGCGCTCACGACCCCGGAGCGGGACCAGGTCGTCGGCTGGGGGTACCCCGCCGACCGGGTGCGAGTGATCCCGCCCGGCATCGACCTCGCGGAGTTCTCGACCGTGCGGAACGACGCCGCCGCGGTCCGAGCGTCCTGGGGTCTCCCGAACCCCCACGTGGCCGTCTTCGTGGGGGGACTCTACGACAACAAGCGGGTCGACCGCTGCGTCCGTGCGATCGCGCGCACCCGGGGCGAGTGGGGGTTGGTCGTGATCGGTAAGGACGTTCCCGGTACTCCGTACGACCGGCTCCACTGCGAGGCATTGGCTCGCGAGCTCTCGGCGTCGGTCCGCTTCCTCGGACCGCAGCCGCGCGCGAGCGTGCTCGGCGCGCTCGGCGCGGCCGACGCGTTCGTGCAGGGCAGCTCGTTCGAGGGATTCGGCATCGCGCTCCTCGAGGCGATGGCGAGCGGGCTCCCGTTCGTGGCGTTCGATGCGGGGGGTGCGCGGGACCTGGCGACGTCCGGCGCCGGCTTCGTCGTCGGGTCGGAGCCGGAGATGGCCGACCGACTGGGCGAGCTGCTCGCACGCCGCGACGAGATGCGAAAGGCCGGGCAGACCGCGGCCCGGGACCACTCGGCGTCGCGGATGGTCGAAAAGATCCTCGAGACCTACCGATCGGTCGGCCCGAGATAGTCGGCCGCACCGGCCCCGGGACGAGGGGGTCCCGTGCCCCTTATCGCCCGACACGCTTCGATGCCCTTCGATCCCACCGTGTGCGTCACCGACTCGCCGTCATCCCGGGCCGTGGAGCCCAGCTCGATGGTCCCGACCGGCCAGGGACTGACCGAGCCGGTTCCGGTCGCTGGCGCGCGACCCCGAGTCAGCGTCGTCATCGGCGCCCACCTCCGGGTGCAGTACCTGAAGCGGGCGGTCACGTCCGCGGTGCGTCAAGGACCGGACGAGACGGTCGTGGTGAAGTTCGCATCGGACCCGGAGCTCGACGCGGAACTGACGCGGCTCGGCGCCCGGGTGTTCGTGACCCGGGAACCGCTTCCCGGCGGCAAGTTCGCCGACGGGATCGAGCAGACGAACGGCGACGTGGTCTCGTTCATGGACGACGACGACGTGTTCCTGAGCGGCAAGATCGACCGCGTCCGGGAGGTGTTCTCCGACTCCCGGGTGGTCTTCCACGCCAACCGGTACACCGCCTTCACCGACGTGGTTCCCGAAGTCGGCCGGCCGGGTCCGCTGCGCCTCTTCGATACCGCGCTCGGCGACCAGTACTGGAGCGGGTTGCAGCCGGTGATCTCGGCGTGCGCCTCGGTCCGGCGAGAGATGATCCGGCCGTGGGTCCGGGACCTGCGGCGCCTGGGCGTCTCCGACCACACGATGTTCATGATGGCCGTGAAGGCCCGGCGATGCATCGCGATGGACCAGAGCGTGCTGACCGGTTGGCACCTGAACCAGGTCCGGGGCGTGCTGCGTCCCGCCAGCAGCATCTGGTACCAGCCGGGGGCGAGCGCCCGGTTCGACTACTCGTGGATGCTCGACTTGCTCGACTCGGAATCGGGCGGGGTGCGGGCGACCCTCACGCCCATGGTCGCCAAGGCGATCGTGCACCTGGTCTTCCTCACCGGCGAGAGGCAGTTCCACGAATACCGCCGCACGATGCGGGCGCTGCTCGACGGCGTGGGCGTGCGACGGCCGCTCGCGATCGGCACGATCCTGCTCGTCGGTTACCCGGTCTCTCCCCGTCTCGCGCTCGCTCTCGGGCGGACCTGGAAGTCGCTCGTGGGATTCCGGCACAATCCCGGATGAGCCGCACGACCTTGCCTCCTCGAACAGGCCCGGGGGGTGCCCCTCTGCCCGCGCCCGTCTCAGTAGAGGTCCCGTCGACGGACCGGTTACCCCCGCGGACCCGGCGCGGCGCGCCCGTCCCCGATCGGGGCCGCGGGGGGGTCGACGAGCGAGTCGGTTGGCACCGACCCGCGATCGCCGGCCGTGGCCGTCGCGCGTTTTCGGAGGTAGAAGACGGCCTGGTCGCCCTCGCCGGCCTCGTTCAGTTCTCGCGCGCGGCGACGCCAGCGGGCTTCCCGGAGGGACAACACTCGTAGGAACGGAACCGGCAGGTAGAGCGCCCCGGCTCGGGTCATCGGTTCCCCGTGGGCGTACCTCTCCGAGATGCGGAATTGGTCGGACGTGGAGTTGAAGTAACGGTCGACTCGCGCGAGTCCCGTGCGACCGAGCGCGAGCTCGAAACCGCGGGGCGAGAAGACGTTGAGATGCCGCGGTGCGTCGAGCTGGTACCAGTCGGCGCCGTACTGGCGGAACGCTTCCGCGACCATGGGGGTCGCGACGATCGCCTCGCCGTCGGGGAGGAGGTGGCGTTCGACCGCGACGAGCGTGGCGATCGGGTCGGGCACGTGCTCGAGCGAGTGGTGGAGGACGATGACGTCGTACCGTTCGTCCGATGGGAGTTCCTCGAGCCGGGACCGTCGAAGCGACACGCGACCCTCCGTGCGCTCGGCGGTGAGGAACGGGTCGATCCCCCGAAGGTTCCGGTACCCCAGCTCCTCTAGCGTATGGAGCAGACGACCCCGGCCGCAGCCCACGTCGAGGATCGCCGCGTCGAGTCGGGGTCGGTGCCGGGCGACCGCTTCGAGCGCGAGGTCGGTCTCCTCCCATCGCCGAAGGAGCTCGTACCAGCGACCCTCCGCCCGGAAGCTCGGACGGACCGTGAACGCGAACTGCATCCGGCGCCAGGCCACACGGAGCGGGCCGTTTCGGTTACTCCGGCGCGCGCCGAGCGGGCCGTACTCGGCGGGATAGTAGCGGGCGAGATCGTCCGGAACGGTCCGGATCTGGACCGAGCCGCACCGGCCGCACGTCACGTAGTCGAACTCGCCCGCGAGGCCGAATACCATCTCGTGCAGCGCGAGGTGTCCGTTCCCACCGGAGTTGCCGCAGATACGACAGGGGAACGGCGCCGCCTCGTCCATCCCGTGGCCTACTCCGACCCGCGTATCAACTCTGGGCTGGGCGACTCCGCACGAACCCGAGCGGGTCCCCGGCCCTCCCCCCGCGCGACCGGAGTCCATCGAACGTCCCGCGGTGCCGGCGAAATGGGGCTGCCCGAATTTGAATCGGGGTCCCGAGCTCCCAAAGCTCGAAGGATGGACCAGTAGAGCGGGCGGAGGTTTCGGCCTCGCGCCCGTAGCTACCCCACAGCCCCACGGCCGGCCTAGACCGCGTCGACCCGTTTGAGGGTTCGGCCGATGCGGCATTCGGCGGGTTCCGGGTCGACGCGCTCGATGCGGAACCGCTGCTTCGCTGGCAGGCCGGGCCCGGCGCATATCCACCAGCTCGGGCAATCGACCCGGCGGCACGGATACCGGCCGACCTCGACCGAGCTGCCGACGACCGCGCTGCGGGAGTCGACGACGAGCGGACGGGGGACCGGAGCGACCTCGACGACATGCGCCTCGGACTCCTGGAGCGCGCACGGGTGCGTGACCGAACGGACCTTGGTCACGGCGTAGCGCCGCCCCACGTCGAGCGTGAGACATGCGTGCCGGTACGGGCAGGTCCGGCAGACCGGCGCGCCGCCCTGGTAGACGAACTCGTAGCCCTCGTGGGCTTCGGCGCTGGCGATGAGGGTGATCTCCGCCATGCTAGGCGATCACCCCCGTCCGACGCGCGAGACGCTCGGCGGCGTCCCGGGTGAGCCCGTTGTCTCCGAGGATCGTGTAGCGCTCCGGTCGGAGCGTGTGGGCGAGCACGAGGGCGTTGACGATCTCCTCGGAAGTGATCCCGAGCTCGACCGCGGTCGTCGGGGCGCCGACCGCGCGGAGGGCGCTCTGCACGCGCTGCCAGTCGCCGCCGTGCAGGTACATCATCATGATCGCACCGACCCCGCACTGTTCGCCGTGGAGACTGGGGTGCGCCGCGACGCGGTCGAGGGCGTGGCTGAAGAGGTGCTCGCTCCCGGAGCAGGGGCGGGAGGAGCCCGCGACGCTCATCGCGATCCCGGCGACGATCATCGGCCGGATCGCGATCCAGACCGACTCCTCGAGCCCCGGCTTGATCGAGCCCGCGTGGTCGATGATCTCGCGTGCCGCGTACTCGCTGAGCGTCGCGGCCGTGCTCGAGAACTCCTCGTTCTTGAGACGGACCGCGAGGTGCCAGTCGAGCACGGCCGTCACGTTCGAGATCACGTCCGCGCACCCCGAGGCGAGCAAGCGGAACGGCGCCTGGACGATGACCTCGGTGTCGGCGATGACCCCGACCGGGACCGCGGCCTCGGTGCTCGTCGTCCGCTCGCTCCCGTGCAGCGAGGCGCGGGGCGACGAGATTCCGTCGTGCGCGGCGGAGGTCGGCAGGCTGACGAACGGGATGCGGAGGCGGTGCGCCACCATCTTCGTGATGTCGATCTTGCTCCCGCCTCCGGCCGCGATCAGGAAGCGCGCCCCGATCGCCCGGACCTCGGACTCGACCCGAACGACCTCGGCCTCGGTCGCCTCCCGCGCGATGACGACCGGGGCGGTGAAGCCGGACGATTCGAGGATCTTTGACGCCCGGCTGCCCGCGAGCTCGACCGTCCTCGGGCCGGTGACCACCGCGCCCGCGTCGAGGAAGTCGAACTGCCGACAGGCGTTCCCGAGCTCGTTCAGGACGCCGTGACCCGCGAGCACGATCCGGGGGAACACCATCCCGCGCGCCTTGCCGAACGGCGAGTCGGAGGCGAGGATCGGACCGCGAGCGGTTGGATCGTGGGTCGCCATCGTCCGAACGGGCGAACGAGAGGACTTACCTCATTAGGGTATCGAGAGCGCCGGAGCGGCCGACGCGACCGGTCAGCGGCCCGGGACGTCGCCCCAGAACACCTTGTGCTCTTGCAGCATCACGCGCACGTCGAGCCGGTCCGCGAGCACCCAGTCCGCGAGCCGACCCGCGTCCGTTCCCCAGACCGGTTGGAACACGACCGTCGCGGGTCCCCGGTACGAACGCAACACCCGGCGCGCGTACACGTAGTCGGCCCGGTCGGCGATCACGAACTTCACGACGTCGCCGGCCCGCAGGAGCGGCAGGTTCGTCCAGCGGTTCTTCCCTTCCATCCGGGAGGAGGGACACTTCACATCGACGCTGAGGATCACACCGGGTACATCGAGGAACGGGGTCACGTCGAGCGACCCGCCGGTCTCGATCACGGTCGTGATCCCCCGCTGCGAAAGCCGCGTCACGAGCGCGACCGAGTCCTTCTGGAGCAGCGGCTCCCCACCGGTCAGGCAGACGTTGCGCGTGGCATTCCGCGTGACCTCGCGCACCAGAGACGGGATCGAGCGCTCCCTTCCGGGGCCGAACGAGTAGGGGGTGTCGCACCAGCTGCAGCGGAGGTTGCACCGGGCGGTGCGGATGAACGTCGTCCGCACTCCGGTAAGCGGACCCTCTCCCTGGATCGAGTGGAACACCTCGATGATGCGCATCGGGGTCGCATCGCCACTCGCGACTATAGGCGCTCCCTCCCGGCGCTCCCCCGAGCGGGGGCGAAGGAGCGTGGACGGGATCGGATTCCGCGGTCGCCCGGGGCGAGCTCGACGCGCTCGGTCCTCTCACGAGCACTGAGCTCGGAACCGGTTCCGTGGAAGCGCAACCGTTCAATAACTGACCCCACTCGAACTGCTCGATGGACGACCGCGAGGCGCAGCGCTGGCAAGCGAGGTGGGCCGCCGCCGGCCTCGCGACCGGTCGGCGCGATCCGGGGCGCTCGAAGTTCTACGCGCTCGTCGCCTACCCGGGTGCGAGCGGTTTCCTCCACGTCGGCCACCTGCGGTCGTACGCGTACGCCGATGCGTTGCATCGATACCACCGCTCGCTCGGACACTCCGTGCTCTTCCCGTTCGGCCTCCATGCCTCGGGTCTTCCGGCGGTCGCGTGGGCCCGCCGCGTGAAGACGCGAGACCCCTCGATGGTGCAGACGCTCGAGGAGGCCGGTGTGCCCCCGGCGGTCTGGCCCGCGCTCGAGGATCCGGAAGGGGCCGCCCGTTTCATGGGAGACGAGTACCGCCGCGTCCTTCGTCGGATGGGGGTGCTCGTCGACGAGGGGACCTACCTTACCACGGTCGACGAGGACTACCGCCGGTTCGTCGAGTGGCAGATCCGAACGCTGCACGCGGCCGGCGAGGTCGTCCAGGGCTCCTACTACGCGTCCGTCTGCCCGGTCTGCGGCCCGATCGCGGTCGACCCGTCGGAGACCGATCTCAGCAGCGGAGGGGATGCCGAGGTCGTCCGGTTCCTCCTCGTGCCGTTTCGGCTCGATGACGGCCGGATCCTCCTCGCGGCGACGCTACGGCCCGAGACCGTCTACGGTGTCACGAACCTCTGGCTCTCGCCCGGCGGGGAGCTCGTGGTCTGGCATCATGGACCGCACGAGTACCTCGCGTCGCGCGAGGGGGCGGAACGACTGGCCGAGCAGCACGGGGGCCACCTCGGCCACGCGGTGCCGGTCGCCCAGCTGGTCGGCCGGAAGGTCCGGGTCCCGTTGAGGGGGGTGGCCGTCCCCGTGCTGTCGAGCCGGCTCGTGGATCCGGGGGTCGGGAGCGGAGTGGTGATGAGCGTTCCCGCGCACTCGGCCGCCGACGCGGCCGCGTTCCGGGAGCTCCCGTCCGAGCAACGGGACGCGCTCGGCAGTCCTCCGCTCCTGATCGAGGTCCCTCGCGAGCCGGCCCTCTCGGCGTCCGAGGAAGCGCTCCTCTCCGGGTCCGGTACGCCCGCGGAGCGAGCGCTCGCGGCGACCGGTACGAAGGGGCTCGACGACGAGTCCGCGCTTGAGGAAGCAACCGAGCGGCTCTACCGGCTCGAGTTCGTTCGCGGCCGGATGACCACCGCCCCGCTTGCGGGGATGTCGGTGCGGGACGCCCGGGTCCGGGTCGAGAAGCTGCTCGCGGAGGAAACCGGGACCCCGCTCGAGCTCCGGGAGTTCTCGAAACCGGTGATCTGTCGCGAGGGGCACCGCGTGGGGATCCGGAAGGTCAACGACCAGTGGTTCCTGCGCTACAGCGACCCGGAGTGGAAGACGCGGACCGTCGAGGCGGCCCGCGCGACGACCACCTGGCCTCCCGAGTACGCCCAGGAACTACCGGGGATCGTGGAGTGGTTCCTCGACCGTCCGTGCGCGCGCTCGGCCAAGGGACCCTGGCTTGGCACGCCGTTCCCGCTCGACCCGAACTGGGTGGTGGAGCCGATCGCGGACTCGACGTTCTACATGGCGTACTTCGTCGTCCGTCGCTTCGTCAGCGCCGGACGGCTCGCGGCCGCGCAGCTGACCGACGCGTTCTTCGACCAGGTCTTCCGAGGGGTCGGCGCGGGGGAGCCGACCGTTCCGGCCGAGCTGGCCCGTGAGGTCCGCGAGGAGTTCCTCTACTGGTACCCGCTCGACATCAACATGGGAGGCCACGAGCACAAGAGCGTCCACTTCCCCGTGTTCCTCTACACGCACGTGCGACTGCTCCCGCCCGAGCTACGCCCGCGCGCGATCTTCGTGAACGGCTGGGTCACCGGCCCGTCGGGGGACAAGCTGTCGAAGAAGGACATCACGCCGAAGGGGGGCCGGATCCCGCCGATCGACGGGGCGCTCGAGCGCTGGGGACCGGACGCGCTCCGACTGTACTACGTGACCGCGGCCGCTCCGACCAGCGACTCCGAGTGGAGCTCGGAACTCGTGGATGCGGCGCAGCTCCGACTCGAGGATATCGAGCGTCTCGTCCGGGAGGGCCGCGGCTCGGGTCGGGGCCCGGTCGAGCTCGACGCCTGGCTGCTCTCCCGCCTGCACGGGGTCATCGAGCGGGTCCGCGCGGGCTTCGACTCGGCCGCCCTGCGGGTCGCCGCGGAGGAGGTCTACGTGGGGGTCCCGACGCTCCTGCGGAGGTACTACGCGCGCGGCGGAGTTGCCGGTGACGCGACCGAGAAGGTCGGTCGCGTCTGGATCCAGCTGCTCCAGCCGATCACCCCGCACCTGGCGGAGTCGCTGGGCGAGGGACGGTTCCCGTCCCTCGTCGCGCTCGAGCGGTTTCCGGACTCGGCGGCGTTCCCGAGCGCCCCGGAGGCCGAGGCGCGCGAGGCGTTCCTCGAGCAGGTCGAGGAGGATCTCAAGGCCGTCCTGCGGCCGGCCCGGGAGCGGAACGAGCCGGCGCCCTCGGAGGTGGCGTTCTTCGTCGCGGGGGCCTGGAAGGCAACGATCGAGGGATGGATGCGAGAGGCCGTGACGCGCGGAGAGACGCCGAGCGTGCGCTCGATCATGGAGCGCGCCGCCGGTCACGCCGAGCTCGCGGGGTTCCGCGGGGAGATCCCCCGGTACGTTCAGCGCGTCGCCCCGCTCCTCCGCTCCGAGCCAAGCCAGGGGCCCGAGCCCGTCGACGAACTCTCCACCCTGCGGTCCGCCGAAGGGTATCTGTCCCGCCGGTACGGCTTCGGCTCGGTGACCGTGCACCCCGAGTCGGAGGCCGAACCCCACGACCCGATGCGGCGACGCGAGCGGGCTCGCCCCGGGCGTCCGGCCTTCTACCTCGTCCGACCCCGCGCCCCCGCCGACCCCGGGGCACGGGCCGGTGCGTGAACCCCCGCTCAGCGCCGGCGCGAGCGCCCGGCTCGGGCGAAGTTCAGGTACATCCGCG
Organism: Thermoplasmata archaeon; assembly: GCA_030037855.1. Lineage (GTDB taxonomy): Archaea > Thermoplasmatota > Thermoplasmata > Lutacidiplasmatales > UBA184 > Lutacidiplasma. Next base: position 1,502 of record JASHPY010000096.1, on the reverse strand, counting down.
AGGGGGTCGGGTGCGAGGAGACCCGACGATACTTGGCGGACCGCTTCGCCGAATAGCTGCGGTCGACGCGGCCCGAGATCTCGAAGTAGATCAGCTGACCCACGGGCATCCCCGCGTAGACCCTCACCGGGAGCTTCACGCTCATCTCGAGCGTCCAGTAGTTGCAGAAGCCCTCGTCGCCCTTGCCCGCGGTCGAGTGGATGTCGATCCCGAGGCGACCGACGCTCGATTTCCCCTCGAGGAACGGGACGTACCCGTGGGTCTCGGTATACTCCTCGGTGACCCCGAGGTACAGCTGGCCGGGAACGAGGACGAATCCGTCCTTCGGGATCCGAAACTCCTCGACCCGATTCGCTCGGCGAGCGTCGAGCGCCCCGCCTTCGTAGACCGCGAGGTACGGCCCGAGGTGGACGTCGTAGGAGTTGGTGCCGAGGCTCGAGGTGCGAAAGGGCCGGATGACGATCCGGCGCCGGCGCATCGCTTCGCGGATCTTCGTGTCCGAGAGGATCATGCCGCGCCGGCGGCGCCGAGCCGGCCGCGCTATTTAACCGACGGCGCGCGCGAGGCGGCGGATTCGATCGCGATCGATGCGTAGCCGACGACGTCGCGCATCGGCTCGACCTCGCCCGAGTGGCCCCATCGAAGGAGTCGCGCCGAGAGCGCCTCCTCCGCCAGGGCGGAGAGGAGCACGGTCGTCGGGGCGATCCCGCACATCGAGATCTCGTTGTCGACGACGGTGTCGTAGAGGCGACGCGCGTCTCGGGCGAGGATCGCGTCGATCGCCATTCGGTCGAGACGTTCGGCCGTTCGGGCGGGCACGTAGTGCGAGAAGTCCGTCGACGCGAGGACGAGCACGTCCCGGTCCCGGATCGCGGTCCGCACGACCTCGCCGACGTCGCGGAGGAACTCGAAGCGTCCGAAGCGAACCTGCAACGCGACGAATCTCGGCCGGGGGAGCACGTACTCCAGGAACGGAAGCTGCACCTCGATCGAGTGCTCCTCCGACTGAGCGGCCTCGTCGACCGAGACCGGTTCCCGTCGCAGGGCCGCGACGAGCTCGTGGTCGACCGCGGTGGGGCCGAGGGGCGTCGCCCACGCCCGGTCGGAGAGCGCGGCCGACCCTCGACCGTGGTGATCGACTCCGAGGATGAGCACCGACTCCGGGGGCCGCTCGCTCGCGATCCGAGCGTACGCGTGGGCGGCGATCGGGCCGGAGTACGGGTAGCCCGCGTGCGGCACGACCGCGGCGCGCAGCGAGCGACTCGACGATCGGCGGCGGGTCGGGAGCTCGCCCGGACCTCGACCGTCGAGGAAGCAGGCCTCCACCTGCCGTGCCAGCTCGGCGCCGGTGCCGGCGTAGAACTGGCCGGCGACCGCGGGCGGGCGCGGCGAGTCGCCCATTCGCCCCCTCAGGCCGCGGAGAGTTCCGCGACCACCGCCTCCGCCTGCTCGTCGGTGAGCCGGGTGCGACGGGACGGCTGGAACGGATTCCCGGCGTCGTA
>JASHPY010000095.1 GCA_030037855.1 Thermoplasmata archaeon | reverse complement strand
CCGCCGAGCGACGAGGAGTACGCGCGGACCTACGCGGCGGGGTACGAGGAGGGCGTGCGCAGCGGGCTGCGCGAGGTCCTTCAGCACGCGTCCCGGGGCCACACGGCCCAGGAGCTGCGCATCCTCGTGGAGAGCCGGCTCGCGCGCCTCGACGAGGAGGTCGAGCTCAAGCGGCGGAGCCTCCTCGCGCCCCCGCGTCGACCGGCCTGGAACTCGCTCCTGCGGGCGCCCCAACCGACCCGGCCGTGGGTCCCCGCCTTCGGCGGCGCCGCGCCGGCCGTGGGCCACCTCCCGCCGGGCCGCAGCGTGCTCGTGCGGGAGGAGCGGCCGTCCCGCGCCGTCGAGATCCTGCGCGCGAACGTCGACGAGTATCCGCGCGCGGCCCTCGTCTCGCTCCGCCCGCCCGAGCTACCGGGGCTCTCGAAGGAGCGCCGCCTCGACATCGTGCCGAGCGGCTCGGAGCTCTCCGGCGGGAAGCCGCTGTCGCCGGGCGAGATCAGCGGCCACCTCCGGGAACCGACCGAGTCGCGGGGCGGCGCGATCGTCTACGTCGACGCGCTCGAGTACTTGGCCGGCGAGTACGGCCTCGAGATGACGCTCCGCTTCGCCCACTGGACGATCTCGCAGGTCGAGCAGACGTCCTCCGCCCTCGTCGTCTCGTTCGACCGCCGCTCGCTCGACACGCGCGAGATGAGCCGCCTGGAGCGCCCGTTCCAGACGGTCCTCTGACCGCGCGTCTCTTGCCGTGCGAGACCGCGGGGCCCGGAGCCGGGCCGCCGTTCCCTAGAACATGTCGAGCAGCTGGCAGGCGAACGGTCGGCCGTCCGACCGGAGCCACCGATAGAGGTCGCGGCGGCGAAGCTCGGGGGCGAGAGGACAGGCCATCATGACGGCATACGACGGCAGGAGCTCGGAGCGGGGGTCGAGCGCCGGGCGTTGGTCGCCGGTAAACCACTCCTCGCCGAACGCGAGCCAGCGACCCTTCGTCCGTCCCTCCACCGTGGCCAAGAGGGCCCCGCGGACCTCGGACTCCGGCGCGACCACCTCGGCCGCCCGGTTCCAGGTGGCGTGCGACTCTAACGTTGCGTATCCCTCGACCCGGCGACCGCGTTCCGCTACGATCAGATTCCGCGCCGCGAGGAGGCCGGACAGGAACCGGACCCGGAACGATCGGGGAGACCTCCGCGCGAATCCCCGCGCGCCGACGTTCGCGCGGCGATGGACCCGAGCGAGCGCCGGAGCGTCCGAGGCCCGGGCACGGCGCACCCGGATCCCGGGCGCGATCTTCGAGGACGGGCGGCCGATGAGCCGGAGCGTCGAGCGTGGGGAGAAGATGTCCTGGTAGCCCAGCTGGAGGTAGAGGTCGTGCGCCCGGTTCGACCGGCCCGTGCAGAGGAGCGAGAGACGACGGCCCGCGCGTCGCTCGCGCCGGTGCACCTCGCGCAAGAGCTCTCCCGCGAGGCCCCGTCGCATCACGTCGGGCCGGGTCATCAGTAGCTCGATCCCTGCCACCGACTCCGGCCCGTCCGGGGTCGTGAACGGATAGTGCGACACGATCGCCGCCGAGAGCAGGCGCTCGCCTTCCCGGGCGTAAAGCCCCAGGTACGGAGCGAACGGGAACCCGGAAGCACGGGCCGTCAGTGACGAGGCGAGGTCATCGAGTCCCCCCCACGCGCTGAAGTGGAGGGCGACCAGCGACGTCCGGTAGTCCCGGTACGCGCGATCGAAGTCGATGATCTCCACGGGGATCGACCGATCGGATCGGGGCGGCGCGGCGCCCGAGACGCTCCGCCACGAGGTGGTCTCGCTCGAGGGAGAGCTTGCCACGCTTACCCCCTCCCGGTGGTTACCGGTCCTCCAGGCGATCCGTGATCTCGTACACGCATCCGTCCGGCGCCCGGAAGTGGGCCCAGCCGCCCCACGGCCCCTCTCGGGTCTGCAGCACCGGGACTCCCTGCTCCCGCAATACGGGGATCGCCGCGTGGTAGTCGCTCACGCCGAACCCCGGCAGTGGACCGGTCTCGAGGTGCGGGTGGTCCATGTCGCTTCCCCGACGGAAGGCTTCGAGCGCGCTTCCGTCGGGCAGGTGGCACTCGATCACGTTCGCCTCCGCGTCCACGGTTTTCGCCCGCAGGGTCTCCTGGAAGAAGCGCGCGGTCTCCTCGAACTCGGCGGTCGCGATCCCCAGGAACGCGAGCCGGGTGATTCGAAGGGGACCGGTCGGGGCGCCCGGGGCGGGGCGATGAGGATAATCCACGATCTCGAGCACGAGTCCCCCCGGGCCGCGGAAGTGCTGCCACCGGTACTCGCCTCGTTCTCCTCCCTCGTCTCCCAGCAAGGGGTAGCCGCTCGAGGCGAGCTCGCGGCGCGCCGCGTCGAAGTCCGACACCTGAACGCCCACGACCGGACCGGTCGTGAAGTGAGTGTATGGGTCGGCGTGCGCGTCGAACACCTCGACCGCGCCGGCATCCGGTAGGTCGAACCGGACGAAGTGGGCTCGCTCGTTCCCGACCGGAAGTCCGAGCGTGGTCTCAAAGAAGCGTCGCGTGGCGTCGAACTCAGTGGTCCGCGTACCGACCCACACGAGCCCGCGCGCCTGCATCTACTCCCTACCCTCGCGCGCGCTGCGCCCGCCCGTCCCACGCTCGCCGCGGGAGTTCGTGCGTCCCGCCCACGGTCTCGCGTCGCTCATCCGCGACAAGCATGGGATCTCTGCTTCATGGCGTAGTCGTTGCCGTCGTTCGCGCGCATCGACGATCCGCCCTCCCTCCCCATCAGGCTCACCGTTCACGAATGACACAAATCACGCGTCCGTCGAGGGTCGCGGGCGTCGGCTCTCGACCGTAGGACGGGCGAGCGGTCGTGCGAACTGCTTCGCCCGGCTGCGTCGGACGTTCGCGACCCTCCCCGTGTCCCGCTTCACGTGTAAACCGGTCTCGGTCGCAGGGTGGCTCCCGGTCCGCCACCGCTGGACCCAAAAGCATACGACCCCTGACCGCGACGATGCGTTCGGCGGAGGGTATGGAGGTCGTCTTCTACACCGACTCGTTCCCGCCGATGCGGGATGGGGTCGCGGCCGTCACGCACGGGCTCGCCCGCGCCGTGCACCGGCTCGGGCACAGCGTCCGGGTCTTCGCACCGAACCCCGTGGTCGGGGCGCCGACCGAGGAGGCGGTGGTGGACGGGGTGGAGGTCACCCGGGTCCGCTCGCTCCCCGTGCCGCTCTACCCCCAGTACCGCTGGCCGCTGAACCCGTTCGCGCTCCTGCGTCAGTGGCGGGGGATCGGCGACGCGGACGTGCTGCACATCCACTCCCCCGGCGGCGTCGGCAGCGCCGGGTTCCTCGCCTCCCGGCGGTTCGGACTCCCGC
>JASHPY010000094.1 GCA_030037855.1 Thermoplasmata archaeon | reverse complement strand
CCGAGGTTCTACGGCCGAGGGGGGATTAAGTGGGTTCCTCCGAACGGGCACGTCCGACGCAAGGGTCGGCCCTGGCCGTCTCCGACGCCTCCGCGCGGTTTCGCGGCGGAGCCGATCGCTTAAACCGCCCTTCGCCCCGTGGCGTGGCTCGCGGGGTTCGCCGAGCTGTTCGTGTCGGTGTTGATCGCGGGAATCTCGTCCGTGAACGCGGCGCCACCGCTGGCGGCGTGGTCCCGACCCGGCGACGCGAGATTCCTGCTCCTGTCGGCGGCGAACTCGGCTCGCCCTGTTCTCGGGAGATCGACCGGCCACTGCGCCAAACGCGCGCGGGCCACTAGGTAGATCACGCCCGGTGCCGGCGCGAACCCGAGCGGCACCGGTCCCCGCGGAGGTAGAAGCCGGAGTGACTCGGGTCCGCCTCCGGGCATGCTCCCCCTCACGCCGTCGGCACGCCGTCCGCGGTATCTCTGCCCGGACTCCCGGCGACCGGCGTGTCGAGACCCCGTCGATGGACCGAGCCCCTGCGCCCGAAACGGTTCATCGCGGCGCGGCGGCTCGCACTCGGTCCCAGTAGACCTTGAGCGCGAGGATCGTCAGCGCGAGCCCCAGGGTGAGAGCGTTCGCCAGTATCACGGGAATCGACCCGATCAGGAGACCGTACACCAACCAGACCGCCGTTCCGGCAGAGAACAGCGCGAAGGTGGTCAGAGAGATCGCGTCCGCGCTCCGTAGCCGGTAGACCCGGACGACCTGCGGGACGAACGCAACCGTCGTGCACGCCGCCGCCACGAGCCCGACGATCGTCGCGACATCGGTCGAGATCGGCATCGGAGGCTCCGTGCCGAGCCGGGGACGGGAGATTAATGGCTTCGCCGCTCCGCGAGCCCTGCGCGGGCCGAACGCCCTCCGCGGAGCTCGGACTACCGACCCCGGCGGCCCGGGGTGGCGCGCGCACGTCGCTTCGGCGCCTTAGGTGACCTCGCGCGCTTCGGTCCGCCTCGCCGGCCCGTCTGCTGTTCGATGAAACGTCGCGCGGCTTCCAGGAGCCAGAACACGTTGCCGTCGGGATCGGCGAACTTCGCCATCGACCCCCACGACTCCTTCTTCAGCGGCTCGGGAAACTCGACCCCGTTCGTCTGCATCCGGTCGACGAGCGACTGAATGTCGTCCGTGACGAACGCGATCCCCGAGTTGCCGGGCTCGACGTCCCCGAACCCTTCGCAGAGGTGCAAGACGAACCGATCGCCCGGCGGCGCGATCATGATCGCGTGACCGGCCCCACCGATCGTGCGCACCCGGAAGCCGACCTTCTCCTTCCACCATCGGGCCGACGATCGGGCGTCCGACACGGTCACGGCGCAGTCCGCGAGTGCGATCATGGAGCCTACCACACGGTCGAGCGGCGGTCCGGCCTTAAGCGGACCGGAGAGGTCAGGAAACGCCCGAAGGCGGGTGCTCGGCCGCTCCCGGGAGCCCCCCCCGCGGGCTCAGATCATGTCCCCGCTGTGAAGCGAGAAGCGCGGGTCGGCCACGGTACGCCGAAGCTCCTCCCACCCCCGGGCCGCCTCCGGTAGCAACGGGCACGCCATCAACGTCCCGTGGGTCTCGGCCAGGAGCCGGTACCCCGCGCAGCGGAGTTCGTCCGCGGCGTCGCGCACGAACGTGGTGTTGCCGATCGCGATCCAGCGCCGCCCGGCGAGTCGCTCGAGCTCGCCGAGCAACGCCCTCGCGACGCTAGGCGAGCGACCGACGATCTCACGCGAGATGGTGTCGAACCGATCTCGGGCGGCGTGCAGGTAGCCGACCGCGGCCCCTCCGCGGCGGAGGATCCAGAACTCGGCCGGCTCCCTCCATCCGAGCCGGAATCGCGCCTCGAACGTCCGAGGCACTCGCGGCACGAACCCGATCCGATGACGGGTCGCGACCTCGAAGATTGCGTCGAGCGTGGCGGCGTCGTCCGGACCGGCGCGCCGAATCGTCCCCCGGGACGTCGCCGACGGTGGTCGCGGGGCGCCCGACGGTCGCTTGACCGCGATCCGGGGCGAGTAGATGTCCCGGTACCCCAGCCGTTCGTACGCCCGATGGGCGCCCCAGCTGCGTCTCGTCCACAGGAACGCCCAGGGAACACCGTCCGCCCGGGCTCGCCGATGCGTTTCCTCCATCAACGCGGTCGCGAGACCCCGTCGCACCGCGTCCGGTCGGGTCGCGACGTCCGCTACCCCGCACGCCTCGAACGTCGTAACGCGGGTCCGAAACGGTACCCGGATCGAACCGACCCTCGCGAGCGGTACGCCTCCTTCGAGCGCGTAGAGCGACTCGTACCGCTGGAACGGTCGGCCGCCGACCCGCACGCGGTCCGCGCGTTCCGGGTGGGACGGGGCGCTGAAGTCCGCCCACTCGATCAGCGCCGCGGTCCGGCGCTGCGCTTCCGTGAGCTCGTCGAACGACCGAATCCGCATCACGTCGGGACGCACCTCGGGACACCCTAACAGCCGTTTCCCCGCCCGTCGATGACGCGCGCGACGAGGGGAACCCGGCGAGCGCCCCCGAGCCGCGTCCGGTCGAAATCGGCCCGTTTCTCTCGAGGGGGAGCGACCTGACTTCGCAACGAACTAAGTTGTTAAATATGATGGCTGACAACGCTCCCGATGCGCCGCTGACGACTGTCTGACAAACAGGTGAGCGTCGGCGACGAGTGCCGCAAACGGAGACCCGCTAAGGGGAGTCGCTCGATGTATCTCAAACGGCTCAAGCTTCGAAACTTCAAGTCGTTCGCCGGCGCGACCGAGATCCCGTTCCAGCCCGGGTTTACCGGAGTCGCCGGTCCGAACGGGATGGGCAAATCGAACATCTCGGACGCGATCCTGTTCGTCCTCGGGCCGACGAGTTCGAAGGCGCTGCGGGCCGAACGCCTCACGCACCTCTTCTTCAACGGGGGCGCGTCCAAGAAGGCCGCGAGCGAGTGCGAGGTCTCCCTCGTCTTCGACAACTCGGACAAGCTCCTGCCGTGCGACACGCCCGAGGTCGAGATCACGCGGTACGTGAAGCTCGCGCCGAGCGACCCGGACGGCTACTACTCGTACTTCTACGTCAACGGCAAGCGGACGACTCAGACCGAGATCGACGCGATCCTTTCCCACGGGCGATTGTCGGGCGACGGCTACAACCTCGTCCAGCAGGGCGACGTGAACAAGGTCGTCACGATGGGTCCCGTGCCCCGGCGAGGGTTGCTCGAGCGGCTCGCCGGGATCAGTCAGTACGACGACGAGCTCCAGCGGGCGGAGACGAAGCGGGCGGACCTCGACCAGAACCTCGAGCGGATCCAGACGCTGCTCGGTGAGATCAAGGGGCGTCTCTCTGCGCTCGAGGGCCAGCGCCTGCAGGCGATCCAGTACAAGCAGCTCCAGGACGACCAGCACCGGACGCAGGCTCGCCTCGCGCGGGCCGGTCACCGGATGGCCGAGCAGGAACTCCTGACCTGCCGCAAGCAGGTCGAGTCGGTCCAGGAGGAGATCGCGCGCCTCGAGAAGGCCCACGCGGAGCTCAGCTCCCGCCAGGGCGAACTGACCCAGTCGATCGACGCGGTCGACCGCGAGATCGCAGAGGCCGGCGGCGCGGCGGCGGTGAAGTTCAAAGCCGAGCTCGACGAGAAGCGGATGGCGTTCGCCCGCCTCGACCAGAGCCTCACGCACCTGCGGGAGTCGCTCGAGGAGGTCGTCGCCCAGTCGGACGAGCTCGCGAAGGCCGTCCGGGCGGACGAGGCCCAGCGCGACGCGTTCACGAAGCAGGAGGCGGAGCTGGCGGAGCGACTCCAGGCGCTCGCCGCGCAAGCGGAGACCGACGCCCGCAGCATCCAGACCGCGACCGGCATGCCCGGTAAGCCGGGGGAGAAGATCGCGGGCGCCCGGAAGCAACAACTCGAACTCGAGCGTCAGCACGACGCGAAGCAGAAGGCGTGGCAGGCCGCGGTCCAGGAGCGCGAGGCCGCGAACGCGGCGAAGGAGGCCGCGGAGCGGACCGAAGCGCAGACGGAGGACGAACTTCGCGAACGGGAGGTCGAGGTCAAGGACCTCGAGCTCCGGATCCGCGAGACCGGCCCGTCGAAGGGATCGGGCGGCCCGGCGACCGGCGACCTCCAGAAGGAGCTCTTCGGGCTCAAGAACCGGGAGAAGTCGCTCTCGACCGAGGCCGAGCGCCTCGTCCGGGAGGTCGGGGAGGTCAATCGACGCTACCTCGCGCTCGACGCCCGGCTCAAGGCCCGGACGGAGGCCGGCAGCCGGCCGAACCAGCTCGCGGCCGTCGACTACCTCCTCTCGCAGCGCAATCTCGGGAAGATCGCGGGGATCCGCGGCACGGTCGAGGAGCTCGCGGAGTTCGAGCCGAAGGTCAAGACCGCCCTCCAGGTGGCCGGCGGGAACCGATTCCAGGCGCTGGTCGTGGAGTCCGACCAGGTCGCCGAGGAGTGCATCCGCCTCCTCCGAGAGGAGAAGCGCGGCCGCGCCACGTTCCTTCCGCTCAACAAGATGCTACCCGGACGCCCGCACGGGAAGTCGCTGGTCGTCTCGAAAGCGGCGGGGGCCACGGGGTTCGCGATCGACCTCGTCCGGTTCGACGAGGAACTGCGCCCCGCGTTCTGGTACGTCTTCGGCGAGACCGTCGTCATGGACGACCTCGCGCGGGCCCGCGCGCAGATGGGCGGGGTCCGCTTGGTCACGCTCTCGGGCGACCTCATCGAAGCGACCGGCGCGATCTCGGGCGGCTATCTCGACCCCTCGGCGCAGGGCCGCGGGGCGGACAGCGCGGTCGAGCTGAAGCGCCTCGGCGAAGAGCTCCGGGAGAAGAGCGCGGCCGAGGCGGCCGCGCGGACCGAGCTCGCGAAGACCGCCGAGCGGATCCGCGTCGTGAGCGAGGAGCTCGCGACCCGGTCGATCCAGGACCAGTCCCACCAATCCTCCCGGCAGATCCTCGAGAAGGACCTCGCCGCGGCCCGCGCCCGCCTCACCGCGATCCAGGAGCGCATCCGGGACGCCGCGGCCGAGGGCAAGCGGGCGACGGCCGCCTGGGCCCGCGCCGAGGAGAGCTCGCGCGCGCTCGCCGACGAAATCACCGCGCTCAAGGTCGCGATCGCGAAGGCGCAGGAGCAGTACCTCGGCCAGTTGCCCGAGGCGCTGGGCGCCAAGTTGCGCTCGCTTCAGGAGGCGGCCCAAAAGACCTCCGAGGAGCGGGTCCAGGTCAACGGAGAGCTCGAGTCCGTTCGGGCCTCGCTCACGGCGCTCGTAGCGAACCTCGAGGGCCGCACGAAGGAGCTCGAGGCGGCGCGGACGGGGCTCGCCGCGAAGAAGAAGGAGATCGCGCAGACGGAGAAATCGGTCCGCGCGGCCAAGGAAGCGCTCGACGCGCTGAAGTCGGTCGAGGCGAAGCAGAGCGAGTCTCAGAAGGCCCAGGGCGAGAAGAAGCGCGCCTTCGAGGAGGAGCGGCTGAAGCTGACCGGGAAGCTCGGGGAGGCCCAGGCGAACCTCGAGACCCGGCGCTCGCTCTTGACCCAGGAGGAGACCCGCCTCGCGCTCGCCGAGAAGAAGTTCCAGGAGCTCGAGGAGGCGTTGAAGCAGTTCCCCGAGCCCGAGCCGAACGAGAAGCCGATGTCGGTCGAGGAGCTGAAGCGCAAGATCGCGACGCTCGACCAGCAGCTCGCCGCGCTCGGGGACGTGAACCTCCGCGCGGTCGAGGACTACGACGCGGAGAAGGGTCGGCTCGACGAGTTCGGCACCGAGGTCCAGCGGCTCACCGCCGAGAAGACCGAGATGGTCGGGCTCGTCTCCGAGATCGAGAAGAAGAAGCGGGAGAAGATCAACGAGGTCGTCGTCCAGGTCAACCAGAACTTCCGGGAGATCTACGGCGAGCTGTCGGCGGGCGGCGAGGGAGAGATCGCGCTCGAGAACCCGGAGGACCCGCTCGCGGGCGGGCTCTTGATCAAGGCCCGGCCGGTCGGGAAGACGGTCGCCCGGCTCGAGCAGCTCTCCGGCGGCGAGAAGTCGCTCGCGAGCCTCGCGTTCATCTTCTCGCTCCAGCGCTACGACCCGAGCCCGCTCTACGTCTTCGACGAGGTCGACATGTCGCTCGACGGGCTGAACGCGGAGTACGTGGGGCGGATGCTCCGGCACAATGCCGAGCGCGCGCAGTTCGTCGTGATCTCGCTGCGGAAGGTGACGCTCAAGTTCGCGAGCCATCTCTACGGCGTGACGATGCGGGGCGACGGCTGCTCCCGCGTCATCGGGATCCACCTCGACGACATCCACGATGTCGAGAGTCGGGAGGGGGCGCCGGCCCCCGAGGCGGCGCCGCCGGCGCTGGCGGCGCGATGACGACCCCCGAGAGCGAGGTCGTTGACCTCGTGGCTCCGAGCGCGGTGCCGCGCGAGGCCGCCGAGAAGGTCCTCTCCTACCTCGTCTTCCATCGCTCGCTCCTCGGCGAGGCCGAGGACACGTCGGTCCTGCTCGAGCGCTACCTCACGCTGGTCGAGGACCTGAAGGAGGGGGTCCATCTCGTGATCCCCGACCCGTTCCAGAAGGCGATGGCCCTCCTGTTCGAACTCGTGATGGAGGAGGAGTTCGACCCGTGGGAGATCGACCTCGTGAAGTTCACGCAGTCGTACCTCGAGCGGGTGAAGTCCGACGGCGAGGTGAACTTCGCGATCGCGGGGCGCCTCGTCTACATGGCCTGGAGCATCCTCTACCTCCAGTCCGAGGAGCTGCTCCGCGCCCGGGCGGACGCGAGCCCCGCGGCGGCGGGTGAGGCGCTCGACGCGGGCCCGATCGACGAGACGTACCTGCCGCTCATGGAGTCGCCCGAGGCGGTCGACGTCACGTCCGCCGTGCTGAACTCCGTCGACGCCCCCCCGCTCTTCGAGATGGTCCGCCACCCCGAGACGCGGCCGGTCTCCCTGCTCGAGCTCGTCCGCGCGTTCGGCGAGGCCGAGGCGGACGCCCGTCGGGCGGTCCGGATCCAGGAGCTGCGCGCGCGCCTCCGGGAGGAGCAACGCGCACCCCCCGAGGTCCTCGTGCACGGCGACCTGCCCGAGCACGACCTCGCCGACACGTGGGCCGCGGCGCTGCACCATCCGATCGGGGAGCCGTTCCCGCTGCTCGACCTGTGGAACCCGCTCACCGGACGGGACCACCTGGTCGCGATCTTCCTCGCCGCGCTGTTCCTCGCCCGCGAAGGGTCGATCGACCTCCGCCAGGAGACGCTCGGAGCGAGCCCCGTCCTCCTGGTCCGCACGTCCGAGGTCCGCACGGCCGTCGTGGAGGAGGAGGCGTAGACGATGCCGTCGAAGCTCGATGACCTGGTCTTCCAGGTCGAGGCGCTCCTGTTCGCCGCCGGACGACCGATGAGCGTCAAGGAGATCTCGGAGGCGCTCGCGCTGAGCGACTACCGACCGGTGCTGAAGGCGGTCCGCACGCTCGAGTCGACGTACGCGAACCGCCAGTCGGCGCTCGAGGTCCGGAAGGTCGGCGATCGCTACGCGCTCCAGCTCGAGGAGAAGTACGTTCCGACCGTGCACTCCGTGACGCCGGTCGAGATGGCGCCGCGGACCCTGAAGGCGCTCACGCTCATCGCCTACCATCAGCCGATCCTGCAGAGTCACCTCGTGCGGATGATCGGCGACGTCGCCTACGAGGAGGTCCAGCACCTCCGCGGGATCGGGCTCGTCCGCACCGAACCGAAGGGCGCGACGCTCGAGCTCACGACCACCAAGCGGTTCGCGGAGTACTTCGGGATCGCCTCCTCCCGCCCGGACGAGATCCGCCGCTTCCTCGAGCAGAAGCTCGGAGTCCCGGCGTCCACGACGTCGCTCGGACCGCCCGCTCCCGAGGTCGACGCGTCGGTGGGTCCCGAGCCGCCCTCCGAGCCCACCGCGGCGAGCAGCGGCCCGGCCGCCGCCCCGGAACCGACGGACGACGCCCCGGCCGAGCCTCCGTCGGCGCTCTGAGGCTCAGAACGCTCCGCAGCGCGGGCAGCGCACCGGCTCGGCCGGTCGCATCGCACCGCAGTACGGGCAGAGGAACGTCGGCCCGTTGTACACGGCGGTCGGGAATGCGCTCGGGGCCGACGGAGCGACGGCGCCGTACGGCGGGGGGGGCGGAGGGAGGTTCGCGCTCTTCGACGGTCGGGCCATCGCGACCACCAGCGTCACCGCGACGATCGCCCCGACGCCGAAGATGAGGTAGATCTCGGTCCACGGCACGGCCGGCGGCGGCGGGGTCGTGGGAAGGCCGGGCGTGGGGCCGGTGTAGACATAGTTGCGGATCGCGGGCGTGGCGTCCGCGGCGTAGAGGGCCGGGCCGAGGGGGAGCCCCCAGCCGGTCGTCGGGTTCCACCCGGGACCGGCCGAGAAGACGTAGTTCGAGCCGTTGGTGACGGCGTAGAACGGGTCGGTGGGCCCGGGGTGCGCCGCGAAGTAGCTCGCGATCCGGTAGAGCTCGGGGGCGATGAATCCGAACCGGTGGCCCGAGGCCGCGACCTCGTCCGCCAGGAGCCCCGCGAACGCCGGCGCGGCGATGCTCGTCCCCTCGAGCAGCGCGAAGTACGTGTTGTTGAACTGGTCCCGCTCGACGAACGCGATCGTCCGGTTGGCCGGGAACGCGATGTCCGGCCCGGCGCGGGCGAGGGAGCCCTGGCCCTGCTTCACGGTCGCGTTGACGATGTTCGGCTGCGCGGCGGAGTGGAACTGCCACGAGGGCTCGGGATAGACGACGCTCACGCCTCCCTCCGTCCCGGCGTAGTAGCCCGGGCCCCCGGTCGTGTCCCACCACGCCGAGACGTTCGTGAGGCTGCCGGCGGCGGGGTCGTAGCTGACCGTCAGGTTCTCCCCGTTGTACCAGCCGGCCGCGTCCCCGGTGAGTCCCATCGACACCCCTCCGACCGAGAGCACTCCGGACGTGTTGAACGCGGCCGACGCGGGCCAGACGAGCCACGGCCCGCTCGAGCGACCGGTGAGCTCGTCCGGCGCGTTCCCCTGGTCCCCGCTCGCCGCGACGACCGTGACCCCGGTCGCGGCCGCCTCCTCGAGCTCCTGGTTCCAGGTCGAGTCGTTGAGGTCGGTGACGCCGAACGACGCGCTGACGACGCCCAGGTGGGCCGGGGAATAGTTGTAGGCCAACGCGCTCGCAAGGTCCTCGTCGAAATACGACGCGATGTCCGCGTCCGAGACCGCCGACGCGAGCAGGCTACCGGCGAAGTAGAAGTTGTAGAGCGGGGCGCCCGGGGCGAGGCTCCCCGCCATCTCGAGGTCGAGCGAGTTCTCGAACTCGTCGAGCGTCGAATCGTTGACCGCGCCGAACGGACCGGGCATCGGGGGAACGACCCCGGCGATGTCGACCGGCACACCGGTGACGTTGGAGTGGGGCCAGTTCGCGGTCGAGGTGCCGTTCGGGAGCGTCGCGTTGAAGTATTCCGAGATCACCGCCGGGTCGAACGGCGGCGTGTTGTTCCCGGTCGTCTGGTTGTAGCCGCTCGCGAGCAGGGTCGCGACCGCGACGTCGGTCGGGTAGGACGCGTTGAGCGGATTCAGCACGCTCGAATTTCCGGGGAACATCCCGGCCGCGCCCACCGCCTGCGTGAAGTCCGAGCCGACGAACCACTGCTGCCCGGTCGTGTTGTTGATCACGAACTCGTTGGCTCCCGCGGTGCGGGGCACCCGGGCGACGTCGCTCGCCGAGAGGTCGAGCGAGAGTCGGAGGTCCGCCGAGTTACTGAGCCCCGAGATCCCCGAGACGAGGCCGGAGAGCTCCGCCGGGAGACTCGGGCTACCGAGCGCGGTGTAGATCGGCGTTCCGCCGACCGTCGCGAAGTCGACCATCTGCACTCCGAAGAGGGAGTCGACCGCGCTCGCCGGGAGCCGGGCCGCGACCGAGAGCCGGTCGGGGGCGACCTGCACGTCGGACCCTCCGGCGTTCTCGAGAGCGCCCGCCACGGTGGTCGCGCTCGCGGGGCTGGGCGCGAACATCGTCTCGAACTCTGGCTCGGTCAGGTAGTGGCGGTAGAGCGAGGAATCGGGGTCCTCGACGGCCGAAAGGAATCGATCGAGCAGCGCGGGATGAGGATAGGAAAGGGTGAGCGAGAGTTCGAGCGACGCGGTCGCCGGGACCGGCACGAGCGTCGCCCCCTCGGGAACGGCGACCGCGTCCGTCGCCAGCGCCGTCGGCGCGGAGGAGGTCGAGGTCGTCCGGGCCGCGACTCCCCCCACGACCACCGACGACCCGGCGACGATCGCCACGACGAGCAGGGCGGCGACCGAGAGAACTCTGCGCATCGGCTTAGTGAGACCGCGCACTCTTAATGAGGCCGACCCCGCCCGCTCTCGGGACGCAACCCTTTATTCGACAGCGAAGTCCCGGCGGAAATGGCGCCGGGACCCGCCGCTCCCGAGAACTGCGTCTTCTGCGAGATCGCGGCGGGGCGGGCGCCGGCGTACAAGGTCTACGAGGACGATCAGACCGTCGCGTTCTTGGACCTGTTCCCGATCACGCGCGGTCACCTGCTCGTGATACCGCGACGGCACGGCGCCCGGCTCACGGACTTCGGCCCCGAAGACCAGGCCGCCCTCGTCCGGACGCTGGAGAAGATGTGCCGTCGCGCCGAGCGACTGACCTCCGATTACAACGTCGGAATGAACGCCGGGGCTCGAGCGGGGCAGATCGTCTTCCACCTCCACTTCCACCTGATCCCCCGGTACGACGCCGGGAATCCGTTCCAGCCGTCCCGTCGCACCCGGCTCACCGACGAGCAGGCGGAGGCGGTGGTCGCGGAACTCTCCGCGGCCTGAGGGGGCGAATGGGCGACTCGCCGCGCCCGCCCGCGGTCGCCGGCCAGTTCTACGCCGGCACCGGCGCCGAGCTGGCACGGCAGGTGGAGGCCTGCTTCCTCGAC
>JASHPY010000093.1 GCA_030037855.1 Thermoplasmata archaeon | reverse complement strand
GCGATGTCGCAGGCGGCGGCGATCGTCACGGACGAGGGAGGGATGACCTGCCACGCCGCGATCGTCTCGCGCGAGCTCGGCGTCCCCTGCGTGGTCGGCACCCGGGAGGCGACCAAGCTCATCACCGACGGCATGGAGGTCACGGTCGACGGGAAGACCGGCGCCGTCTACAAGGGCGCCGCGCTCCGGAACAAGGTGCCGGCGGCGGCCGCCGCCGGGGAACCCGCCGTCAGCGCGTCACACGGCGGCGGGCACGAGGGCGCGCCGGTCACGGCGACCAAGATCTACGTCAACGTCGGGGTCCCGGAGAAGGCGGCGGAGTACGCGCGGCTACCGGTCTCGGGGGTCGGACTCCTTCGGATCGAGTTCATCTTCACCGCCCACGTGCGCGAGCATCCGCTCGCGCTGCTCAAGAAGGGGAAGAAGGACGAGCTCGTCCGCCGCCTCGCGGACGGGATCGGCAAGGTCTGCCAAGCGTTCCACCCCCGTCCGGTGATCATCCGGACGTCGGACTTCAAGACCAACGAGTACCGCGGGATGCCGGGCGGCGAGGAGTTCGAGCCGGTCGAGGAGAACCCGATGATCGGCTGGCGCGGTTGCTCGCGCTACATCTCCCCGGTCTTCCGGCCCGCGTTCCTCTGCGAGCTCGAGGCGATCCACCGCGTGCGGACCGAGATGGGCTTGAAGAACGCGATGGTGATGCTGCCGTTCGTCCGCAACACCTGGGAGCTCGAGGAGATCGCCGAGATGATGCGGGCCCAGGGCCTTCGTCGCACGCGGGACTTCCAGCTCTACCTGATGGCCGAGGTCCCCTCGACCGTCCTGATGGCCCGGGAGTTCTCGAAGCACTGCGACGGCTTCTCGATCGGGTCGAACGACCTCACCCAGCTCGTGCTCGGCGCCGACCGCGACTCCGAGACGCTCGGTCGCATGGGGTACTTCGACGAGCGCGACCCGGCGGTCCAGCGCGCGATCCAGCTCCTGATCGAGGGGGCCCACGCCGAGGGGCGCACGGTCGGGATCTGCGGGCAGGGGCCGAGCGTCTACCCCGAGTTCGCCGAGTTCCTCGTCCGCGAGGGGATCGACTCGATCTCGCTCAACGCCGACACGGTCGTCCCGACGATCCGTTCGATCGCGTCGCTCGAGCAGCGGATGAAGCTCGCGAGCCTCCGCAAGCTCTCCTAGGCGCCCCGTCGCTCCGTGCCGCGCGGGGGCCGCCACCGGGGGGGAGCCGCGGGAGCCGCGGCGGGGATCGACAGTTCGGCATCGGGGGGTAGCTCGTACTCCCGGAACGTGCGCGCGGCGCGGAAGCCGAGCGCGTGGAGGCGGCCCTCGAGCCGGGTCGAGTCCGCGAAGATCGAATAGCGCACGCCTCGGCCGGCGACTCCCGTGCTCGTCGCGAACCGGACGAGCTCCGAGGCCGCCCCCTGACCTCTCGCGGCGGGGCGCGTGGCGACCGCGTAGATCCCGGCGGAGTCGCGGAACCGGTAGACGAGCGCGGCGGAGGCCGTCTCCCCCGCCCGCTCGACGAGCACCGGGATCAACTTCTCGTGCGGGTTCGGATGGTGCCAGACGACGTCGAGCGCGGCGCGGAACTCCGGCCGTTCGCGCTCGGTCGTCCAGAACGACGCGACGAGGTCGAGTTCCGACGCGGAGGCCACGCGCACGGGGAAGGCGGTCCGCCCCTCGTCCTCGGATTCGGGGTCCGAGAGCATCAGTACGAGCGGCGACGTCTTCGGGCGAAATCCGAACCCCTTCAGTCCGGCGTCGATATGCGAGGGTACCGGGGTCGGCGCCCGGAACGTGGGCCGGAGCGCCCGCTGGAAGTAGTGGTCGAGGGCGCGCTCGAAGAACGCGCTCTGCCGTTCCGCACCGACGCCGAGCTCCTGCACGAAGTTGAATCGGGGCGCCGGCAGGCGCTCGTGGGTGACGAGCGCCGCGCCGGGGATCTCGAGCGCGTATCCACCGAGAGTGAGGACGAACTGTCGCTCGTTCTCGAGGGCGGCCTCAGTCTCGAGCTGGGTCGGGGCGTCCATCGAGCCCGCTGAGACTCCGAGAGATATGGGCTCTCGCGCCGGGTCCCGACCGCCCGCGCGTCCGGCGCGGCATGCTACATTATCTACTTGGGCCGTTCGTCGGCGGGCGAGAGGCGCCGCCTCGTCCCGAGGAATCGATGGTCCCTACCCCGCTCCGGCCGCCCTCGGTCGTCGCCGTACTCGGCGGGGGCAACATGGGGAGCGGCATCGCCCAGGCCTGCGCGCAGGCCGGATTCACGGTCCGGGTCCGCGACGTCGACGGGCCCTCGATCGCGCGGGGTCGCGGCCTCATCGAGAAGATGCTCGCCGGCGCGATCGAGCGGAAGAAATTGACGCCGGCGAAGCGCGACGAGGTCCTCGCGCGGATCACGTTCACGACCGACCTCGCGGAAGCCGTCCGCGACGCGCGGCTCGTGGTCGAGGCCGTCTTCGAGGAGGAGACGGTGAAGCGCGCGCTCTTCTCCGAGGTCGCGCCGCTCGTGGGACCGGACGCGCTGGTCGCGACGAACACCTCCTCCCTCTCGGTCGGGCGGCTCGGGGAAGGCTTCCCCCATCCGGGCCGGTTCGGCGGCCTGCACTTCTTCTATCCGGCGGCGATCAACAAGCTCGTCGAGATCATCGGAGCGGAGTCGACCGCCCCGGCGACGCTCGCCGAGCTCGAACGGTTCTGCTACTGGCTCCGCAAGATCCCGATCACGACCGCGGACCGGGCCGGGTTCTGCGTGAACCGCTACTTCGTCCCCTACCTCAACGAAGCCGCACGGCTCGCCGACGAGGAGGTCGCGAGCCTCGCGACGATCGAGGAGGTCGGGCGCGAGCTGTTCGGCGCGACGCTCGGCCCGTTCGAGCTCATGAACGTCACCGGGATCCCGATCGCGTTCCACGCGGAGAGCTCCCTCTTCCGCGCGTTCGGGCCCGCGTACGCGCCGTCCGCGCGTCTCGAGGAGCAGTTC
>JASHPY010000092.1 GCA_030037855.1 Thermoplasmata archaeon | reverse complement strand
CCGACCATCTCCATCTGGATCAGCCGGTTCAGCTCGAGCGCGTAGTCGACCGGGAGCTCCTTCGCGAACTCCGCGAGGAAGCCCATCAGGATCAGGTGGATCGCGTCCGACTCGTTCAGGCCGCGGCTCATCAGGTAGAAGATCTGCTCCTCGCCGATCTTCCCGACCACCGCCTCGTGGGTGATCGTCGCGTCCTGCTCGTGGATCTCGTTGTACGGGTACGTGTCCGAGCGGCCGAGCTCGTCGGGGAGCAGCGCGTCGCACCGGACCGCGGCCTTGACCCCGGTCGCCCCCGGGGCGACGTGAAGCAGCCCCCGGTAGCTCGTCTGGCCGCCGCGGATGGCGATCGACTTTGCGATGATCTTGCTCGAGGTGTCCGGCGCGGAGTGGACCGCCTTCGCGCCCGAGTCGATGATCTGTCCCTCGCTCGCGAACGCGACCGAGAGGATGTCGGCGCGCGCGCCGCGGCCCTTCAGGTAGACCGAGGGGTACTTCATCGTCACCTTCGAACCCATGTTCCCGTCGACCCACTCGACGAGCGCGTTCTCGTAGGCGACCGCGCGCTTCGTCACGAGGTTGTAGACGTTCTTCGACCAGTTCTGGACGGTCGTGTACCGCAGCTTCGCGTACGGCTCCGCGACGACCTCGACGACGGCGGCGTGCAACGAGTCGGTCGAGTAGACCGGCGCCGTGCAGTTGTGCACGGCGAACCCCTTCACGAGGTAGGTGTTGTTGTCGCCGGCGACGTGGAAATTGTAGACGTTCCCACGGTACGGCGTCCGCTCGATCCGGCGGATCGGTACGAGGAACGCGTCGCCCGCCCGCCGCACGGCCTCGGCCGACTTCCCGACCTGGTAGTAGACCGTGTAGGCGCGCTTGTGGTGGATCGTTCGGCCGTCCTTCATGACCTCGTCGGATGGCTCGCGGACGTTGATCGTCGCGAAGACGCCCTGTCGGGCCTGGAGTTCCTGGACCTGGAACGCGAGCTGGCGGGAGACCGTCGCGAGGCGGTAGACCGTGCCGCCGCGCTCGTAGACGTTCCCGTCGCCGTGGTAGTAGGCGTCGAGCAGAATCCGCTGCTTCGCGGGCGGCAGGTCCATCACCGTCTTCGAGAGGCGCTTCTCGGCCGCGTACTTGCCGGCGTGCGCGAAGCAGAACTGGTAGAGGTCGCGCGAGTAGACGCCGATCGTGCGGGCGTGCTTCTCGGGCTCCGCGTACGACCACGGCTCCTTGCCGGTGAGCTCGCGGATCGCCGCGCGAACCTCCTCGTGGTAGGCGGTCTCGTCGATATGGAAGGTCAGGACCACGGCTTCGCAGCCGTTGATCATCTGCGCCGATCCCTCGGCCAGGTAGTAACCGAGGAGTCGCAGCGCCGAGTCGGTGAACGCCGGGTCGTCGCGCTCGGTGCGGTTGATCGGGTACTCGAGGAAGTCCCCCGGGCGAAGCTCGCCGGCGGGGACGAACTCGGGCGTTGCCGCGAGGAGAAGGGCGTCGTCTACGTCCGAGAGCGCGCGGTTGGGCCGGACGTACTTCACGACCTTCGACCGCGGGATGCAGAGCACGGGGTGTTCGGGCGTGAGCTGGAACGCGCTGCCGGCCGAGACCGGCGTGATCCCGATGAGCTCTCCGTCGAACGGCCGGACCATGGTCTTCTCGACGGTCGTCTCAAGTCCGTCGCTGTTGAGCACGGTCGCGCCGGTCTCGATCCCCTCGATCGGAGCGAGCGCGTCGCCCGTGAGGACCTCCTCACCGAGCGGCAGGCAGCCCTCGAGGTAGTGCACCTTCGAGCCCTTGTCGCCGATGATCAGCGTCCGCTCGAACTGCCCCACGTTCTTCGCGTTGATGCGGAAGTACGCCTGGAGCGGGATCTTGCAGTCGACCCCCGGCGGGATGTAGACGAAGCTGCCGCCGGACCAGACGGCGCTGTTCAGCGCCGCGAACTTGTTGTCGTTGTACGGCACGACCTTGCCGAAGTACTTCCGGACGATCTCGGGGTGCTCGCGGACCGCGGTGTCGGTGTCGCAGAAGATGATCCCCTGCGCCGCGAGGTCGTCGCGCAGCTTGTGGTACATCGTCCCGCTGTCGTACTGGGCGCCGACGCCACCGAAGAACTCGCGTTCGGCCTTCGGGATCCCGAGCTTCTCGAACGTGTTCTTGATGTCCGCGGGAAGGTCGTCCCAGCTCTTCTTCGTCTCCCCCTCGAGCATCGGGTTCGCGTAGTAGGTGTAGGCGTCGAAGTCGATCTCGTCGAGGCTCGGGCCCCAGTCCGGCATCGGTCGCTGGACGAAGTGGTCGTACGCCCGGAGCCGGTAATCGAGCATCCAGTCCGGCTCGTTCTTGAAACGGGAGATCTGCTCGACGACCTCGCGGGAAAGGCCCTTCGCGATCCGAAGTCGGTAGGTCTCGGGGTCCTTGAAATCGTACCGCGTGTAGTCGAGCGGCGTGATCTCCTGGGACGACTGGGACATGAACTCCTCGGTCGATTCCAGCACCCCGGCGTATTTAAATGAGAGGTCGTTGAGGGCGCGACACCACCGGTTACGAGGAGAGAATCGAGCGGAGCTCCCTCCTCTGTCGGTGGGTCCGCTACAGGCTCGCCCCCGGAGCTCACGGACCGTCGCCGGTCAGCTCGCGAACAGGCGGGCGATCCGCTCGAGCCCGTCGTAGAGCCGGTCGATGTCCGCCTCGTTGTTGTAGATGTACGGGCTCGAGCGGCTAAGCGCGGGCACCCCGAGCCGTTCCATCAGTGGCTGGCAGCAGTGATGGCCCGCCCGGACGGCGACGCCCTCCGAGTCGAGCAGGCTCGCGACGTCGTGCGGGTGGGCGCCCCGAATGGAGAACGACTGAAGCCCCTGGCGGTCCTTCGCGGTGCCGGGACCAAAGATCCGGATCCGATCCCCGAGGAGTTCGCTCGCCTTCCGGTCCGAATACTCCCAGAGTCGCCGCTCGTGCGAGGCGATCTCCTCCCACCCGAGACGCTCGACGTAGTCGAGCGCGGTCGAGAGCGCGACCGCGCCCGCGACGTTCGGTGTTCCGGCCTCGAACCGCGCCGGCGGCTCCCGGTAGCTGACCCGGTCCTGGTGGACCTCGCGGATCATCTCACCCCCCCCGGCGACGGGCGGGAGGCTCTCGAGGAGTTCCTTCCGCCCCCAGAGCACTCCGATGCCCATCGGGCCGAGGACCTTGTGGCCGGAGAACGCGAGGAGGTCGGCGCCGAGCGCCTGCACGTCGATCGGCCGGTGCGGCGCCGACTGGGCCGCGTCGACGACGAGCAGCGCGCCCGCCGCGTGCGCTCGGTCGGCGATCTCGCGCACCGGGTTCACGGTGCCGAGGACGTTCGATGCGTGGCTGACGGTCACGACCTTCGCCCGTGGCCCGAGGTAGCGGTCGTAGTCCGAGAGGCGCAGCCGACCGGCGTCGTCGATGTCGACGAAATCGAGGCCGATCCCCGCGGCGTCGCGGAGCATCTGCCACGGAACGATGTTCGAGTGATGCTCCATAACGGTCGTGACGACCCGGTCGCCCCGCTCGAGTCGAGCGCGCCCGAGGCTCTCGGCCGCGAGGTTCAGCGCCTCGGTCGTCCCCCGGACGAACACAACCTCCGCGGGGTCGCTCGCATGGAGGAACCGGGCGACGCGCGCGCGCGCCGCCTCGTACGCCTCGGTCGCCTCGATGCTCAACGCGTAGACGCCCCGATGGACGTTCGCGTTCGTCTCCGCGTAGAACCGTCGCTCGCTCTCCAGCACGGCCGTCGGCTTCTGCGATGTCGCCGCGGAGTCGAGGTAGGCCAGCGGCCGCCCGGCGAAGGTGCGCTCGAAGATCGGAAAGTCGGCCCGGACCCGTGCGACGTCCATGCGTGCCTGGTTTCGCGGGCTCGGGGGACGTCTACGAGACGCCCTGGACCCCGACCTTCACGAAGTCGTACCCCTTCGCCTCGAGCTCCTCCGCGAGCTCGCGGCCGCCCGAGAGCGCGATCACGCCGTCGACCATCACGTGGACGCTGTCGGGCTTGAGGAACTGCAGGATCCGCTGGTAGTGGGTGATCACGAGGATTCCGGCGTCCGGCCGGCGGAGCTTCGCGACCGTCTCCCCGACCGAACGCACCGCGTCGATGTCGAGCCCGGAATCCGGCTCGTCGAGGATCGCGAACACCGGATCGAGGGTCGCCATCTGCAGCACTTCGACCCGCTTCTTCTCGCCTCCCGAGAACCCCTCGTTCAGCGAGCGCTTCAGCAGCGACTCGTCCATGCCGAGGTAGGAGAGGTGGGTCTTCAGGTCGCGGTCGAAGGCGGCGACGTCGGCGGTCTGGGCCGTGCGGTTGACCATGTACGAGGTCCAGAGGAACTTCGACAACGAGAGCCCCGCGACCTCCTGGGGGTACTGGAACCCGAGGAACAGTCCGGCGCGCGAACGCTTGTCGACCGGGAGCTTGAGGAGGTCCTCTCCGTCGAGGAGCGCCGTCCCCTTCGTGACCTTGTACTTCGGGTGCCCCATGAGCGCGTAGGCGAGCGTGCTCTTGCCCGAACCGTTCGGGCCCATCAGCGCGGTGAGCTCGCCGCTCTTGAGCGTGAGGTCGACCCCTTTCAGGATCTCCTTCCCCGCGACCTCAGCGTGCAGGTTTTCCACCACCAGGGTATGGGGTTTTGTCGCAGCGGCCATGATGCTCCGGGAGTTTACGAGCCGATACCGTTATTTAAGCATGGCGTGGTGTGTAAATCCAGACCGGGCGTTCCGGGCCCGGAGGACCGATAACCGGCACCGATGAGCGCAGTGGAGAGCGGCACGCTCGAAGGGACGCGCGGGCGGATCCTCGAGGAGCTCGCCGTCGCGCCGCAGACCGCGCGGGACCTCGCGAAGAAGCTCGGCATCCAGGAGAGCGCGGCCCGGGGCCACCTCGACCGGATGGAGGACCGCGGTCTCGTGACGCCGTCGTTCCGTCGCGAGGGCGTCGGCCGCCCCCGGAAGCGCTACCTCCTGACCGCCCAGGGCCAGGACCTGTTTCCAAAGAAGTACGACCTGATCCTCGACGCGGTCGTCGACGAGCTGCTCGCCCGGGAAGGCGAGGGGTTCGTCAGCGCGCTGTTCGCGGAGTCGGCCCGGCGGATGGCGGCGGCCGTCACGAAGGAGATTCCGAAGGGCGGGACGGCGGACGAAAAGGCCCGGCGCCTGGTCGCCGTGTTGAACGACCTCGGGTTCCGGTGCACGGTCGAGAAGACCGCCGACGGTCACCTGCGCATCGTGCGTACGAACTGCATCTTCCGGCACAGCGCGCTCGCCCACCCGTACCTCCTCTGCGACGTCTTCGACAAGAACCTCACCGAGGCACTGCTCGGCGAGGTCGGGGTCGACCTCGAGGACTCGATCGGTCGCGGGGGGATGCGATGTACGCATCTGATCCAGCTCCGATAGGCGCGGGGGCCGCGTCGGTTCGGGGGCTCGGAACGAACCGCACGGACGACCCGCTCCTCGCTCGCGTCGGGCACACGCCGTTGGTCCCGCTTCGCGCGATCGCGCCGAGCGGCTCCGAGGGCTTCGAGCTCTGGGCGAAGGCAGAGTTCCTGAACCCGACCGGCTCGGTGAAGGACCGGGCGGCGCTCGAGATCGTTCGCGAACTGCTCCGCGATGGTTCCCTCGGCTCCGGCCGAGTCCTCCTCGACGCGTCGAGCGGCAACACCGCGGTCGCCTACGCGATGCTCGGCGCGCGGCTCGGCTTCGGGGTCGAGCTCTGCCTCCCTCGCCACGCGAACCCGCAGCGCATCGCCCAGATTCGCGCGTTCGGAGCGACGATCGTCTTTACCGATCCCGGCGAGGGCACCGACGGAGCGCAGCGGGAGGCGCGCCGTCGCGCGGCGGCGGACCCGGCTCGCTACTGCTACCCGGACCAGTACAATCATCCGGCGAATCCCCTCGCGCACTACCGGCACACCGGCCCCGAGATCTGGGAGCAGACCGCGGGCCGCGTGACCCATTTCGTCGCGGGGGTCGGCACCGGCGGCACGATCTCGGGCACCGCCCGATTCCTCAAGGAGCGCCGGCCGTCGACCGTCGTGGTCGGTGTCGAGCCGACCGGACCGTTGCACGGGCTCGAGGGACTCAAGCACATCCCGAGCGCGCTCCGGCCCGGCACGTACGACGCCACCCTCCTCGACCGGACGGTCCGGGTCGAGACCGAGGTCGCCGAAGCGATGCAGCGCCGACTCGCGGCCGAGGAAGGGCTCGCGGTCGGCGTCTCGTCGGGAGGAGCCGTGGTCGCCGCGCTCGAGGTCGGCCGGGAGCGACCCGGCGCGGTGGTCGTGACCGTCCTACCCGATGGCGCTGCCCGGTTCGGCGACGGGAGGGGACCGTGAGGCCGGTCCTCCTCCCCGAGCCGCTCGTCCGCGAGATCCGTCGCCACGCCCGGGAAGCGTACCCGGACGAGTGCTGCGGCATCCTCTTCGCGACCGCCGACCCACCCGACCCCGACGCTCCGCGGACGGTGGTCGCGGTCCAACGAGCGGCGAACGAGTTCGACGGCGAGCGGCGCCGACGGTTCGTGATCCGACCCGACGACCTCCGCTTGGCCGAGCGCTCGGTCGAGGGGACCGACCGGCTCGTCGCCGGGTTCTACCACTCGCACCCGGACCATCCCGCCCGCCCGTCGGGGTTCGACCAGGAGCACGCCTGGCCGTGGTACACGTACGTCGTGGTCGGGGTGACGGCGACCGATACGCCGGCGATCGGCGCGTTCGAGCTCGGAGAGTCCGACGGAACGTTCCGCGAGGTGCCGCTCTTGCTCGTCCCCGACGGCGCGGGGGGACCCGAGAAGGTAAGTGCCCTCGGGGTCCGGTGAGGTGGATGGCCCGAGCGACCGTGAAGATCCCCACCCCGCTCCGTCCGTTCGCCGACGGGCAGGCGGAGGTCGCCTCCAGCGGAGAGACCGTCGGGGCGCTCGTGCGCGGGGTCAGCGACGCCTACCCGGGCCTCAAGCGGCATCTCTACGCGAACGACGGGGCGCTGCGCAGCTTCGTCTCGATCTACCTCAATGACGAGGACGTGCGCTCCCTCCAGCGGGACGCGACCCCGGTGAAGGACGGCGACGTGGTGTCGATCGTGCCCGCGATCGCCGGAGGGTCTCCCGCCGAAGCCGGCCGGCCGGCGCCGCCCGTGTCGCTCCCGGTGCTGCCGACTCCGCCCGGCGACTCGTTCGGACGGG
>JASHPY010000091.1 GCA_030037855.1 Thermoplasmata archaeon | reverse complement strand
AAGCAGAACCTGGAGAAGGTCCGCTACCTCCCCGAGCTCTCGGAGATCCGGGTCCACCGACTGACGGCCCTCGACAACCGATGGGTGATCGTCTTCCTGCCCGGCGCGTACCGGTACGAGTCGATCGAGACCTGGTACCCGAACACCCTCTGGAACCCGAGCACGACGAACCTCGTGATCATGGGGGACCACGAGGGGCACTACGGGCGGACCACGTACGCGTCCATCGGGGGCTGTTACTACGCCGCCCGGCTCGCGACCAGCGAAGCGCTTCTGGCGGCGGGCCGTCAGGCCGGCGTGGTCGTACTCCGAGAGGTCCACCCAGGGGAGATCCTCCCGCTCGGGGTCTGGAACGTCCGGGAGTACGTGCGCGCCGCGCTCGCCCGTCCCCCCGAGCGCCTGTCGACGCTCGCGGAGCTATCGGGGGTCATCTCCTCCTCGTTCGCGATCCCGCTCGAGCGCTGGCTCGCGGCGAGCGCGGTGCTCCACGAAGCGCGGACCCAGCGACGGCTCGACGACTGGATCTCCGCGGGCTCGCGGGAGCCCGCCCCGACCCCCTCTCGGGAACCCGGGGGCTCCTAGCCGGAGCTCGGAATCCTTGAAACGAACTCCCGCCGAGATCGACAAGGCGTTAAGCGGCGCGGAGCTCCTTACGGCGCACGGAGGCGCCGGGACGGTGGGGCCGAAGCGCAGTCCTTCGCGGCGGGCGGCGGCAGCCGTGACTCTCGCGGTGGTCATCGCCGTGGCAGGGGTCGCGGTCGCGCTGGTGATCGTGCGACCCGGCGGGCGGGGAGGCTCCACCGCGAGCTCGGTCGAGGCGACCTCGTCCACCGCCCTCCAGTCCGTCGAGACGGCCCTAGCGGAGTCCACTCCGCTGAATTGGACCGTGTTTTCCGTGGTCGGCATCGCCTCCGAGAGTGCGTTCACGCCCGAGATTTTGAGCCTCAACGAGACGTTCGAGTCGGATCTCGCGGCGATGTGGGGATGCGAGTCGCTCCCGTTCCCCAGCCTCTGGAACGTCTCCGGCCTTCCCGTCGACCCGGGTAATCTCACGGACGGCTACGCTCCGTTCTGGCAGTTCCTGCTCGAGAACGGCTCCGGATCCGGTCCGGTGACCTATGCCGTGGGAGTGTACGTGGCGGGCGCCGTACGCGTGACTGCTCCGCTCACGACGACCGACCCTTGCATCCAGGGGCTAGGACTCAGCCAGTTGACGAGCGAGGTTCCGGAAGCCGAGCCGAGCTTATCCTCGAGCGTCGCCGCGCCCCTGGCGTACGAGGCCATCACCGCAACCGGTTCGCAGCTGGGACGGTACGCCGTTCTCTGGGGCGACGGCTGGCCGGTCCTATCGACCGACGGCTGGGGTGGCTTTTCTATCGGCTACGGCGACGGGTGGAGCGTGACGTACTACGATTGCGATCAAGCCGGAGTCGGTCCGCCGTCATCCCCGATAGTCGCGTGGCAGGCGGGGGTGGCGCCCGGCAACGGCACCCCCGAAGTGGGAGGAGTCGTGGCCACCGGGTCGATCTGCACGCTCTCGGAGTACAACGTTACCCTCGGTGCTACCCATGTCTCGCCCGTCGGCGGGGGGTCGACCTATCGAGGGTATCTGAACGTGAGCGGCAGCTACCACGGGTTGTACGGCAACGAGAGCGACGTTCCCAGTGTCCAGGGTCTGGCGGCGTGGATGGTCCGCCCGGCGGTGGACAGTCCCGACGGGGGGAGCATCCCCGCCTCCGCTGACCTCTGTTCTTCCTGGTCCCCGCTAGCGACGTCGTGCCCGATCCCTTCCGGGGGGTGGTACGCGGTGCTAGAGTCTCCCGACGGTGCCTGGCTCGATAGCTACGGGTCGGTCAACGGTGTGACGGGCTGGGCCGCGTCGAACGTGCCGATCGTCAGCGGCGAGTCGCTCGTCGTGGTGGGGTCGAGCTCCACGCTCGGTTCGAACGACACCTTGACGCTCGATCCCACCGGAAGCGGCCCCCAGATCCAATCGAACGCCCCTGAGCTCTAGGGATTCCCTCGGAGGGTCGTCGCCAGGTCCTGGCGCGTCGGGCCGCGGGTGTCCTCCATTCAGCTCAGACCGGTGACCCGGTAGCTCTAGGCGAACTGCTTCCCGCACTTACCGCAGAACGTGTCGGCCGGTGCGCGAGGGACCCCGCACGCGGGGCAAGTCGCGGGGGTCCGCGGCGCTCCGCAGCCGCGGCAAAAGACGTCGTCGCTTCGAGTCGGGTAGCCGCAGTCCGGGCAGCGAGACGCGCTCGCGGCGCTCTCCGCCTCCTGTTCGAGGTCGACGGGGACGGGAGAGGACTCGCGGGGACGGCTTCCCGGCGTCGGGGCGACGGTCTCGACCCCGCCCCCGAGCCCCCGGCGCCCCTTGAGGGCGAGGCGGAACGCCTCGGTGTACTGGCCCGCGTCGAACGCGATCCTCGCCTTCGACTGGAGATCGACGGCGGCGAGGGTCGCGGGAGCGTCCGGATGCGCGAGGCGCGCCGTTTCGAGGTCGGTGTCGAGGAGCCGCATCTCGAACTGCGACTCGAGCCGGTTCTGGGGCAGCGACGGGGCCGTGGGGGTCGGGCCCG
>JASHPY010000090.1 GCA_030037855.1 Thermoplasmata archaeon | reverse complement strand
CAGCGTCTGGTCGTGGCGCGGGACCTGTTGTTCCGCGGTCTCTAGGGCGGCGCCGGAGGCTTCGGAGCCGCCGACTCCTCCCGCAGCACCCGTCGCAGGACCTTCTGCACGCCGCTCCGGGGGATGGCGTCCCGGAACTCGATCGAGCGCGGGGCCTTGTAGTGCGCGATCCGGTCCCGCACGAACCCGATCAACTCCGCCTCGGTGACCGACGTGCCGGGCTTCCGCACGACGAACGCGCGGATCGCTTCCCCGTGGTCCGGGTCGGGCACCCCGACCGCCGCGACGTCCGCGACGGCCGGATGCTGGAAGAGGACCTCCTCGACCTCCCGGGGATACACCTTCATCCCGCCGACGTTCACCATGTCCTTCTTCCGGTCGACGATGTAGGCATAGCCGTCCGCGTCGATCCGCGCGATGTCGCCCGTGCGGAACCATCCGTCCTTCAGCACCGCCGCGGTCTCCTCGGGGTGGCCGAAGTATCCGAGCATCACCTGGGGTCCGCGGACCGACAGCTCCCCGACCTCACCGGAACCGAGCCCCCGCGTGCCGGTCTCGAGGTCGACCAGCCGCTGATCGGTGCTGGGAAGCGGAAGCCCGATCGAGCCCGGGCGCCGCTCCCCCGTCAGCGGATTCGCGTGGGTGCCGGGCGAGGTCTCGCTCAGCCCGTACGCCTCGACGACGCGGCCGCCGGTCAGCTCCTCGAAGCGCCGGGCGACCTCGAGCGGCAGCGGCGCGGAGCCCGACAGGCAGTACTTGATCGAGCGGATCCGGTGACGGGCGATATCCGGCTGCTGGTTGAAGCCGTTGTAGAGCGCCGGCACGCCGGGGAACTGTGTCGGCTGGTACCGGTCGATCAGCTGGAGGATCTCGGGGACGTCGGGGCGGGTCTGGATCACGATCTCGGCCCCGTCGGCGAGCCCGAGCAGGAGCGCGACCGTGAGCCCGTAGATGTGGAAGAACGGGATCGCGGCGAGGATCACCTCGGAGCCCGAGACGCGCGTCGTGTTCCACGCGTTCGCCTGCGTCACGTTCGCGACGAGGTTCCGGTGGGTCAGCATCGCCGCCTTCGGGATGCCCGTGGTGCCGCCCGTATACTGATAGACCGCGACCGTGCGCGCCGGGTCGGCCCGGTAGAGGTCGACCGATCCCTGCGTCCGGCGCGCGACCGAGTACGGCTGGACCCAGGCTTCGTTCGGGAGACCGGTGGGGAGCCCGCGCTTCCGGAGGACCGAGTTGACGAACGGGCGCTTGAACCATGGGTAGAACTCGCGCAGGCGCGCGACGATCGCGACCGGGATCGGATAGTCACCGCGCACCTTGGCGAGGTTCGGGTAGAGGATCTCGAGGGTGACGATCGCCTTCGACCCCGAGTCCCTCAGTAGGCGGGTCAGGTCCTGCCCGAGGTAGAGCGGGGAGACCTGGACGACGATCGCGCCGAGACGAAGGATCGCGAAGACGGCGATCGGGTAGAGCGGGCAGTTCGGCAGGTAGACCGCGACGCGGTCCCCCGGACCGACCCCGTCCCGGCGGAGCGCCGCCGCGAGGCGCTCGCTCTCGCTCCAGAACCGCCGGTAGCTCCACGTCGCGCCGTAGTACACGAGGGCGGTGTGGTCCCCCCACTTCTCGACGCTCGACTCGATGAGCTCCGTCAGGAGGACGTTCGGGATCTCGACCGTGGGCGGGACGTCGGGAGGGTACTTCTTCAGCCAAACGCGGTCGATCTCGGGAGAAGGGCCGTCCATCTCGGCTCACCCGGGCGGGGCACCCTCCGACTCCTTCGCGAACTGCACGCCGGGCTTGTAGCCCGGGACGAACCGAACGCGGGCGCCGATCGCGATGTCGCGTTCCGAACGGACCGAGGGCATCCAACCGGTCACGCGCCCGCCGCCGTCGAGCTCCACGACGACGTAGGCGTACGGTGCGTCGTTCAGGAACTCGTCCCCGGGGACGCTCAGCACCGTGAACGCGGCGACCGCGCCGCGCTCCGAGAGGGCGGTCTCCTCGAGGTCCGCGCGTCCGCAGCGGGGGCAGGCGAGCGCCCAGGTCGCGGTCACGAGGCCGCAGTTCGGGCAACGGAAGCCGCGCAGGCGATGCTCTTCCTCGTAGCCGCGGACGTACTCCTGGATCGTATGCGGGGCGGCGGGCAGCGGCTCGGACGCGGCGTTCCCCTCCTACCGTCGCGAGAAGATGTGCACGGAGCACGACCCGCCGGTCGCGCCGACGTTGTGGGCGAGCGCGGTCTCCGTCCGGGCGACCTCGCGTCCCTTCGCGAGCCCGTTGAACTGCTCGAAGATCTCGACGACCTGGCTCGCGCCGGTCGCGCTCACCGGGTGCCCCTTCGCCTTCAGGCCGCCCGAGGGATTCACCGGTAGCTTTCCGTCGCGGGCGGTCTCCCCGTCGACCTCCGACTGCCCCGCGGTCCCCCGAGGGCGGAACCCGAGGTCCTCGATCGCGAGGATCTCCGCGATCGTGAAACAGTCGTGGACCTCGAGGAAGTCGATCTGGCCGGGCGCGAGACCGGCCTGGCGGAACGCCTTCGCAGCGGCGGTGCGGGTCGCGGGCAGCCCCAGGAGATCGGGACGGTCCTGCATCTCGGTGATCGAACCGGCGCGGGCCGACGCCCGGATGACGAGCGGCTCGGTCACGGGCTTCTTCACGAACTCCTTCGCCGCGACGACGACCGCCGCGGCCCCGTCCGAGAACGGACAGCAGTCGAAGAGCCGGAGCGGGGAGGCGATCATCGGGGAGTTGAGGTACGTCTCCATCGTGATCTCCTTCTGGAACTGGGCGTGGGGGTTCCGCGCGGCGTTCGCGTGGTTCTTGATCGCGACCGACCCGAGCACCTCGGGCTTCATCGGAAACCGCGCTTGGTAGGCGCTCGCCAGCGTCGCGTAGAGCCCGGGGAACGTCGCCCCGTTCTTGGTCTCGAACGCGTAGTCGGCCGCTTCGGCGAAGTAGCTGGTCGCGGAGAGCGTGTCGAGGTGGGAGAGCTTCTCGACGCCGACCACGAGCGCGGCGTCCGTGAACCCCCCCGCCACGTGGACGAACGCCTCGTGGAGGCCCGCGCTCGACGACGAGCAGGCCGACTCGATCGTACAGGACGGAACGTCCGGGATGCCGAGGCCCCCGTTGATGAGCGGACCGACGTGCCCCTGCTTTTCCGTGAGGCCGAAGCAGTTCGACACGAACGTGTAGCCGATGTCCTTGGGCTCGAGGCCCGATTGGCGGATCGCCTCGAGCGAGACCCGCGTCGCCGCTTCCCGGCCGGTCTCGGGCATCTTGCCGAACCGATTCGAAGCGGCTCCGACCACCCAGGCTTCGCGCATCGTCCCACTCCCAGCGAACGAGGCCGGCGGCGGAATTTAGGTTATGCCGCCGCGTCGGGGCACCATCTCGTCGACCTCCGTGCCGGGAAGGTCGAGCCAGCGGCGAAGCTGCTGGAGCACGCGCTCGGCGGCCGCCGGGTCGCGGGTCTTGAACAGGAGGCGACCCGAACGGCTGATCGTGACCTCGGGGTCCGTCGCGGCGACGAGCATCACCCTCGCGTCGACCACGGCGACCCCCGCCTCCTCGAGCACATGACGCGCGTGCCCGAGATCGAGTCGGAGCGGCGGGTCCGGGATCGCTTCGTATCCCCCGTTGTTCGAGCAGAGTCGCAGCTTGCGGTACACGATCCGACCGTCCCCGCGAGGGCGTGAGGGACTTTAGGGCGACGTCGTCGCCTCCGACCGGCCGCGCAGGGCGCGCGGGCTCACCGGGGTCGTGCGGCTTCTCGGAGAGCGTCGCTCGCGCCAAGAGTAAATACGATACGGCGTTCGCGAGCCGACCGTGATTGGGGAGGTGGACCCGTGTCCACCATCTACGTGGACGGGAAACCGCTGACCGCGAGCCCGGGCGACACGATCCTAGACGCCCTCCTCCGCAACGGAATCTCCCATCCGCACGTCTGCTACCAGGCGAAGCTCGGGCCGCTCCAGACGTGCGACACCTGCCTCGTCGCCGTCGACGGGCGGCAGGTGCGCGCCTGCGCGACCGCGACGATCGACGGCATGCACGTCGACGCGTCGTCGGCGGGGATCGCGGCGGCCCGCCTCGACCGGATGGGCCAGCTCCTCCTCAACCACAATCTCTACTGCACGGTCTGCGACAAGAACAACGGCGACTGCGTCCTCCACAACACCGCGCTCGGCATGGGCATCCAGCGGCACGACTTCCGTCCGAAACCCTACCCGGTCGACGCATCGAACCCGTTCTTCCAGTACAATCCGAACCAGTGCATCCTCTGCGGTCGCTGCGTGGAGGCGTGCCAGGACCTGGTCGTCAACGAGGTCCTCTCGATCGACTGGTCGCTGAACCCGCCCCGCGTCGTCTTCG
The DNA here is from genome assembly GCA_030037855.1 of Thermoplasmata archaeon. GTDB lineage: Archaea > Thermoplasmatota > Thermoplasmata > Lutacidiplasmatales > UBA184 > Lutacidiplasma. Next base: position 3,356 of record JASHPY010000090.1, on the reverse strand, counting down.
ACCACGGGAAGGACGCGAACCACTCCTCGTGCGTCTCGTGCGGGACGTGCTCGACGGTCTGCCCGGTCGACGCGCTGCTCGAGAAGTCGATCGTCGGCGAGGCGAGCCACTTCTCGCGGATCTCGGCGCCGACGAAGGAGAAGCTGGTCCAGCTCAGCCAGACGCTCATCCCGACGGAGGAGCTCTGGGCGATCAGCGAGCTCGAGGCGAAGGCCCGACAGGCGTCGATCACCCGAACGAAGACCGTCTGCACGTTCTGCGGGGTGGGATGCGCCTTCGACGTCTGGACCCGGGGCCGGAAGATCCTGAAGGTGATGCCGCGGGAGGAGTCCCCCGCCAACGGCCTCGCCACGTGCGTGAAGGGGAAGTTCGGCTGGTCGTTCGTCAACAGCCCCGAACGGCTCACGTCGCCGCTCGTGCGCCGGAACGGCACGTTCGTGCCGGTCGGCTGGGACGAGGCGATCGAGTACGTGGCCCAACGGCTTCGCGAGGTCAAGGAGCGACACGGTCCCGACTCGATCGGGGTGATCGCCACCTGCACCGGCACGGACGAGGAGGCCTACCTCACCCAGAAGCTCGCGCGCCAGGTGATCGGCACGCACAACATCGACAACTGCGCTCGCTACTGCCAGGCCCCCGCGAGCATGGGACTGATCCGCACAGTCGGCGTCGGCGCCGACTCCGGGAACTTCGAGGAGATCGCGGCGTCCGACCTCGTTGTCCTCTGCGGCACGAACACGGCCGAGGCGCACCCGGTCCTCGCGTCGAAGATCAAGCGCGCGCAGAAGACCCGCGGTCAGAAGGTCATCGTGCTCGACGTCCGGCGGCACGAGATGGCCGAGCGGGCCGACCTGTTCGTCAAGACCGCGCCCGGGGCGGACCTCGCGATCGCGAACGCCGTCGCGAAGTACGTCCTCGACCACGGCTGGCAGGACCGGACGTTCATCGAGGACCGCACGTCGAACTTCGATGCGTACGTGCAGAGCCTCGAGCCGTTCACCCTCGAATTCGCGGAACGCGTGAGCGGCGTCCCGCGCGCGACCCTCGTCCGCCTCGCCGAGATGGTTCACGCCGCCCGAACGATGTGCATCCTCTGGGCGATGGGGATCACCCAGCACGGCGCGGGGAGCGACACGTGCACGGCCCTCTGCAACCTCCTGCTCCTCACCGGGAACTTCGGCAAGCCCGCGACCGGCGGCTACCCGCTCCGCGGTCACTGCAACGTACAGGGGGTCAGCGACTTCGGGGCGCTGCCGACGTTCCTGCCCGGCTACCAGCGATGGGATGACCCCGAGGTCGTGCGCCGGTTCGAGCGGGGCTGGAACGTCACGCTCCCGAAGAAGAAGGGCCTCACGAGCACGGAGATGACGGACGCCGCCCTCGACGGCCGCCTTCACGCGATGTACATCATCGGCGAGGACAAGCTGCTCGCCGACGCGAACCAGGCGAAGGTCGCCGAGGCGTTCCGCACGCTCGACTTCCTGGTCGTCCAGGAGCTGTTCCTCACCCGGACCGCGGAGTTCGCGGACGTGATCCTCCCGGTCGCGGCCAGCCTCGAGAAGGAAGGGACCTTCGTCTCGAGCGAACGGCGGCTCCAGCGGCTGAACGTCGCGATGCCCCCGCTCGCCGGAACGAAGACGGACTTCGAGGTCGTTCAGCGGATCGCCCGGGCGATGGGCGCCGACTGGAACTACGCGGGCCCCCGGGAGGTCCTCGAGGAGGTCGCCGCGCTCACCCCGGCGTTCGCCGGCGCGACCTGGGAGCGACTCGAGGGTTTCCGAAGCCTCTTCTGGCCGGTCGCGGCGAGCGGGGAAGATACTCCGTACCTCTACCGGGACCGCTTCGCGTTCCCCGACGGCCGCGCCCACTTCTTCCCCACCGCGTGGACCGAGCCCGAGCGGCCGGACGCGGAGTACGACCTCTCGCTCGACAACGGCCGGATGCTCGAGCACTTCCACTGGGGGAACCTGACCGCGCTGAGCGAGGGGATCGAGCAGAAGGTCCCCGAGATCTTCCTCGAGATCTCCCCCGAGCTCGCGGCCGAACGCGGGATCGAGAACGGCGACCTCGTGCGGGTGACCTCGCGGACCGGCTCACTCCGCGTGAACGCGCTCGTCACGAAGCGGGTCGAGGGGAAGACGCTCTTCCTCTCGTTGCACGACGCCGAGCGCCGGACCGTGAACCAGCTGACCGGGGATCGACGCGACCCGCCGACGCAGACGCCGGCGTACAAGGAGCTCGCCGTGAAGATCGAGAAGGTCGCGACGGGCTCGGGGGCGGAACCCGAGCCTCCCCTCCCCCGCACGAACCCGCGGTTCGCCACGCGGGTCCCGCAGCGCGGCGTGCTCGTGGAACAGAAATGGGCGCGGCCGGACTACCGGCCGCTCGGGGGGTGAACGCGGTGGCGGAGCCGATCCACGAGGTGGCCGCGCCCGCGACCCCGACGCCCCCGGAACTGCTCGCCGAGGAGGTCCAGGGGTCGAAGGAGGCGGTCGCGAACTTCCTCGAGCTGTTGCGCGTGCTCGACGAGCAGGGACTTTTGCGGACGATGACCGACTTCCTGCGCTCGAACGAGGAGATCCTCCGGTTCGCCGCCGACTGGCTCTCGCGACCCCGGAACCTCCGCGCGGTGCAGAACCTTCGCCGCGTGCTGGAGACGCTCGACCGCGTGGATCCGGAGCGCCTCGATCGGATCCTCACCGAAGTGACGGAGGCGGTCGAGCGGGCGGCGGCGGTCGAGCCCGCGGGGCCGCGGCTCGGCGGGTTCGCGGTCATGCGCCAGCTCGGTGAACCCGAGACGAACCGCGGGCTGCGCGTCTTGCTGGCCGCGCTCAGCAAGTTCGGGACGGTAGGCGAGAGAGAGTCGGAAGACGGCTCATAGGGTCCAGACGGTCACGACGTCCCCCCGGCGGTAGGCGCCGCGACCTCGCGCGAGGACCGCGAGACCGTCCGAAGCGCTCAGCGAAGAGAGGTGCGAAGAGCCCCGGCTCGCGACCGGACGTGCCCAGGTCTCCGACCGGCGTGCCCGGAGGCGTACTCGGACGAGCTCGTTGAACCGCCGGTCGTGCGGGCGGGCCGAGGCGAGCCGCGCGCGGACGGTCGAGCGGGCGCGGGGACGAGTCCCTCCCCATCGGCCGAGGAACGGCTCCACGAGCGCGAGGTAGCCGGCGAAGGCCGCGACGGGAGGACCCGAGAGGAGGAAGATCGGCCGGCCCCGAACCACCGCGATACCGGTCGAGGAACCCGGACGGAGCCAGATTCCCTCGGCGATCGTCCGGACCCCCGAGAGCGACGCGACCGCCCGCGGCACCAGGTCGCGCGCGCCGACGCTGCTGCCTCCGACCGTGAGGACGGCA
>JASHPY010000089.1 GCA_030037855.1 Thermoplasmata archaeon | reverse complement strand
GTCGAGAGCTCGTAGCGGGTCGTCATCGTCAGGCAGCCCTCGGGGCACGCGTCCGAGCAGAACCCGCAGTACGAGCACTTCCCGTAGTCGATCTCGGGGCACTTCTTCGGGTGCTTCGGGTCCCCGCCGGGGACCGTGACCATCTCGATGCAGAGGTCCGGGCAGGAGAACGCGCAGAGGTTGCAGCTGATGCACGTCGCGACGTTCAGCGCGTGGACCCCGCGGTAGTTGTCCCAGACGTGACCGACGCCGATCGGCTTCCCCGACGCGACCGCGACGCGGTCGCGGAAGCGCGGGTCCTCGAGGCGCTCGAACGGATAGACGATCGTCGACGGGCACACGAGGCTCTTCGCGAACTGCCGGGCCGCCGTCGCCATCGGCCGGGCGACGAACAGGATCGGGTTGTCGCTCGGCTTCTCCTTCGCGGTCGCCGGCGTCGCCATGGTCCCCCCTCCCCTAGACCCCCATGCTGGGGAGGCAGCCGAAGACGGGCAGGCACTTCACCGTGACGAGGACCGCGGCGAGGAAGATCGAGAGCAGGCTGAGCGGGATCATCCGGTTCCAGCCGACGCGCAGGAGCTGATCGGTGCGGACCCGCGGGAGCGACGCCCGGACCCAAACGAAGAGGCCGAAGACGGTGTAGGTCTTGATCATGAACCAGAAGATCCCGGCGAGCGGGAACGACGTGAGGGCGCTCGGTACCCAGGTCGGAAGGGTCCAGCCGCCGAGGAAGAGCAGCACGACCAGGATGCTGCCGACGAGGGCGCGGAGGTAGTCGGCGAGCATGAAGAAGGCGAACAGCATCCCGCCGTACTCGGTGTTCCAGCCCTCGACAAGCTCGGCCTCCGCCTCGGGAAGGTCGAACGGGATCCGTTCCATCTCGGCGAGCATCCCGGCGACGAAGACGATCAGCGCGACGACGAGCGGGCCCCAGAACCAGTAGTTCTGCTGCTCGTAGACGATCGTCGTCAGGTCGAAGCTCCCCGAGACGATCACGACCGCGACGACCGCGAGGAGGATCGGCACCTCGTACGCGATCATCTGCGCGGCGGAGCGCATCCCGCCCATCAGCGAGTACTTGTTGTTGCTCGACCAGGCGCTGACGAAGATGAACAACGGCGCGAACGAGAAGATCGCCAGCGCGAGCAGGAGGGTGAGCGGCAGCACCCCCGAGTTCCATCCGGAGGAGATCGGGAGGACCCCGAACAGGATCATGCTCGTGACCATGTAGGCGAGCGGACCCCCGTAGAACCCGAGCGCATCCGCCTCGGTCGGCTGGAACGTGTTCTTCCGGAACAGCTTCAAGCCGTCCGCGAAGTTCTGGAGCAGTCCGGCGAAGCCGACGTGCATCGCCCCGCGCCGATCCATGAACCGGCCGAGGAGCTTGCGCTCCCACCAGATCAACAGGATCGTGTTGAGCATGCTCGCGGCGAGGAGGATGACCGCGAAGATCAGGACCGCCAGGCCGACGAGCACGTTCGGGTTGGTCACGACCGCGCGGGCCGGGCCCGGCAGGATCGAACCGAGCCCGTCGAGGAGCGCGCTCGAGAGCGCGTAGGAGACGGAGTAGAGCGTCGCGCCGGACATCGGGCCCTATCGGTCGACCTCCCCGACGCAGACGTCGACGCTGCCCATGATCGGCGGGATGTCGGCGACGTGGTAGCCCACCAGGTACTGCCGCGAGGCGCTGATGTTCGCGAACACCGGTGATCGGAACTTCACGCGGTACGGGTGCTCGCCCCCGTCGTTGACGACGTAGGCGAGGGCCTCCCCGTGGGGCTCCTCGATCGCCGAGAGACCGACCCCCTTCGGGTAGTTGCGCTTCAGGAGGTACCCCTCGTTGCCGATCGGAGCGTAGGGAGCCCCGAGCCAGCGGGGCAGGTGGTCCGCGAGCACCGGCCCCGGATGGTGGTCGAGCCAGTCGACGACCTGGCGGAGGATCCGGACCGACTGGCGCATCTCCTCCATCCGGACGAGGTAGCGCGCGGTGACGTCGGCGGCTTCGGCGACCGCGACGTCGAACTCGAGGCGGTCGTACGCCGAGTACGGCCGGTCCTTGCGGAGGTCGCGCTTCATCCCCGCGGAACGGAGCATCGGACCGGTGACGCCGTGCGCGACGCAGTCGCGGGCCTTGAGCACCCCGAGGTCGTCGCACCGCCGCCGGAAGATCGTCGAGCCGAGGCAGAGCTGGTCGTACTCGGGGAACCGCGCGTCGAGCCAGTCGAGCACCTTGCGCGCCTGGTCGCTGAAGCCCGGAGGGAGGTCGTTGCGCACGCCGCCGACCCGCATGTACTCGTAGGTCATCCGGGCGCCGGTGTAGCTCTGGAAGAGGTCGAGAACGAGGTCGCGGTCGCGCATCCCGTAGAGGAACGGGCTCATCAGCCCGAGATCCTGGACGAACGCGGCGTACCACATCAGGTGCGAACCGATCCGCTGGAACTCCTCGCAGAGCACGCGCAGGTACTCCGCCCGTTCCGGGGGGTGGACGCCGAGCGCCTCCTCGGCCGACAGGATGTAGAGGTGCTCCCAGGCGAACCCGGCGACGTAGCAGCACCGGTCCATCAGGGTGATGACCTCGTTGTAGTGCCGGTCCTCGCTGATCTTCTCGATCCCGCGGTGGAGGTAGCCCATCTCGGGGTCGACGTCCAGGATCATCTCCCCGTCGATCTTCACGCGAAGGTTCCAGAGGCCGTGCGTCATGGGGTGCTGCGGCCCCATGTTGATCCACATCTCAGACACGGCGCGTCTTCACCTCGAGCTCCTCGGGTTCGTGGAGCTTGAACGAGCGGAGGAGCGGATGGAAGGCGTAGCCGTCCGGCATCAGCAAATGACGGAGGTCCGGGTGGTGGTCGAAGGTGACGCCGACCATCTCCCACGCCTCGCGCTCGTGCCAGTTGGCGCTCGGCCAGATCGAGGAGGCCGACTCGACGTGCGGCTTGTCGGCCGGGACGTCGGTCGACAGGAAGAGGTACTGCTTCGCGTCATCGGACCACACGACATAGAACACCTCGCGATGGTCGACCCAGTCGATCGCGCCCACCGTGGAGAGGTGGCCGAAGTTTAGCTCGTCCCGGACGGCGCGGAACAGCTCGAGCGCCGCCTCCGGGCGGAATCGGATGCGTCCGGCGGTACCGGGCAGCGGCTCGACCGCCACGAGCCCGGCCCCCAGCTTCGGGGCGAGCTGTCGGGCGATGTCGTTCGGCTCCACGGTGCACTCCTTCGGGATCCGGTCGGCCGCGCGCCGCCTACTCCTTGCGCTCCCGGATGAGCTCTTCGAGCTTCAGGATCCCATCGAGCATCGCCTCGGGCCGCGGCGGGCAACCGGCGATGTAGACGTCGACGGGCACGAGCTTGTCCACGCCGGGCACGACCGAGTACGCGGTCCGGAACGGCCCGCCGCCGGTCGCGCAGTTGCCCATCGCGATGACCCACTTCGGCTCGGGCATCTGCTCGTAGAGGGTGATCAGCTTGTGCGCGACCTTCCAGGTCACGGTCCCGTTCACGATCATGAGGTCGCACTGCCGGGGGGAAGAGCGCGGGACGACCCCGAACCGCTCCGCGTCCCAGCGCGCCCCGAACGCGGCCGCGAACTCGATCGCGCAACAGGCGAGGCCCCAGTGGAGCGGGAAGAGCGAGTTCCGGCCCGCCCAGTTGAA
>JASHPY010000088.1 GCA_030037855.1 Thermoplasmata archaeon | reverse complement strand
CGTGGGCCAGAAGGCGGACCTCCGGGGTTTCGGTCCCGAGCTCGACCTCAAGATCACGAGCCAGGGGTGGCCCGAGGGCAAGGGGACGGGGTTCGCGACCGGTGTGCCCGGCATCTTCTCGGCCGGCGGGCGCTCGGTCGTCTACGCCATGGGGTCCGCGACGGAGGCGGCCGAAGCGATCGATGCGTACCTCTCGGCGAAGCGGGGGGAGAGCGCGACCCCGCGGCCGGAACCGTTCGGGGGCGAGGGGACGTTCCACCTTCCGGTCGGCTACACGAAACCGATCCGCACCTGACCGCGCCCGGGCCCCAGCGGAGAGTATTTCCGTGGTGAGCCGGCCTAAAGTGGGCATGCGGCCGCGCCGTGGATGGCCGCGGAGCCATCGCTCGGTGTCTCCCGCGGCGGTGCTGTGCCTCGTGGTCGCGCTCGCGATGGCGCTGCCCGGAGCCGCCGCCGGGTCGACCGGAAGCGGGCGTGTCGGCGCCCCGCTCGCGGTGAGTGCCGCGGTCGCTTCGGTGGACCCGGCGAGCTTCGCGACCCGTGCGGGATACTCCCCCTCGGACCTCAGCGAGGTCAGCGACCCGGTCGCGGCGGGTGGGGTCGAAGAGCTCGAGCTTACGTTCTCCCCGACGACCTCCGCGTTCTTCGAGCCGCCGAGCCCGGGCACGGCCCCGATGTCGACCTCGGCGATCGCCGACGAGTTCGGCCTTTCTCCGTCGCAGTATCTCGCCGCGGAGCAGTACTTCGAGTCCGAGGGACTCGTCATCTCCCACGCCTGGCCGGACCGGCTCTCGCTGAGCCTCGAAGGACCCGTCGCGGCGGTCGATCGCGCGTTCTCGACGTCGCTGGTTTCGGGCGATTACGAGGGGCGGCCCGTCACCTTCCCCGCGGTCGCCCCGACGCTTCCGAGCGGTCTCGAGGCGGAGGTCTCGGCGGTCGCGGGGCTCTCGACCGGCTTCGATTCGTTCGCGCTGCCCGAGCTCCCGACGACCCCGGCGGAGGATCCCGCGCAGAGTCCGACCGACCTCATCACGCCGGCGATCGCGCGCGGCATCTACGACGTCTCGGGGCTCTACAACCTCACCGCATCGCCGACCTACGCCACCGGTAAGGGGATCGTCCTGCTGCTCTGGGGGCTGGGCTACGACCCCAGCGACATCCAGACGTTCTACTCTCAGGATTACCCGTCGACCCTCCCGCAACCGCAGGTGGTGCCGTACCCGATCGACGGGGCGCCCGCGCCCTCGTCGAACGCCGCCAACGATCCGAGCAACGGCTCCCGGGAGCTCACGCTCGACCTCGAGTGGTCCGGCTCGATGGCTCCGGGGGCGACGCTCGACGCCGTGTACGCACCGATGGGGCCCGCGTCGAACGACTATTCACCGACCGACGCGTCGATGATCGACGCGCTGAACACCGCCGTGGACGAGTCGGCCGTCCCGAATGTCGCCACGATCTCGATGTCGTTCGGCTCGGCGGACGGGCAGGACCCGGGGCTGACGAGCGCGTTCGAGACGGACTTCGCGGCGGCCGCGCGCGAGAACATCACGGTGTTCGCCGCGACCGGCGACCTCGGCGGCGACTCGGAGTCGAACTGCCAGGGCGGGGCCGGCCCGGAGTATCCCGCGGCCTCCCCGCAGGTCGTCGCGGTCGGCGGGACCTCGGTGACGCTCGACCGCAGCGTCCTCGGGGCGATCAGCGGCTTTACCGAGTCCGCCTGGAGCCAGAGCGGCGGCGGGTTCTCCACCCAGTTCGCGGCCCCGAGCTGGCAGGAGGTCGGCAGTGCGGCCGGTCCGATCGAGGCGAACGGGCACCGGGGCATGCCGGACGTCGCCGCGACGGCGGGGTACAATTTCCTGTACTTCGACGGGCAGGACGCGGCGGGCGGCGGGACCAGCTTCGCGACCCCGCTCTGGGCCGGCCTGGTCACCGAGATGGATGCGCTTCGCGGCGCGAACTTCGGCTTCCTCACGCCCGAGCTTTACGCGCTCGGCGCGGACAACGCCTCGATCGACCCCCCGTTCCACGACGTGACGTCCGGTGGGAACTGCCTCGGCTCGGCGGGTCCGGGCTGGGACACTGCGACCGGATGGGGCTCCCCGTCGGGGGTCAACCTCTACGAGCACCTGATCGCGAGCTTCGTCAACCTGACGCTCGCCGCGACGCCGACGGTGATCGCGCCGGGGGGTGCCGTGACGGTCACGGCGACGATCGTGAACTACACGAGCGGCGCTCCGATCGACGGGGCTTCGGTGGTCGTCACGCTCACCTCGAATGGGATCGGCGGGCCGTGCTCGGGGACGTTCGGCACCGTTACCCCGGTCTCGAATCAGACGGGCGCGATCGTCGCGACGATCTCGGTTCCGCTCTGCTACCTCGGCTCGAGCGCGGTCGCGACCGCCATGGTCGCGAGCGGCGGCTACTATGGCGTCGAGTCGGCCACGGTCCACGTGAACCTGCTCGGGTTCGCCCCGTCGCTCGCTGCCCTCGGGGAGTATCCGGGCAACGTCGTGTTCTTCGTGGTGATCATGGCGATCGCGATCGCCGCGGGGGCGTACCTGGGGCGGACGCCGGTCCGCCGGGCCCGTATGTCCCCGGCGGTCCCGCCCTCGACGGCGGCCCAACCGACGGGACCTTCGCCGTCGCCCCCTCCCGCGTCCTCCCCCGCGCCGGACGAGCCGCCGGGGGTGGCGGCCCCGCCCGCGGCGAGCCCGGAACCTCCGTTCTCGCCTCCGGCGTAACGCGAGCGGGCGTCCCCGGGTCGGCTTCGCCGAAAGACTTAATCTCGTGCTCCCATCGTTGCCCCGTGCCCGGTGCATCGGACGGTGCACCGGACGGGGCGGCCCCGGTTTCGCTCTCGGGGCCCGAGCGTTCGGTGCTGGTCGCCTTGCGCGCGACCGAGGCGCTCCCGATCGAGGAGGACGAGCTCGCGTCCCACTCCGGGATCCCGTTGGACCAACTACGGGGCAGCCTTCAGCGCCTCCGCGCGAAGCATCTCGTGGTCGTCGAAGAGGAGCACGAGACGACCCGCCGACTGACCCCGCGCGGCGAGCGGGCGCTCGAGGTCGGCCTGCCCGAGCGACGACTGCTCGCCGCGCTCGAGCGGCAGGGCGGGACCCTGACTCTCGAGGGTGCGTCGACCGAGGGCCTCGACGAGGAGGAACGCTCGGCGGCGATCGGGATCCTGCGACGGAGGGGGTGGCTCGAGGACGGGGTCCCGTTCCGGCTCCGCGCCTCCGCGGGCGCACCGCCGACGCTCCTGCCGGAAGAGGTCGTGCTGAAGCAGGTCGCGAACGGTGAGGAGGAGCTCGACGAGGCGATCGTCGGCGCGCTCGAGCGTCGGACGCTCGTGCGCACCGAGCGCCGGTCGATCAAACGGTGGGCCCCCTCCGACGAGGGGCGTCGCCTTCCGCTCGCGGCCGACGGGGCCGAGATGCTCGGGGCCCTGACGCCCGGCCTGCTCGCGTCCGGCGGATGGAAGGATCGGTCGTTCCGACCGTACGACGTTCGCGCCCCGGTGCCGTACCTCTCGGGAGCTCGGCCGAACCGGTATGCTGCGTGGCTCGAGGAGTTCGAGGAGCTCCTGGTCGGACTCGGCTTCGAGCAGGCCGAGGGACCGGTGCTCGAGACCGAGTTCTGGAACGACGACGTGCTGTTCATGCCGCAGGACCATCCGGCCCGCTCCATCCACGACTCGCTGTCGCTCGCGGGGATCACGGGGAAGCTTCCCCCGGCCGACCTTCTCGCGCGGGTCGCCGCCGCGCACGAGGGCCGACCGTTGCCCGGTGAGGCGACCCCGATCGGCCCGGGGTGGGGGGACCACTACGACCTCGCGATCGCCGCCCGGCCGGTCCTCCGGTCGCAGACGACGTCGGTCTCCGCCCGATTCCTCGCGCGCCATCCCCGGCCCCCGTTCCGGATGTTCTCGCTCGACCGGAACTTCCGGCGGGAGGAAGTCGACGCACGCCACGGCATCGAGTTCACGCAGTGCGAGGGGATCCTCGGCGGCGAGGGCACGACCCTGCGGGACCTCGTCGGGATGTTCCGCGCGCTCGCCGAAGGGATCGGAATCCGCGAGATGAAGATCCGCCCGAGCTACTTCCCGTTCACCGAACCGTCGATCGAGGGGTACGTCCGCCACCCCCGCCTCGGCTGGATCGAGATCTTCCCGGGAGGGATGCTCCGGCCCGAAGTGCTGCGGCCCCTCGGCGTCGAGGTACCGGTCGCGGCCTGGGGGATCGGCATCGGGCGCCTCGCGATGGTCGCGCTCGGCGTGAACGACATCCGGGAGCTGTTCGAGGACGACCTCGCGCGCCTCCGCGGCGAGGAGGGATAACGGATGCCGCAAGCGATCCTCCAGCGGGACCGGGTGTGGGAGCTCCTCGGCGGTCCGCTCTCGGACTCCGCGCTCGAGGAGATCCTCTCGGTCTCGAAGGCGGAACTGGACGCGCAGGACCGCGCGACGTTGACCGTTTCCGCGACGCCCGACCGGCTCGACCTGCTGACGGAGGGGGGACTCGCTCTCTACCTCGCCGGGGCGACCGACCGGGCGAAGGGGCTCCCGCCCGCGCGGGTCGTGGAGGACGCGGCGGAGTCGCTCGCGATCGACGTCGACCCCTCGGTCCGATCCGTCCGGCCGGCGATCTCGGCCGTCGTCGTGCGCGCCCCCACCGACCGCACGCTCGACGAGGCGACGCTCGCCGAGGCCGTGCGCTTCCAGGAGCTGCTGCACGCGACCGTGGGGCGCGAGCGGCGGGCGGCGAGCATCGGGATCTATCCGCTCGAGCGGCTCTCCCCGCCGTTCCGATACGCCCTCGAACCGACGCGCGGGGTGCGTTTCGTGCCGCTCGACGGTTCCGACGAGGTCGGAGCGGACGCGTTCTTCCGGGACCACCCCCACGCCGCCCGGTACGGGTCGCTCGGGTGGGTGGACGAACGGTGCCTCACGATCCGCGACGACCAGGGGATCGTCCTGAGCCTGCCGCCGATCCTCAACAGCCGGACCGCGGGGGAGGCGCGCGTCGGCGACCGGGAACTGCTGCTCGAGTCCACGGGCGCGCGCGAGCGCCCCGTGCGCGAGAGCCTCGGGTTGTTGCTGGTCGTCTTCCTGAGCCGCGGCTGGTCGGCCGCCCCGGTCGCGATCCGCAGCGGCTCGTCCCGGATCTCGGACGGACGCGGGGTGTTCTCCCCCCGCGCGATCGACCTCGCGTCCGCGACGCTCCGGACGCTCTCGGGGACCTCCTACCCCTCGGGCGAGGTCGAGCGACGGCTCGCCCGGGTCCGACTGGGGCCCCGACCGCATCCCGGCGGATGGCGCGTGGAGGTCCCTCCGTGGCGTCCGGATATTCAGACCGAGGTCGACCTCTGCGAGGACGTGATCCTGGCCGAGGCGATCGCGCCGGCCGACGGCGTCGTGCCTCCGAGCGCGACCCGGGGCCGCCGCCGACCCGAGACCGTGTTCCGACGGGGCGTCGCGGTGGACCTCCTCGGCCTCGGTTTCGCGGCGCCGTACACGTCGGTCCTCGTCTCGGAGTCGGCCGTGCGGCGCGTCGAGGGGGCGACGCCGATCCGGCTCGCGAACCCGCCGTCGGCGGAGTTCGCCTTCGTACGGGACCGACTCTTGCTCTCCCATCTCGAGGTCCTCGCGCGCAACACGCGGCACGGCTACCCCCAGCAGTTCGGCGAGGTCGGACCGGTCGTGGTCCCCGAGCCGGGGGCCGAGAGCGGGGCGACGACGCGCTACCATGCCGGCACGATGATCGCGCGCGACGCCGCGGGATTCGCGGACGCGGCCGCCGTGCTGGACTACCTGTTCCGGGCGGTCGACGTCGTCACGGTCCGCGAGCCGTGCGAGATCCCGGGAACGATCCCGGGGCGCGCGGCGCGCGTGCGCGTCGCGGGGGAGGCGGTCGCGGAGCTCGGGGAGATCCACCCCGCGATCCTCACCGCGATCGGGGTGCCGGTGCCCGTGGCGTGGGCCGAGCTCGACCTGAGCCGGCTCTACCCTCTCCTCGTCGGTCCCGACACGGGTTTATAGCGCCCGTTCGGTCCGACCGCGATGACGCGGCGCCGTCGTTCGGCCGCAGCCCCGAGCGGGAGGACCCGCTGGGAGCGCGACGCCCGCGCGGCGATCGGCCCGAAGGTCGAGGGCGGGCACCTGCCGCTCTTGGTCGATCCTTCGAGCGACCCCGACACCGAGTTCCTCGAGAAGGTCGGGTTCCCCGGGTCCTACCCGTACACGCGCGGCATCCAGCCGACGATGTACCGGGGCAGGCTCTGGACTTTCCGCCAGTACTCGGGGTTCGGCAGCGCGGCGGCGACGAACCGACGCTTTCACTTCCTCCTCCAGGGAGGGCAGACCGGGCTCTCGGTCGCGTTCGACCTCCCCACGCAGAACGGCTTCGACTCCGACCACGCTCGCGCGCGCGGAGAGGTCGGCCGATGCGGGGTACCGATCGCGAGCCTCGGCGACATGCGGACGCTCTTCCGGGGACTCCCGCTCGACCGCGCGACGGTCTCGATGACGATCAACGCGACCGCGCCGATCCTCACCGCGCTCCTGGTCGCGGTCGCCGAGGAGTCGGGCGTGCCCCGGGCCCGCCTCGGCGGGACCGTCCAGAACGACGTCCTGAAGGAGTACGTCGCCCGAGGGACGTACATCTACCCGCCGACCGCGTCGATGCGGCTCACCGTCGACTTGATCGAGTTCGCCACCCGAGAGATGCCCCAGTGGAACTACATCTCCGTGTCGGGCTACCACATGCGGGAGGCCGGCGCGACGGCCGTCCAGGAGGTCGCGTTCACGCTCTCGAACGCGATCGCGTACGTACGGGCCGTCCAGGAGCGGGGCCTCGACCTCGACGAGTTCCTCCCCCGCCTCTCGTTCTTCTTCTCCTCCGACCGGAACTTCCTCGAGGAGATCGCGAAGTACCGGGCGGCCCGGCGTCTCTGGGCCCGGATCGTGGAGGAGACCTTCGGGGCGAAGAACGCCCGCTCGAAGCAGCTGCGCTTCCACACGCAGACCGCCGGCTCGAGCCTGACGGCCCAGCAACCCGAGCTGAACGTCGTGCGGACCACGCTCGAAGCGCTCTCGGCGGTGCTCGGGGGCACGCAGTCGCTCCACACGAACGCGCTCGACGAGGCGCTCGGCCTGCCGACCGAGTCGTCCGCCCGCCTCGCGCTGCGGACGCAGCAGATCCTCGCCGAGGAGTCCGGCGTCGCGAACACGGTCGACCCGCTCGGGGGCGCCTACGAGGTCGAGTACCTCACCGACCGGATCGAGGCCGAGGCGCGCGAGTACCTCCACCGGATCGAGGGGATGGGGGGTTCGCTCGCGGCGATCGAACGCGGCTTCCTCGCCGCCGAGATCGCCCGGGAGGCGTACCGGACCGCCCGGGCCCGCGAGGCGCACGAGGAGGTGGTCGTCGGCGTCAACGAGCACACCGACGGGAACCCTGAGTTCACGCTCTTCCCCGAGTCCGGGGGGCGCGGCGTCGCGGTCCAGCGGATCACTCCCGCCGAGGAGCGGCGTCAGGCGCAGGGGGTCCGTCGCTGGCGGGCCTCGCGCGACGCGGCGAGCTGTCGGGCCGCCCTCGAGCGTCTCGAGCGCGCGAGCCGGTCCGGTGAGAACGTGATGCCGTACGTCCTCGCGAGCGTGGTCGCTGGCGCGACGCTCGGCGAGGTCGCGGACGTCTGGCGGTCGCTGTTCGGGGAGCAGCCCCCGTCGCACGCGTTCTGACGGAGGGAGTCGTGCGGCTCGATCACGTCGGCATCGCGGTCCCGGACCTCTCGGCCGCGATCGCGCAGTGGCGGCCGCTCATCGGGGCGCCGGACGGCGCTCCCGAGCTCGTGCCGTCGAACCGCGTCCGCGTGGCGTTCGTCACGGTGGGCGACACGCACGTCGAACTCCTCGAACCCGCGGACGCGACCTCCCCGGTCGCCCGGTTCCTCGAGAGCCGGGGCCCGGGCGTGCACCACCTCGCGTTCGCGGTGCCGAGCGTCGATCGGGCGCTCGGCGAAGTCCGGGACCGGGGCGGGCGCACGGTCGACGAGCGGGCCCGACCGGGCGCTCGCGGCCGCCGGGTCGGCTTCGCCCATCCGTCCGCGTTCGGCGGAGTCCTCGTCGAGTTCGTGGAGGGGCCGTGAGCCGGATCCGGTCGGTCGAGGTCGAGAGCCTGTTCGACAGCCGCGCTCGCGCGACGGTCGAGGCGACCATCGAGCTCGAGTCGGGGGCGAGAGGACGGGCGGGGGCGCCGAGCGGCGCGAGCACCGGAGCGACCGAGGTCCGGGCGTTCCCCGCCGGCGGGGTGCCGGAAGCGCTCGAGACCGCCCGCGCTCGGGTCGTCCCCGCGCTCGTCGGCCGGGACCCCCGGGACCAGGCGGGGTTCGACCGGGTCCTCCACGAGGTCGACGGCACGCCGGACTTCTCCCGCATCGGCGGGAACACCGCGACGGCGCTCTCGGTCGCCGTCGCGACCGCGGTGGGGGTCGAGGAAGGTCGGCCGCTCTGGCAGGTGCTCGCGCGGCCCGGGGTCGACGGCCGCCGCTTCCCGGCGATCGTCGGGAACTGCATGAACGGAGGCGCGCACGCGATCGGCGGCCCCGAGTTCCAGGAGTTCATCGCGTTCGCGGAGTCACCCGACCCCCGGCAATCCGTCGCGGCGGCGATCCGGGTCCACGGGCTGATCGGGGAAGCGCTCCATCGCCGGCTCCCGACGATCGCGCTGGGTCGAGGCGACGAGGGAGGCTGGGTCGCGCCGCTCGGGAACGTCGAGGCGCTCGAGGTGCTCGTCGCGGCGTGCGCGACGGCGCGGGACGAGCTGCACGTGCCCGTGCATCCGGGGGTCGACCTCGCCGCCAGCGGGTTCTACCGGGACGGGCGGTACCGCTACCGCGACCGGGCGCTCGATACCGAGGAGCAGGTCGCGCTCGTCTGCGAGCTCGTCGACCGGTACGGGATCCGATTCCTCGAGGATCCGCTCGACCAGACCTCCTTCGACGGCTTCGCGGCCGTGACCCGCGCGGTCGGGGCGAAGGCGCTTGTCGTCGGCGACGACATCTACACGACCGACGTTCGACGGGTCGCGGAAGGCGCGGCGCGAGGCTCGTCGAACGCGGTCCTCGTGAAGGTCAACCAGGTCGGAACGCTGACCGATACGGCGGCGACGGTCGACTTCTGCCGGGCGCACGAGCTCGCGACCGTCACCTCCCACCGATCGGGCGAGGTCCCGGAGGGCTGGCTCGCGCACGTCGCCCTCGGGACCGGCGCCCGGGCGCTCAAGTGCGGTGTCGTCGGTGGCGAGCGGGTGGCAAAGCTAAATGAACTCCTGCGGCTCCGCCGCGCCACCCCAGGGTAGCGAGATGCCGGACGACGAGGTCATCGCCGAGGAACGGGTCGCCGACACGGACGGCCAGGACATCCGCCCGGGCGAGCTCCTGATCCCCGAGGAGACCTACCTCACTTCGGGCGTCCACATCGGCACCCAGCAGAAGTCGGCGAGCATGCGCCGCTTCGTCTACAAGGTGCGGTTCGACGGCCTCCACGTCCTCGACGTGCGCGAGACCGACCGCCGGATCCGCTTCGCGGCGCAGTTCCTGAACCGGTTCCCCGCGGACCGGATCCTCGTCGTGTCGCAGCGCCAGTACGGCCAGAAGCCGGTCCGCGTGTTCGCGAAGGCGACCGGGGCGGTCTCGTTCGCCGAGCGGTTCGTGCCGGGCTGCCTCACGAACCCGAACCTCGCGGAGTACTTCGAGCCGAAGGTCCTGCTCGTGACCGACCCGGCGACCGACCAGCAGGCGCTCAGCGAGGCCGTGTCGATCGGGATCCCGGTCGTCGGGCTCTGCGACGTGAACAACGAGACGCGCAACGTCGACCTCGTGATCCCCGCGAACAACAAGGGGCGGGTCGCGCTCGCGACCGTCTACTGGCTCCTCGCGCGCGAGGTCCTGAAGGCCCGGAGCGGTGGGGGGGACGTGCCGTACTCGCTCACGATCGAGGACTTCCAGGCCGCGCTCTGACGGTCGCGACACCCGCTTCCGTATCGTTTTAACCCCGCGGCGGCTCGTCGTTCCGTGGGGCGGCCGGGCTCCGACCTACTCGAGTTATTGGCCCAGCACGGGGTCCCGCCCAAGGGCGCGAGGGTCTACCTCGCCGCGAGCCGGACCGGCCCGCAGACCGCGAGCGAACTCGGACGCCTCGCGGCGGTGAGCCGCGTCGAAGCGTACCGCCTGATCAAGCAGCTCGAGGCGGACGGACTCCTCGAGGCGACCGGCGGGCGGCCGAAGCGCTTCGCCGCCCTCCCGCCGGACGCGCTGCTCGACCGATGGATCCGTCACGCCTCGGACCACGTCCGCCGGCTCGAACAGGGGCGGAGCAAGATCCTCAGCGACTGGGAGGAGGCCCGCACGGAGTTCGACGAGCGGGACCCGCGCAAGTTTGCCGTGCTCGAGGGCCGGGAGACGATCCACCGCTTCCTCGTGCGGCGCTTGGGCACCGCGGAGCGGAAGGTCTACGTCTCCGCGAGCGGTCGAACGCTCTCCCGGATGATCGACGTCGGGACCGACCGCGCGCTGCGCGACGCGCACTCGCGCGGCGTCCGGGTGAGGATCGTGACCGAGGTCAACCCGCCGAACCTCCTCGACGCGAAGCACCTCGCGTCGTTCGCCGAGCTGCGCCACTCGCCCGGCCCGGTGATGAACCGCTCGGTCGTGATCGACGGGCTCGGCGCGCTCGTCTACGTCTCGGGGGAGGAGGGGTTCGGGCGGTCGGACGAGGAGCAGGTCGCGCTCTGGTCCTCCGCCCCGAAGTTCGTGCAGCTCGCGCGGGACTACCACCGCCGACTCTGGGCGCCGGCCGAGCGAGCGGAGGCCCGCTTCGTCGCGCTCGACCACCCGACCGCCGCCGTGATCCCGGTCGTCCAGGGGAAGGAGGCGGAGCCGTTCCAGCGGCTCAAGGAGATCGCGCGCCTCGGCATGCGGGCGAGCGG
>JASHPY010000087.1 GCA_030037855.1 Thermoplasmata archaeon | reverse complement strand
TCGACCCGGAGCGCGTGGTTCCGAAGGAGGCCGACGTACGCCCCCGTGTTCGCGTGGTGCTTCAGTCCGAGGACGTTCGCGATCAGCGGCTCCTCGGCGCGGAAGACGTGGGCGCCGGGCCGGAACGGGATCGTCGGGAGCTTGACGAGTCCCTGCTCGTCCCGGAATCCGATGATCCGGGCGACGCCGAGGAGGCTCTCGTGGACCGGCGCTTCGTCGCTCGGGCGGAGCGCGCCCGCGGCCTCGAGGTCGAGGTCGCTCTTGCGCTTCAGGTCGTCGAGCTGACAGAGGACCTTGCCGTGGAGCTCGTCGACGACCGTGAGGTAGTCGCCGCGCTCGATCGGACTCGAGAGGCTCAGTTGGAACTGCCCGAGTCCGACGTCGCCAAAGATGCGGCCGACCTCTTCCACGGCGCGATTCATCCGACCCCTCGCATATGAGGCTGACGCGGGAGACGCAGCGTGCGCGCCCGCGTCCCCCGAAGTCCTTTTATCGGGCGTCCCTGTCGAACGCTCCCCTACCCGAGGCAGTCCCGGCGAGGCGGGAGCCCTTGACCGACGCGACCGAAGAGTTGGAAGTGAAACGCGCGGAGTCGAACCTCCGAGCGGACGAGCACCGAGCTCGGCGGGACCGGCTCAACGCCGAGGCGCGCGCGACCGCCGACGAGCGGAGCCGCATCGTCGACGAGCTGCACGATAAGAGCGCCGAGGCCCAGGACCACCGGCGGCATCGCGACCAGTTGAACGACCAGGTACGCGAGGCCAAGCGCCTCCGCGAGGAGTGGAACCACAAGCTCCAGGAGCTCGGGGACAAGGTCCAGGAGCTGAAGCGCGCCCGAGCGCCGCGCCCCGGCGCCGTGCCGGTCTGGCGGCTCCGCAAGGAGCTCAAGGAGCTCGAGTTCCGCCACATGACGACGGCGCTCACGGGCGACCAGGAGAAGCGGCTGATCGAGGAGATGAAGCGCCTCGAGGCCGCGATCCGGGACCAGGACGCCGAGCTCCGGCAGGACCCCGAGGTCGAGCAGACGATGAAGGCGTTCGCCGAGGCACGCGACGAGGCGGAGAAGCACCACGCCGCCGTCGGGCAGCTCGCGGTCGAGGCGCAGGCCGAGCACGAGGCGATGGTCCGGCTCTACGAGTCGGTCGACGAGCTCCGCCGGCGCGCGGACGAGGTCCAGGCCCGTCTCATCGAGGTGAAATCGACCGCCGACGAGGCGCACCGCGCGCACATCGCCTCGATCGAGGAAGTGCGCGACATCGAGAAGATGCTCTACGCGGCCCGCGGCGGACGCGCGCCGCCGAGCTGGGCCGACGCGCAGCCGCCGAAGGAGGAGGACTTCCTCGCCCGTCTCAAGAAGGGCGAGAAGGTCTCCACCGAGGACCTTCTCGAGCTCCAGAAGAGCGGACGCGCCTGAGCGAAACGTCCGTGTCGCTCCCGTACGGCTCCGCTACGGTCGAAGCGGTCCTGTTCGACCTCGACGACGTCCTCGTCCCGTTCGAGAGCCCGGCGGCCTGGCAGTGGGCGTGGCGCCCGCAGGGGCCGGTCCTCGGCGAGCGACGCGTGCGCGCGGCGATCCGTCGCTCGCTGAAGCGGTGGGACCGACGGCGCTGGAAGGGCGTGACCGGCCGCGAACCGCCGGTCGACCTCGTCGCGCTCCACGCCCACCTGACCGAGTCCCTCACCGACGTCGCCGGGCACGCGCTGCCCGACGCCGAGTCGCAGGCCGTGGTTCGGCGGATGCTGCACCCGGCCGGCGAGGTCGAGCGGTTTCCCGACGTCGCCCCGGCGCTCGCCCGTCTGAACGCCGCCGGCGTCCGCTGGGGGATCGCCACGGAGCTGCCGTCGGAGTCCGCGACGTGGCTGCTCCGACGGGTCGGCATCGACCCGGCGCGGCTGCTCGTGACCGGCGAGATCCCTCATCCCCTGCCGGACCGCGAGGCGTTCCGCGCCGCGGTGGCCCGGTTCGATCTTCCCCCGGCGTCCGTTGCGTTCGTCGGCGACCTGTTCTGGAGCGATGCCCACGCCGCGTCCCGCGCCGGGCTTCCGGCGCTGCTCCTCGACCGGCACGATGCGTGGCCGAAAGTCCAGGGGGGACGGGTCACGTCGCTCGACCGTCTCGAGTCGGCGCTCGCGGCCGGCGACAGCCCCACGAGCGTCGAGGGATCCGGCGAAGTCTCCACCGAGTGAGGCCGCGCCTCCCCGCGCGGGAGTGGGCGCCTCTCGAGCCCGAGAGGGCGTGCCGTCGCACGCCGACGTTTTTGAGCTGTCGGGGCGATGAGTACCTCCGGTAAGGAGTCCGCGGCGACGCGCGGACGATCTGGACCGGTCATGGAGCGAGCGAAACGGGTCCTCCGAGTCGGAGCGATCGCGCTGGTCGTAGGGCCGTTCCTGCTCCTGACGCCCCTGTCGGAGGTCGCCCTGTTTCTCGGGATTCCGTTCGCCGTAACGACGATTCTCGTGGGAATGTGCGTGATCGGTACCCGTCCCTCCTCCGCGGCGCTCGTCGGAGGGATCGCCGTCCTCCTCGGCCTCGCGTTCATCGCCTATGTCGCGTGGATTCTCACCCCGATCCCGTGCGGGCCGGCCGGGGGTGGTTGTCTGATCGCAGCCCCGTTGTTCTCCCAACCCGCGTTCCAGGTCGGCGTCTACGTGGTCTTACTGGGAATCGCCCTCGTCGTCGTGGCCTCGATTCAGCGCCGCTTGGCTCGACGGGGCGGCTCCGACGGCATTCACCCCGCGAGCAGCGCACACAACTGAAGTACGCGAAGCATCCGATGCGCCCCGGCTCGGCGCGAGCGCGGCACCTGGTGGGCCCGAGTCCGCGGGTCGATCGCCCTCAGGGTACTCTTTAGAGAGCCGTTGCCGCCGATGCGTTGGCCGGGCGGGGAAAGCTCTGCCTGCGGTTCGGGGCGCCGACGTCCGCGCCCCGGCCGGACCTTCCGTCGCACTCCGCCGCAGGACGCCGATCCGTGATTTCACGGGCCCCGCTCCCCCGGAGGTGTGGGAGAGTTTTCGCCCCGCTCCGTCGCCGGCGGCGGGATCGGGTAAGTCCCCGACGCGGCGCGCGATCGCGGACCTGCGTCAGTCCGCCGACGAACCTATATACGATGGTCCTCGCTCCCCGCCCCGGCCATGCGCTACGTGAAGATCGACCAGACCGAGCTCCGTCAGATCAAGGAGCTCTACGAGGGCGTCATGAGCCATGCCTGCCACGGATTGTTCTTCAAGGAAGGCTCGGTGATCGGCACCGACATGGCCGAGGAGGCGCTCAAGGACCGGACGAAGTTCTTCGAGCGTGCCGGGGCGATCCTAAAGGAGCGCGGATGGGTCGAGGAGCTCACGTTCAGCGACCACGAGGTCGTCGCGCGAGGCTCGATCGAGGTCGCTCCCGGGGACATTCCCACGTGCCACCGGCTGCGGGGAATCCTTCGCGAGTTCTACGAACGTTTTAAGGGGGGGCGCGTTAAGTGTACCGAAGAGATGTGTGCCTCCACCGGGCATCCGGAATGCCGTTTCCGGATCGAGGAGATGTAGGTCGGGGACGTGATGATGGCTACCGGGAACGTCGGCGCGGTCGTTAAGGATCTCAAGACCCGGATCTCGGGGATCGCCACCGCGCTCGTGTCGCGCGATGGGCTCGTCCTCTACGCGGACGTGCCCGCGGGCGTCTATACCGAGACGTTCGCGATCATGTGCGCGACGATCCTCGGCGCCGCAGCGACGGCGAACACCGAGTTGAACCGCTCGCCGCCCGAGCGGATCGTGATCGAGGGGAACGACTCGAAGACGATCATCGTCGGGAGCGGCAAGAAGGCGCTCCTCGTCGCGGTGGTCGACCAGACGGCTGACGTCGGGAAGGTCCTCGGCGAGGTCGTCAAGGTCGCCGAGCTCCTGAAAGCGAACTAGATCGCTCGGGGCCGAGCGTGCGCTCGCCCGAAGTCACTCGTCCGGTGCGGCTGCGTCCGGCGTGAGTCGGGCGCTGCCCCCCGTGACCACGCGCGTCAGGTATCCGCCGAGCGCGGCCGTCAGGCGCGCCCACGCGATCGGAGAGTGCTGTCCCGAGATCAGCCGACGGACCCGGTACCGGCCCCACAGGCTCCCCTGCTTCTCGGTCAGCTGCTTGCGGCCGTAGCCGTTCCAGAACGCCTGGTAGAGGAACCGCACGAAGGTCGCCCGCAAGTGGTGGTAGACGATCGCGTCCGGTACGTAGCGGATCCCGGCGCCTGCGCGCACCGCCCGCAGGTTCAGGTCGATGTCCTCCGCGGTGATGAACCGGGGGTCGAAGCCGCCGAGCTCCTCGAACAGCGCACGTCGGTAGGCGAGGTTGCACGACGGGTAGGTCACGTCGAAGCCGCTCTGGAACAGCTCGACCCGCTCGAGGTGGCCGTACGCGGACTTCCCGACCGAGATCGTGCGGCCGGCGACCACCGGCGCCTCCGCGAGCGACGTTCGCAGCGCCCGGAGCCAACCGGAATCGGCGAAGCAGTCCCCGTCGATGAACGCGACGTCCCTCCCGCGGGACTCGCGGACTCCCCGGTTGCGCCCGATCCCCCGCGACCCGGGCTGGGAGACGACACGGAGGAGGCCCGGATATCGGCCGGCGAACTCGCGGGCGATCTCGGGCGTGCCGTCCCGGCTCTCGGAATCGACGAGAACGACCTCGAACGGTCCGTCCTGGCGCCGGAGGCTCTCGAGGAGCTGGGGGAGGTGGCGCGCTTCGTTGCGTACGGTGATGACGACCGAGATCAGGGTGCTCGAACCGTCGTCACTTCCCAATGTCCATCACGACAACGTCCTTGACCGCGCGCATGCTCTTGAAGGGAAGCACGAGGCGGCCCGACGCGTCGCTCTGGAACAGCCGGGGCTCGACGTCCTCGCTCGGGGTCACGAGGACATGAGCGATCCCTCCGGTCACGGTGTCGACGACGAAGTTGTCGATCGCTCCGAGGATCTGTCCGTCGTTCGTCATGACCGTCTTACCCCGGAGTTCGGTGAGGAACTTGCGCATGAGGAGGGCCTCGGCTCGCCGATGGCGGAGCGTCGTATTTAATCGTTGGCGAGTAGCGGCAACGCGGAGAGCGGACGGGAGCATGGATCCGTCGCGCCGCGGGGAACGATCTCGGTCCGGCCTGGATCCGGACGTTTCGGGCCCCGGCGTACCGGACCCTTCGCCTCGACGCCCTCCTCGCTCGCCCCAACGCTTATATGAAGCGCCAAGGTCGGGCGGCCTCGCCCTATGCCCCGCGGGTTTCGTGAGAAGAATCCGGAGCTCCACCGCGTCGTGGTCGAGCTACGCCGCGCGTCGCGCGCGCACTCCGCACCGATCTGGAGCGCCGTCGCGGATCGGCTCGAGCGGGCGCGCCATCAGACGACGCCCGTGAACGTCGGCCACCTCGAGCGCCTCACGGACGCCGAGGAGACGGTGGTCGTCCCGGGGAAACTCCTCGCCGACGGACCGCTCTCGAAGCCGCTCACGGTCGCCGCGTTCTCGTACTCCACCGAGGCGAAGGCGAAGGTGCACGCGGCGGGCGGTACCGCGCTCACGATCTCCGAACTCTTGAAGTCGAAGCCCGACGGGGCAGGAGTGCGGCTCGTTGCCTGACGTCACTCCCACTCCGCCGACCCCCACCGTTGTCGACGCGACCGGACTCGTCCTCGGACGGGCCGCGAGCGTGATCGCCCAGCGGCTGCTCCGGGGCGAGTCGATCGTGGTCGTGAACGCCGAAAAGGCGGTCGTCACCGGTTCGCGGACCGAGATCGTCGCCCGGTACACCGCGGCACGCGCCCGGGGCTCGGTCCGGTCCGGGCCGCATTTCCCCCGGTACGCCGACCGGATCTTCCGCCGAACCGTGCGCGGGATGCTGCCGCACTTGAAGACCGGCGGGAAGACCGCGTTCCGGCGCCTCGTGGTCCACATGGGGGTTCCGGACGAGTGGAAGAGCGCCGCTCCCCAGACGATCGAGGAAGCGAAGGCGCGCCCCTCCCTCCGGCCGCCGGTCTCGCTCGCCGAGGTCACGATCCTGTTGGGGGCCCGCGCATGAAGGCGCCGGTGATCGTCCTCGCGACGGGGAAGCGCAAGGCCGCGGTCGCCCGGGCCACGGTGCGCAAGGGCGCCGGTCTCGTGCGGGTCAACGACCGCCCGCTCGAACTGGTCGAGCCCGAGGTGGTTCGTCAGAAGATCCAGGAGCCGCTCCTGATGGTGGGGGACCGCAGCCGGGGGCTCGATATCTCCGTCGAGGTCCGCGGCGGCGGGATCGTCGGGCAGGCGTCGGCCGCGCGGACCGCGGTCGCGCGCGGGCTCCTCGACTGGCTCAAGGACCCCGAGCTCCGCGAGATGTTCAAGAAGTACGACCGATCGCTGATCGTGAACGACCCGCGCCGGAAGCTTCCGAAGCGGCCGGGCGGCCGCGGCGCTCGCGCCCGTCGACAGAAGTCGTACCGTTGAGGATGCGGAGGAACGAACGATGACGATGATGGTGCCGGTCCGCTGCTTCACGTGCGGGACCGTGATCGGCCAATGCTGGGACGAGTACCGCGAGCGCACGGCGCGGGGCGAGCCCGCGGGCGAGGTGCTCGACCACCTCGGGCTGCACCGCTACTGTTGCCGGCGGATGCTGCTGACGCACGTCGACCTGCTCGACGAGGTCGGACCGTACGGCTGATCGCCCGCGCGGAGCGCGGGAACGGGTTCGATCCTTCCGGGGCCGGCGCGCCTACGCGTCGTCGTCCTCGTCGTCGTCCGAGCTCTTGCGGCTCCGGTCGATGCCCGACCGACCGGTCGGCCGGCCGCCGGTGGCGCGGCGCGCGCGCCGGCGGTAGAAGACGACGATCGCGACGATCACCGCGATCACGGCGATCGCGATCGCGGCGTACTCGAGCAGCTGCGTGGTCGGGTTCGGGTTGACGGTGATCGACATCGAGCTCACCTGCGTGAGTCCGTAGTTACCCGGCCACTCGTTCGAGGCGGTTGCGTTCGCCGAGAGGACGAAGTTCCCGGTCGTCCCGGGGGTCCACGTGATCTGCGCCCGGTAGGTCGTGTTGAACGGCACGGCGAACGGCAGGATCCCGGTCGCGAACGAGACGGTGTTCACGACCCCGCTCGTGTAGTTGTACCAGACGACCGAGGCCGGCGTGCCGGCGATGTAGGTCCGGCTCGTGCCGCTCGCGGTCGTGAGGTAGAACGCGACCTGGACGCTCTCCGCGCTCGCCTTCGACCCGCCGCCGACCGTCACGTTCACCCAGTAGGTGTACGACGAGCCGGCGTTCACGGTCGAGGGACCGGTGAGGTTGTTCGCCGCCATGATCACCGAGATCGTCGAGTTCACGCTCACCGCGAGCGACTGCGTCGTCCAGCCGCGGTTGCCGTTCAGGTCGGTGACCGTGAGGTTCACCGTGTAGGGCTTCGACTGCGGCGGGAGCCAGAAGATCGGGTACGGCTTCACCGAGGTCACGTTCGTCCCGATGTGGACCGAGGAGTTCCCCGAGTTCGTGATGAGCCAGTAGTACTTCGTCAGCGAGCCGTTGTTCGGGTCGCTCGCGTTCGCCCCGTTGAACGAGACCTTGGCCGTGAGGTTCGCGGCGGTCACGACCCCGGCGCCCGAGACCGGCTTCCCCGCGGAGTTCAGAACCTGGAAGCTCGACACCGGCTTCTGGGTGTCGCTCACGAGCACGATGAGGCTCGCGGTCCCGAACTGTCCGGTGCCGTCCCACGCGGTGAGCGTGAGATTGTACTGCCAGCCCTTGAAGTAGACCGGCTGACCCCCGATCGTCGTGTGGTTCGAGTAGTAGACCCCCGCCCCCAGGAACTGGTACGACCAGTTCGTCCAGAACTGGGCGCCCTGGCCGACCGAATAGTTCTGCCGCGCGGTGAAGCCGCTCGCCGAGAATACGTACGACGCGACCGACATGACTCCGGGGATCGGGGCGCTCGGCGAGATCACGGCCGAGCTCGCGGTGGCGTTGAAGTAGAGGACCGTGCTCCAGTTGACGAGCACGTACGGGACCCCGCCGCTCGTACGATTTTGACTCGCGGACGCGTTGTCGCCGATCACCGCCGTGACCGGCCCTTCGCCGACCCAGACGTAGAACGTCGTGGAATTGACGAGACCGCCCGAGCTCGTGACCGTGAGCTTGCCGTCGTACGGCGTCGCGCCCGTCGTCGCCTTGTAGGTGTGGTTCGTCGTCGGCGAAGTGGTGGTCGTCGTGTTCCCGTCGCCGAAGACCCAGGTGAAGCTCGTCCCGTTGGTGCCCGAGGGGTAGGTCGAGTTCAGCGCGCTGAACGTCGCGTTCTGGTTGACCCCGACCACGACCGTGTAGTTGTCGTGGGTCTCGTTGAGAACGTTCGCCTTCGAGAACGCGAAGTTCGCGACCGAGACGTTGACGTTCGGCGTCAGGTTCGAGTACTTGACGATCGAGAAGGTGAACGTACCGGATGGGCTCGCGGAGGGGAGCGAGTTGAGGGTGAACTTCGTCCAGCTGTTCCCCGGACCCTCGGGCACGAGCCGCGTCTGGGCGGGCGCCGCGGTGTTCGCGGCGAGCGAGTACCCGGCGGGCAGCACGACCGTGTAGTTGTAGGTGTCCGAGCTCGTCGGGTGCGCGAAGCCGAAGCTCATCGTGTACGCGCTCGAGTTCCTCGAGAGCGTCCCGTTCAGCGTGTACGTCTGGCTCCAGCCGAGGCTGATCGTCGCCGGACTCGAGAGGCCGCACGGCGAGACGCCCGCGGTGCAGGTGGACGACTCGCTCGCGAGCGTGTTGCCGGTCGAGGGCGCGAGGAACCCGGTGCCGTTGATCGCGGTCCCGGCCTGAACGGCCGGGAAGAACGGACCGGACTGGTTCTCCCACGCGTACAGCGACGGGAGAAGGGTCGACGGGAAGTACGACTGGTGGTTGAAGTCGAGGCCGAGCTGGGCCCACATTTGGCCGATCGAGCCGTTCGCGAGGTTCGCGAACACCGTGTCGTTCCCGAGCGCGGCCGCCGTCTGGACCGAGAGGCTGCCCGTGCCGGTCAGCACGTTGATCCCGGTGAAATTGAGCGTGGTCGAGTAGATCCCGCGCTCGGTCGGGACCATCGGGGAAACGTACACATCCTGGGTGTACGGGCTCGAGCTGGTGACGGTGTACTGGTAGGCGGTGGTCGCGTAGCCGACCGGGGAGAGCACGACCTCGAACGTCTGACCCGTCGGGGGCGTGAAGTTTCCGGCGTAGGTGCCGAACGAATAGAAGCCACCGGGGGCGGTCGGGGTCGAGTAGATGTAGCCGTTGTAGCCGTCCCAGACCGTCACGTTCCCGCCGTTCGGGACCGGCGCGTTGTGGTTCGACGCGAGGAACACCGTGCCCGAGATCAGGTAGGTGTTGATCGCGATGTTCTTCGTGATCGTGTTCGGACTCGTCACGTCGACCGACGAGAAGTTGTAGGCCGCGCCCGGCGCGGGCACCGATGCCTTCAGGACCCACTGTCCCAGCGGAACGAGGATCGTGTAGGCCCCCGAGCTCGTGGTCGTGTTGCTGGCGACCACGAAGTCGTTGTAGCGCGGGTCGAGGAGCTGGACGGACACTCCGCCGATCGCGCGCCCGCCCGACGTGACGGTCCCGGCGATCTCCCCGGTGTAGGACAGGACGGTCGCGTTGACCGTGACGGGGTAGCCCGTGGTCGTGAGCGCGGTCGCGTTGAGGTAGTAGAACTGGGTATCCTGCGTCGTCGGGAACACGCCGAACGGATTGCAGAGCTTACAGCCCGGCACGCTGAGGTTCCCCTGCGGCGGGATCCAGACCCCCCACCAGCCCGGGACGAGCGCGCCGCTCGTGCTCGACGTGTTGAACGAGAACTGGCCCCCGTTCCCGAAGACGGTCGTCGTGAAGACGGCCCCGGTCGCCCGGGAGACGAGGTCGACCTGCGCGCCGGCGGGGACCACACCCAACGAACCGGGCTGTCGGGCGTAGCCGGTCAGGGAATAGTTCGGGCTGGCGGCCTGGGCCGCGCCGATCGTCGCCAGCGTTCCCGCCAGCAGGATCAGCACGACGACCCACAGGGCGGCGCGCGGCAGATGGGTTGCCAACTGATTCACGTCTCCCGTTCAACGCCCCCACTATCGAGGGCGGCGCGGCGAACCTTGCCTTACTACATATAGCTTGCCCGGGAAAGCGTCCGGCTGTCGGCGGACGGGCGGTTTTGGCTCAGCGGTAGATCGCCGATCCGGGCTCTTCGCGACGCCGGGCGACGCGCTCGCGCATCATGCGCTTTTCGAACTCCTCGTAGAACTTCAGCACCTCGGGGTCGCACGACGCCCGCACCTGCTTCAACGCGGCGTCGAAGTGCGCGCGCGTGACCTTGGAGGCCTTCAGGCTCTCCCGGATCGCCGCGAGCCCGGCCTCGCGGCAGAGCGCGGCGAGGTCGCTCCCGACGAACCCCTCGGTCCGGGCCGCGATCTCGGCGAGGTCGACGTCGTCGGCGAGCGGCATCCGTCGCGTGTGGACCTTCAGGATCTCGACCCGCCCCGCGGCCGTCGGGGGCTCGACGTAGAGCATCCGGTCGAACCGCCCCGTACGGAGCAGCGCCTCGTCGATGATGTCCGGCCGATTGGTCGCCGCGATCACGAGGACCCGCTCGAGGGTCTCGAGGCCGTCGATCGAGGTCAGGAGCTGGTTGACGATCCGCTCGGTGACGCCGCTCGACGTCTGGAGCCCCCGGCGCGGGGCGATCGAGTCGAGCTCGTCGATGAAGACGATCGATGGCGACGCCTGGCGCGCCTTCTTGAAGATCATCCGGATCGCCTTCTCGCTCTCGCCGACCCACTTGCTCATCACCTCGGGTCCCTTCACCGAAATGAAGTTCGCCTGGCTCTCGGTTGCGGCGGCCTTCGCCAGCATCGTCTTCCCGACGCCCGGCGGACCGTAGAGCAGGATCCCGCGCGGCGGCTCGATCCCGATGTGCCGGTAGACGTGCGGGTTCTTGAACGGCAACTCGACCGACTCCTCGAGGATCCGGCGGACGCGCTCGAGCCCCCCGACCTCGTCCCAGTGGGTGGTCGGAACCTCGACCGCGACGTCGCGCAGGCTCGACGGTTCGATCTGCTTCAGCGCCTCCTTGAAGTCGTTCTCGGTGACCTTCATCCGCTCGAGCAGCGAGAGCGGGATCGGCTGGTCGAAGTCGATCTCGGGGAGGTAGCGGCGCAGGGCCCGCATCGCCGCCTCCCGGGCGAGCGACGAGAGGTCGGCACCGACGAACCCGTGGCTCAGCGCGGCGAGCTCTTTGAGGAGCCGCTCGCGGTCGCGCTCGCTCGCGTCGATCGGCATCCCGCGGGTGTGGATCTGGAGGATCTCGAGCCGACCCTCCTGGGTCGGGACCCCGATCTCGATCTCCCGGTCGAACCGTCCCGGGCGACGGAGGGCGGGGTCGATCGCCTCCTCGCGGTTGGTCGCCGCGATCACGATGACGTTGCCGCGGCCCGAGAGTCCGTCCATCAACGTCAGGAGCTGCGCGACCACCCGACGTTCGACCTCGCCGACGACCTCGTCGCGGCGCGGGGCGATGGAGTCGAGCTCGTCGATGAAGATCACGCTCGGGGCGTTCTTCTCGGCCTCCTCGAACTTCTCGCGGAGTTCCTTCTCGCTCTCTCCGTAGTACTTCGAGATGATCTCGGGGCCCTGGATCCCGATGAAGTGGGCGCCCGCTTCGTTCGCGACCGCCTTCGCGATCAACGTCTTCCCGGTGCCCGGGGGCCCGTAGAGCAGCACCCCCTTCGGGGGCGTGATCGCGAGCCGGTCGAACAGCTCGGGGTGCTTCAGCGGCAGCTCGATCATCTCGCGGACGCGACCGAGCTTTTCCTTGAGACCTCCGATGTCCTCGTAGGAGACGCGCGGGGCCGAGACCTCGGCCTCGCTGACCGTCTCTTCCTTGATCGTGATCAGGGTCGCCGGGGCGACCTGCACAATCCCCTTCGGCTGGGTCGCGACGACCATGAACGGCAGCGAGCCGCCCATCAGGAAGACGCCGGGGATCACGAACACGTCCCCACGGACGAACGGGCGGCGGGCGAGCGCCTTCGCGACGAAGCTCTCGAGCCCCGGCCCCAAGTCCATCCGCGCGCTGCCCGCATAGATCGGGGCGATCGTGACCGAGTCGGCGTTCGGGCAGTCGACCCGCTGGACCTGGATCCGGTCGCCGATGCTGACGCCCGCGTTCCGCCGGACGACCGCCTCGATCCGGACGAGGCCCTTCCCTTCGTCGTCGGGCTGCGCGCGGCTCACGACCGCGGGGGTCGCCTTTCGGCCCCGGATCTCCACGACGTCGCCCAGCCCGACCTTGAGCCGCTGCCGCGTCTGCACGTCGAGTCGCGCGGTCCCGAGCCCGATATCCTGCTGGAACGCTTCGGCGACCCGGAGCGTAGCCGCTTCCACCATCGCCGAGGAGTATTGCACTCGAGTTCGACCTAAAAGCGTTCCTCTCGTCCGGCGCCGTCCGCCGGCGAGCCGGGCTCGAGCGTCCGCTGACCCGGAGCGCGCGCGGCCCGGGCGAGATCCGGCGCGGGCTCCCCCAGCGCGAGCGCGATCGCCGCGACCGTCCCCGGGCCGAAGCCCATGAAGTGGTTGTTCGCGTAGCCGTAGATCGTGCCGACCGCGCGCGCCTCGTCCTCGAACCGCCGCCGCCACCGGTCGATGTCACCCGACCGGTCCCGCTGGATCCGGTCGAACTTCGTCAGCGCGCGGTCCCCGACGAAGCGCGCGTAGGCGAACTCGGCGGTCACCCACGCCGGCGGCTCGGTCGCCGGCAGTACCGACCAGACGAGCGCCGCCCGCCGCCCTTCGAGCAGCCGCCGGGTCGGCGGTACCCACCAGGAGCCGTGCCGGAGCTCGACCGCGAGCGCGTAGTCGTTCGGTACCTCCGCGAGCAACCGCTCGAGCCGGGAACGCCCCGAGGGAGCCCGGAACGACGCCGGGAACTGGAGCACGAGCGGGCCGAGCTTTCCGGCCGACCGGAGGGGAGAGAGTCCGGCGAGGAACGCGCGCAGCGCCTCGAGCGACGGCGCTTCCTCGGTCGCGTGAGTGACGTCCCGAGGCACCTTCAGCGCAAAGCGGAATCCGTCGGGCGTTCGCTCCGCCCAGCGGCGGGTGAGGAACGCGGTCGGTGGACGGTAGAAGCTCGAGTCGACCTCGACCGTTCGGAACGCCCGCGCGTACCGTTCGAGAAACTCCCCCGGCGCGGTCCCGCTCGGATAGAACGGACCGACCCAGTCGTCGTACGCCCAGCCGGAGCAGCCGAGCCAGTACTCCGGCATCGACCGGGGATTCCGGGCCGGGGGAAAAGGGCGTGTGCGTCGCCCGTGCCCGCCGGGGGTGCGAAAGGAGCGGAACCGAGATATCCCCCACGGCCGGGTTCTATCGGTGATGACCCGTGGGACCCCCCCGCCGTCGGTCCTCGGTCGACTCCTGGACGCCGCCGGCTACCGGATCGAGGCGCGCCCGGGCGCGACCCTCGCCGTCCGGTCGAAGGACCGCCGCGCGGTGCTGATCGTCGCCGCGACGCGCTCGCCGGCGGAGGTCGACCGGTGGTTTCCCACGGACGCGGTCCACCGAACGATCGTCTACGATGACGATCCCGGCACCGCCGCCCGGGAGATCGCCTCCGATCGAGGGATCGAGGTGCTCGAGCCGTCGACCCTCGGTCCGGCGCTCGCGGAGCTTCTGTTGCCGTCCCCGAACCCCTCCGCGGTCGACCCCGGGGCGGCCGAGGACGACCTCGCGCTGTTCCCGCCACTGGCGGTGCTGCCCGACGGGGAGCGGATCGTCCGCCCCCGGATCGCCCGGCCCGAAGCGGAAGCGCTCGCCGGCCTCGACGCGCAGCGCTACACGCTCCGCCTCGTCCCGTTCTTCGTCGCGCCGTACCGGGTGCGACCCGCGTCGCCGCACGGCGACCGGGGACCGGTCGTCCACCGGCTCGTGGCGGTCAACGCGGTCTCCCGGCGGGCCGAGGTCTGGGAGGACGGGGAGCGCGAGCTCGTCGCCGAGGTGAGCGAGCCCCACCAGCGGCTCGTTCCTCAGGTCGGCGAGTCTCAGGCGATCGCGATCGCCGCCGACGCGGTCCGGCGGTACCACACGGTCGACGTGGAGCACACCGAGCAGCACGCGGGGGCGCTCGTGATCGAGACCCGACGCATGCTCCCGTCGCCGGACGACCTGAAGCTCGGCCCGATGTCGCTCCTCTACGTGCCGTTCTGGTACGCCGAAGGAACCGAGGGCCGCGTGGTGCTCGATGCCGTCACGGGGCGGCGCGCGACGGTCTCGGAGAGCCCGCTCCTCTGACCTCTCCCCACCGTCAAATACGCTTCCCCGCTCGACGACCGCGTGCTCCTCGACCAGTTCCGGGTCGGACCGTATCTCAACTTCACCTACCTCGTCGCGGACGACGAGGGAGGCGACGGGGTCGTGATCGACCCGTCGTTCGGCATCGACCCGGTCCTCGCCGCGATCGACGAGCGACGAGTGAAGGTCCGATACATCCTGAACACTCACAGTCACCGGGACCACGTCGCCGGGAACCGGGACGTTCGCGAACGCACCGGGGCAAAGGTCGTCGCCCACAAGGTCGCCCCGCTCGACCAGGACGTGTCGGTCGAGGACGGGGACGCGATCGCGGCCGGGCGCCTGAAGTTCGAGGTCGTCCACACCCCCGGCCACACGAAGGACAGCGTGCTCTACGTCTTCGAGGGCAACGTCGCGACCGGCGACACGTTGTTCGTCGGGGAGTGCGGCCGCACCGACCTCCCCGGTGGCGACCCGTCCGAGATGTACGACAGCCTCCACCGACGCCTGGTCGCGCTCGACGACGCGCTGGTCGTCCTGCCCGGTCACGACTACGGCTCGACGCCGACCTCGACGATCGGGCGCGAGAAGCAGGAGAACTACGTCCTCCAGCCCCGCACGCGCGAAGCGTTCCTCCGGTTCATGAAGGAGTGAATCGGTGACGCCGTTGCCCCCTCCCGGAGAGCGAACGCTGACCGCGGTCGGGGCGCGCCGACGCGCGCCCGGCCAGCCGCCCGTAAGCTCCGTAATCCGGACGCTCCGGGAGATCGCCAAGGAGTCGGAGGCGCTGGTCGCGCTGTTCGACGCGCGCGCGATCGCGGGCGAGCGCCACCTGTACTCGGCGTGGGCCCACCTCGGGCGCGCCCGCGGGCGGGGCGAGAGCCGTCTCCGGGAGCGAGGGGCCGAGCTCGCGCTCTACGTCGCGGGCGACGACCAGCTTCCGCGAGCGCTCGAGAAGGTCGGCGTCTCCGATTCGACCGAGGAGTTCGTCCTCGTCGTCGAGCGGCCGCTCGACCCGACGGCGATCCTCGAGCGGTTCGGGCTCACGACCGACCCGACCGTCTACCCGCGCGCGCCGGACGCACTGACGCTCGAGCGCCTCGGCATCGGCGCGGCCGAGCGGGACGCCGTGCCTCCGAGCGCGTGGGAGGGGCTCGTGCTCGAGCGCGTCGCGCTCGTCGAGCTCTCGGCCCCGGCCGGCCGCGGCGCGTCGGTAAAGCCATAACCCGGGGCCACCGTCGTCACGCCCGTCCGCGGACGGCGCTGCAGGTGTAATCTAGTGGTAGGATGTCAGCCCTCCAAGCTGACCACCCGGGTTCGAATCGGCGGGCCGGCTCGGTCCGCCGCGGGACTCCCGGCACCTGCACCTCCCGCCGTCCGCGGACCCCGGGAGGCGACGGTTTAATCCCGCGGACCCCGCTCGGGCCGGACGCGCTGAGGTAGCCTAGCCCGGTAAGGCGCCAGCCTTGAAAGCTGGTGGCGGTCTCGCCGCGGGAGTTCAAATCTCCCCCTCAGCGCTGGGCGCCGAAGTCGGGATTATATGCGGAGGTCGGCTCCGTCGCCCTCCGATGGCCACCGCGGGCGCGTCCACGCCGCTGATCGACCAGTACGAGGGCGTGAAGGCGCGGTATCCCGGTCATCTGGTCCTCTTCCGGGTCGGGGATTTCTACGAGACGTTCGGCGACGACGCGCGGCTGCTCTCCCGCGAGCTCGACGTCGTGCTCACCGCCCGTGGACCGGACGCGACCGGAGCGCGGACCCCGATGGCCGGAGTGCCGTACCACGCGGTCGAGACCTACCTCGGCCGCCTCGTTCGGAAGGGCTACAAGGTCGCGGTCTGCGACCAGGTCGAGGACCCGAAGGTCGCGAAGGGACTCGTCCGGCGCGAGGTCACGCGCGTCGTGAGCCCCGGCACGGTGGTCGAGGAGCGGATCCTCGGGGGCCCGGACCACAGCTTCCTCGCCGCGCTGGTCGACTCCGCGCGCGGACCGGGGGCGTACTCGGTGGTGGACGTCACCACCGGGGAGTGGTTCCACGGGACGGCCGACGGGCCCGGATCCGAGGGGCTCCTCTCGGCGATCGCTCCGTTCCAGCCGCGCGAGATCCTCTGGGCGTCCGACCGGCCCCGCGAGCGCGCGGACGCGCTGGTCGCCGCGCTGCGACGGGAGTTCCGCTCGGCGCGAATCGAAGCCGCCCCTGCCGCGGTCGCGCACGAAACACTTCGGAGCGACGGACCGGCCGATCGCGCGCCCTCCGACCGGGTCGGCGAAGCCGACGGACGGCTGGTCGCCTACCTGCAGGTCGCGCAGCCTCGGCTCGTCCCGCATCTCTTGCGGGTCGCGCGCGGCGCCGGCGACCGGCGGCTCGTCCTGGACGCGAAGACCCTGCGCCATCTCGAGATCCGCCACCCGATGAACCCGGACGACCCGACGGGCGCGACGCTCTTCGAGCGGTGGGACGAGACGGTCACCGCGGCGGGGAAACGAACGCTCGCGTTCTGGCTCACCAACCCCCTTGCCGACGTCGTCGCGATCGCCGCGCGGCAGGACGCGGTCCAGCGGCTCGTCGAGCAGGGCGCCGCGCTCGAGGGCCTCCGCGCCGAGCTCGGACGCGTCCCGGACCTCGCACGGATCGCGTCCCGGATCGCCGGCCGCCGGGTGCGCCTCCCCGAGCTCGGCAGCCTGCGGGACGGACTCCGCGTGCTCGCGGGCTTGCCTTCGTTCCTGGAGCGTAGCGGCCCCGACGCGACGCTCGCGCGCCTGAACGCCGCGCTCGGCCCCCCGGAGGAGCTCGTCGCGCTCCTCACCTCCGCGCTCCCGGACGTGCTCCCCGCGACCGAGGACGACGGCGAACGGTTCCGCGCCGGCCACGCGCCCGAGGTCGACGTCGCGCGCGGTGAGGAACGCACGGCGCTCGCCGAGCTGGCCGAGCTCGAGCGCACCGAGCAGCGGTCGACCGGGATCAAGACTCTCAAGGTCGGATACAATCAGGTGTTCGGCTACTACTTCGAGGTCACGCGGCCCCACCTCGCGCGGGTGCCGCCGCACTTCCGCCGGCGCCAGACGGTCGCGCAAGCCGAACGGTTCACGTCGGACGCGCTCGAGGCGCTCGAACGGCGCCTCCGCGAGTCCCGCGAGGCGGCCCGGGCGGCGGAGGAGGCGCGTTGGGAGGAGCTGCTCGGGGAGGTCGACCGTCACGTCGCCGCGGTCTATCGGGTCGCGCGCGCGGTGGGCGAGATCGACGCGCTCGCCACGTTCGCGCACCTCGCGCAGTCCCGGGGGTACGTCCGACCGACGGTCGACGACTCGTCCGGGCTGCTCATCCGGGACGGACGCCATCCGGTCCTCGAGCTCGGGCTCGGCGAACGGTTCGTCCCGAACGACGTCGAACTCGACGCGGCGACGAGCCGTCTCCTCGTCCTCACCGGCCCGAACATGTCGGGGAAGTCGACGTACATGCGCCAGGTCGGTCTCCTCGTGGTCCTCGCGCAGGCCGGCTCGTTCGTCCCGGCGCGGTTCGCGCGGATCGGCCTCGTCACCCAGCTGTTCACCCGGATGGGGTTCACCGACGAGATCGGTCGGGGCAAGTCCAGCTTCATGGTCGAGATGACCGAGGTCGCCGAGATCCTGCGCTCGGCGGACGACCGCTCGCTCGTGCTGCTCGACGAGGTCGGCCGGGGCACGAGCACGTTCGACGGGCTCGCGATCGCGTGGGCGACCCTTCGCCACCTGCACGACGCGACCGGCGCCCGGAGCATCCTGGCGACGCACTACCACCAGCTGACGGAGCTCGTCCGAAGCCTTCCCGCCGCCCGGAACGCGCACCTCGCCGTGCGCGAGGGCCCGGACGGGATCGTCTTCCTCCACCGGCTCGTGCCGGGGAGCACCGACCGCAGCTACGGCATCCACGTCGCCCGCCTCGCCGGTCTCCCCGAGGGCGTGCTCGCCGAGGCGGAACGCCTCCTGCGACAGCTCGAGGCGGAGGGGGTCGCGGGCGCGGCCCCCCGACGGGGCGCGGGTCGGGGGCCGAAGTACACGCAGGCCGTGCTGCTCGGCGAGACCGCCCCGACCCCGGACCCGCTGCGCGACGAGCTCGGCGCGATCGACCTCGACCGGATGACGCCGATCGAGGCCCACCGCCGGCTCGGCGAGCTCCGGGAGAAGGCGCGAACGGCGCGCGACGCGCCGGGGAATCCGCCGTGAGCCCGCCCGCCGCGGAGCGCCGTCCGATCCGGCGTCTCTCGGCGGCGACCGTCGAGCGGATCGCCGCGGGGGAGGTCGTGGAGCGGCCGGCGTCGGTCGTGAAGGAGCTCGTCGAGAACGCGCTCGACGCGGGCGCGACGGTCGTATCGGTTCGACTCAACGGAGGCGGCCTCGCGGGAATCGAGGTCGCGGACAACGGGGTCGGGATCCCGCCCGGGGAGCTCGACCTCGCGGTGGAGCGACACGCGACCAGCAAGCTCGCCCCCGAAGGGGCGCTCGGACCGATCGAGGCGCTCGGCTTCCGCGGCGAAGCGCTCGCCGCGATCGCCGCGGTCTCCCGGCTCCACCTTCTCTCCCGGCCGCCCGAGCGCGAGGTCGCGGAGGGGATCTCGGTGGTCGGCGGCACCGTGCTCGGACGGTACCAGGCCCCTCGGGCGCTCGGCACCACGGTCGACGTCGAGGACCTGTTCTTCAACACACCGGCGCGGCGCAAGTTCCTCAAAAGCCCCGCGTCGGAGCAGCTCGAGGTCGTCCGAACCGTGGAGCGACTCTACCTCGCGCGCCCGTCGTTCACGGTCCGGGTCGAGTCGGAGGGGCGGGAGGTCACGACGCTGCCCGCGAGCGTTCGTCTCGAGGACGCGGCGGCGCGCGTGCTCGGGCCGGGGCTCCTTCGCGAGAGCTTCTCGGTCGGCGGGTTGGTCCCCGGGGGCCGCGTGCGGGGCGTGGTCGGACGGCCGGCGACGGCGGTCGCGAGCAGTGCCGGCCTCTACCTCGCGGTCAACGGGCGCGCGATCGCCTCGCGGGCGGTCGCCCAGTCGGTCCGGGCGGCGTTCACCGACTACCTCCCGCGCGGGCGGTTCCCGATCGGGGTGCTCCACCTCGAGATCGACGCCGAGCGCGTCGACGTCAACGTGCATCCCACGAAGCGCGAGGTCCGGCTCGCGGCCGAGCGGGAGCTCCTCGACGCGCTGCGCGTCCGGGTCCGCGAGGGGCTCCGGGCGGCGCCGCAGGTCGCCGAGCTCGGGGCCGAGCGCGGACCGATCGTTCCGGAACCGGAGTCCGCCGCCGACGGCCGGCCCGTGGCGCCGGCTCCGGTCTCGGCGGGATCCCCGGTCGCGGTGCAGGCGACGCTCGACGACGACGTCGCACCCGCGGTCTCCGTCGCCGTGCCCGCCGCGTCCGGCCACCCCGGTCTCGTCCTGCTCGGTTGCGTGCAGGCGCTCTACTGGGTCGCCGAGTCGGACGAGGGCCTCGTCCTGATCGACCAGCACGCGGCGAGCGAGCGGGTGCTCTACGAGGCGTTGCTCCGCGACGGACGGCTCGCCCGGCAGACGCTCGTGGAGCCGCTGCTCCTCCCGGTCTCGGGCGCGCAGCGCGCGGCGCTCGCGGCGCACGCGGAGGAGGTCCGCGCCGCCGGTTTCGAAGTCGAGCCGTTCGGGCCCGAGACGGTCCGGGTACGGTCGGTCCCGAGCTACCGGGGAAGGTCGGCCGCTCCCGAGGCGCTGGTCGGGCTCCTCGCCGAGCTCGCGGACGGCGGACGAGCGACGAGCCCGGACGGGCTCCGGGAGCGCACCGCCGCGACGATCGCCTGCCACGCCGCGATCCGGGCCGGCGATACGGTGGCGCCCGAGGAATTCCGTCGGGTCCTGCGCGAGCTCTACGAGCTCTCCGGACCGTCGTACGCCTGCCCCCACGGGCGACCGATCCTGGTCCGCTTCCCGCGAAGCCGGCTCGACCGCTGGTTCCTGAGGTCCGGGGCGTGAGCGGCGCCGGGAGGCGCCGGGCGAGCCGGCCCCGGGAGTCCGAGATCGTCGCCGCGGCGCGGGTCCACCTCGAGGGCCTGGGTTACCGGGTCTGGGTGAATCCGGACGGGCGCGACTACTTCGACCTCGTCGCGCGCCGGGGCGACGAGGTCGGCTTGGTGGAGGCGAAGGTCTCCGGGACGACCCAGGTCCTGGCGCAGGCGCTCCGGCGGCGGGCGTGGGGCGACTGGGTCGCGGTCGTGCTCGCGACCGAGCGGGCGGCGTGGCGCCTCGCGCACCGGACCGCCCGCACGCGCGCCGCCCCGATCGGCGTCTGGTGGGCGCGACGCGGGACCGGGGTCACGGTCGTCCGCGACGCCCGGGTCTGGCCGACCAGCGGCCCGGACGACCCCTTCGTGTCGCTCCGGGCCCGGTTCCACCGTCTGCTCGACAGCCTCGAGCGCGGCGACGTGCCGGAATCGGTCGCCTGGGACGGGGTCGCGCGCGAGGTCCGCCGCGCGTCGGGCGGCCGAGGCTTCGGCGAGTGGCGGCTCGACGAGCCGGTGGGCCGTAGCTAGCCGGCACCGACCGCGGTCGCGGCCGAAACGACCTCGGCGACGCGCGCCGGGTCGAACGGAGCGGCGTACTTCTCCCCGGCGCTCCCGAGGGCCCGCCGCGCGGCCGGGTCGGCGAGCAGTTCCGCGAGCGCGGAGGCGAGCTCGCCGGGGTCGTCGGACGGAAGGGCGCGGACCGCGGCGCTCGGGTCGAGCGGGAGCCGGATCCCCGGCCCGACGATCACGCAGCGGCCGGCGCGCAGCGCGAGGACGACCCCCGGGTCGAACCCCGGCACCGGCCGGGCGAACACCGCGATGTCCGACGCGGAGAGCGCGCGCGAGAACGTCGCGGCGTCCCGGGCCTCGGCGACCGCGACCCCGGGCTCGGACGGCGCGCCGGTGCCGACCACGATCAGCCGGGCTCCCGGGAAGAACGAACGCACCCGGCGGAACGCCTCGCGGGCCCGGTCGATCCCCGCTAGCTCGGGCCGTTCGAACGCCGCGAGCGCGGCGACGACGGGAACGTCGGCGGGGATGCGGAAGCTCGCCCGCGCGTCCTCGCGGGACGGGGGATCGGGAAGGTGGGCGACCGGCGGCAGCGCGGGCCGGAACTGCCGCTCGGGGAGCGCGTACTCGCGCCGCAGCTCCTCCGGCAGCCCGACCGAGTCGTAGAACAGCCGGTCGGCCTCGTGGAGCGCGGCCGCTTCGAGACGCCGGACGGCGCGGCGGTCCCGCCAGGTGTCGAGCCGGTCCCGTAGGCCGGTCGGCGCCCGTCCCTGGCGCTCCCGGTCGAACGCGGCGAGCTCGACCTCCCGGACGAACGCGCCGACGATCGGTCCCGTGCGGTTGCCTCGGCGCAGGCCGAGCCGGCCGAGGCCCGAGGGGACCCGGAGGACGAGCTCGGCGTCGGGCCGCAGGCGCCGCGACGCGGCTGCCGCGAACTCCGCCCCCTCCACGGCGGCGCCGGGCCGCCGGAGCGGGATCTCGACCGGGACGTCGGCCGTGCCCTCGGGCGGGG
>JASHPY010000086.1 GCA_030037855.1 Thermoplasmata archaeon | reverse complement strand
GCGGGCGGCCGGCGCGCCCGGCTCTCCTCGCCGGAGGACCTGAAGCGGGTGCAGCAGTTGCGCGCGAACGCGGACGCGATCCTCGTCGGGGTCGGGACGGTCGTCCGGGACGACCCGTCGCTGCGCGTCCACTGGGACCTCCTCGACGAGCCGGAGGGCCGGTCACCGACCCGCGTGATCGTCGACTCGACCGGCCGGACGCCCGAGAGCGCCCGCGTGCTCGACGGGAGCGCGCCGACGATCGTCGCCGTGTCCGAGCGCTGCGTCCGAAGGTTCCCCGCGCCCGTAGAGACGATCGTCGCGGGGCGGACCCGGGTCGACCTCGCGAACCTCTTCGTCCGCCTCCACGGGCTCGGAGTGCGTCGGCTGATGGTCGAAGGGGGGGCGGAGATCCTCGCGTCGGTCCTGCGCGACGGCCTCTTCGACCGGTTCACGGTCTACTACGCCCCGTGGGTGATCGGCGGGGCGACCGCGCCCCCGCTCGCGCGCGGGCCCGACGCCTCGCCCGCCGAGCGCTCGACCCGCCTCCGCCTCCTCGCGCTCGACCGTCTCGGCGAGGGGTACGTGGCGACGTACGTCCCCGTCGACCCCGACGCACCCGTTATCCGCGGGAACGGCTCCCCGCCGGCCGAGGCCCCTCCGTGAAGCTCGTGCACTTCACCCTCGCCGACCAGTTCCACTTCGGCATGATGACCGAGTCGAACGAGTTCATCGACCTCGATACCGCCTGTCGCGACTACTTCGGCGTCAACCCCGTCAAGGGCGCGGACCCGAGCCGGTTCCGCGACATGCAGCAGTTCTTCCAGGGCGGGGCCGAGTCCGTCCAGATCACGAAGAAGATCCTCGAGTACATCGACCGGCGGCGCAAGGCCGGCTGGACGCCCCGGGCCGCGACCGGCGCCCGGTTCCTGTTCAAGCCCGAGGAGGGGATCAAGCTCCTCGCGCCGGTCGTCCGCGGGGCGAAGGTCTACTGCCTCGCGATGAACTCGAAGAGCCACGTCGCGGAGAAGAAGACCGAGCCGCCGAAGCAGCCGTACGTCTTCACTCGGTTCTTCAACAGCCTGGTCGGCCCGAGCGAGTCACTGGTGTTGAACCCGGCCGGGACGTTCCCGGACGTCGAGCTCGAACTCGCGGTCGTCATCGGCCAGCACGGCAAGCACATCCCCGCCGCGAAGGCGATGGAGTTCGTCGCCGGCTACACGGTCGCGTTCGACATGGGCTACCGCGACCTGCAGTACCCCGCCGGCGGCGCGGTCGACTGGGTGATGGGCAAGGGGTTCGACGCGACGATGGCGATCGGCCCGTGGGTCGTGCCGAAGGAGGAGGTCGGGGAGGCGTACCCGCTCCGGATGGAGCTCAAGGTCAACGGGACCGTCCGGCAGGCCGGCGACACCAACGACTACATCTTCCGGATCCCCGAGATCCTCGCCCACCTCTCGACCGGGATCACGCTCGAACCCGGCGACTTGGTCTCCCTCGGCAGCCTCGGCGGCGTCCCGGGCTACGAGTTCGGGAACGAGAGTCGGAAGCTGAAGGTCGGGGACACGGTCGAGGGTGCGATCGAGAAGATCGGGCGGCTCATGGTGACGGTGAAGGCCGAAGCGAAGCCTCTCCCCGTAGTACCAGGAACAGCGCCAGCGGCACCGGCAACTCCGTAGCGTCGCCGGGGCGCCCGCGCACCGGGTCGCCCGGGAACGGATACCGGACCTCCTCGGAGATCGTCACGGGGGTGAGCTCGCCGTCCGGCGGGGCGAGGAGCGCGTCGCGGAACGGGTCGAAGGCGTCGAGCGCGTCGCGGGCGATCGGCACCGCGCGAAAACCGGTCCCCCCGTGGATCGACCCCGGCAGCCGGATCAGCCGGTGGATGTCGGTCGTGACCGGCGCGTCGGTCTCGCCCTGCACCTCGATCTGGGCGTGGGCGACGATCGCGTCCAATAGCTCCGGCGGCGCGCCGCGCTTTCCGAACACCTCGAGCGTGAGCTCGCGACGGACCTTCTCCGCGCCGCCGTCGTCGACCAGGACCCGGGCCCACAGGCGCGCCTTGCGGGCCGGGATCCCGTACTCCTGCATCTCCCGCGCGGCCGCGTCGCGGCCGTCCGCCTCCCAGCGGCGGAGGACGTCGAGGACGGCGCGGGTCGTTCGGCCCCGCCAGCCGGGAGCGTCGGGCGGAGCGAGCGAGCGGGTCGGGGCGACGGCGGCCGTCCGACCCGACCGGCCGCCTTCCCCGTCGTCGGCGGTCGCTTCGTCACCGGACTCCCGCTGGGTGACGATCGCCTGGCTCGGCTCGACGCCCGTGCCGAGGACGTAGTCGACGAGCTCGCGACGCTCCGGGCTCGTCAGCGAGGTGAACCCGTCCGCGCGCGCGTGCACGTGATAGCCCCGGCCCCCCGAGAAGACGAGCGACGTCGTCGCGGGGTCGATCCCGAAGTCGCCGAACAGGAAATCGTCGACGAGCGCGATGAGCCGACGCTTCACGAGCGCGAGCTGGCCCGGGTAGTCGAGCTCGGCGGCCCCGCGCAAGTGGTCC
>JASHPY010000085.1 GCA_030037855.1 Thermoplasmata archaeon | reverse complement strand
CCCATAGAGATTGACCAACTGCTGAACCGCGCCTAGCACGCCGGCACTGACGTCCTGGAGAGGATGTTCGGACGCGGAGCCGACCCTCTGGTCATTTCTCCGCTCGTATCGTCTTCCCGCCAGTAGTCCTCGGTCCGTCAGGCAGGACATTCGCCCCCGTACCTATGTCACCCGCATGAGCCGGTCGACCTGAGGATTCAGCGGTTGCGCGACCGTCAGGAAGGAGGGGCCTCCGCGCCGCTCACCGCGGGGCGTGGACTGGCAGAGAAGTGCCCGACCCGCTCCGACGGAACGCCTTCGCCCATCCGAACGTCGGTCACCGTCGAATCTGGGCGACGCTCCGACGAACGGGTCGCTCCGTCAACCGAAAGCGCGTCAACCGCCGGATGGCCGTCGAGGGGCCCCTCCGTCCGGCGAACTTCCCTCGGCCCAGTCTTCCCCCGACCGGGCGTCTCAACGCGGAGCGTCCGAACGAGCCTTGGTACACGGACCTCACCGAGGTGGACCCGACCGACTTCGGCCCGTGCCCGTTGATGGCCCTCCTGGACGCTTGCACGCGCGAAGTGGTGCACTGGGAGTGCTGCCCGACCTGCGGAGCGGCCGGAGCGTTCTCGGTGGTCGAGAGAGCGGTGGCGAAGCCATTCCCGAGGCCCCTGCAAGCGCCCGGGACGGTGCTCGTGACCGACCGAGGAGCACAGTTCATCGCGAAGCGATTCCGCGAGCGGGCGAAGCTATGGGGCGTGGATCTGTGACGGACCCGGAAGAAGCGCCCGGAGGTCAACGGGCGGCAGGAGTCGTTCCACGACCATCTGAAGCAGCACCACCTGTGGCTACGGGATCCGGAGAGCTTCCTGGCCACGCGCCAGCGGGGGCGGAGGCGATCGACGACTACAACACCGAGCGACCTCACTCGTCGCTCGGGTATCTCACGCCGAAGGACTTGGCAGTCCGCAAGAGGGAGGAACAAGTAGCCTGAACGGAGCAAGGGTAGCCCTCCCCCGCACCCCTGACCTGAGTGCCGGAGCGGGCGGGGTACATGTCACGTTGTCCACCCATTTCTGCGCAACACTGAGCCGGACTGGGCCCCGGGCTCGGGCGCCGGGTTATTACTCCATCCTCCCCGTGACACGCGTCGGGACGACGGCGAGATGATGACGGACGACCGATGGCAGGAAGGCGCGACCGTCGCCTTGAAGACGTCGGGATCCCCGGCGATCCTGGTGACGCTCGCGCGCGGCCCCGTCCGCGTCGGCGACGACGCGGTGATCGACCTGTCGCAACAGATCGGCGTCGCGCCGGGGGCGGAGATATCCTGGCTGGGCCGAACCTACCGGGTCGTACGGCCCTCGCTCTCGGACCTGTTCGGCTCCCTCCGCCGCGGGGCACAGATCGTGACGCCCAAGGATGCGATCCAACTCCTGTATCTTGCCGGAGTCGGACCCGGGGCCCGGGTCGTCGAGGCCGGGGCCGGCAGCGGCGCCCTGACGATCGTCCTCGCCCACGCGGTCGGCGACGCGGGGCACGTCACCTCCTACGACCGACGACGCGACTTCCTCGATGCGGCGCGCGCGAACCTGGAGCGATCGGGCCTGGCGGGCCGGGTGACGTTCCGCGAGCGAGACGTGGCGCGCGACGGGATCGACGAGACCGAGCTGACGAGCGTCGTGCTCGACCTTCCCGAGCCGTGGGCCGTGCTCGGGACGGCGCGGACCGCCCTCCGGCCGGGCGGATACGTCGCGACGTACACGCCCACCTACAACCAGCTGGAGCGCACCGTTCAGTCGTTGCGCGCGACGGGGTTCGATGAGGTCCGGGCCCTCGAGCTATGGGAGCGGGCGCTGCACGTCGGGGACGGGGGCACGCGCCCGTCGTTCGAGATGCTCGGGCATACGGGGTTCCTCGCGTCGGGTCGCCGGGTCGACTGAGCATGACGGTCGACCTCAGTCTCTCGCTCGGGGCGCTCGTCGGCATCCTGCTCTCGGGTGGATTCATCTATGTGGAGGTCGGCCGGTACGCGACTCCCCAGGTCCCCGAGACGCTGTTCGACGAGCGACGCGAGGTCTTCGCCTACACCGCCGGCCTGTTCGTCGGAATCCCGCTCGCGGTCGCGTTCCTGTTCTTCCTCTCGGCGATGGCCAACGGCGCGCTCCTCGGCGCGGCGATCTTCCTCGCCGGGCTCATCGTGGGCACCGAGATCGCTCAGTGGCTCCTCCTCCGCTCCCACTACTGGGGGGCGGGGGAGAGCGGTCCGTTCTACGCGCTCGGCTACCGGTGCGGGATCGCCGGGATCTTCGCGCTCGCGATCGTCGCCCAGTACCTCTCGGGAACGTCGGTCAGCTGGCACGGCGTGGTCCTGCTCGTCCTCGAGTCGTTCGCCGTGCTGCTGCTCGAGGTCGCCGGGGCGCTGTTGTCGCTGCCGCCGTCCGAGCGCGCGGGTCGGAGGGGAGGAGGCCCG
Source organism: Thermoplasmata archaeon (assembly GCA_030037855.1). Lineage (GTDB taxonomy): Archaea > Thermoplasmatota > Thermoplasmata > Lutacidiplasmatales > UBA184 > Lutacidiplasma. Next base: position 19,573 of record JASHPY010000085.1, on the reverse strand, counting down.
ATTCCCGCCGCCATCTTCGGCGCGGTCGGATTCTTCGTGCTCGGGGTCGGCGCGCTGTCGGGGATCGGAACCGCCACGGGGGAGGCGACCGCGTACGCCGCGGCCGTCGTCGCGCTGGTCGGTGGGCTGCTCACCTACCACCGGCTCCGTCCGCTCCTCGCGCTGATACCGGCCCCGAGTGCCGGAACCGCCCCGCCGACCCGCGCCGAACGCCCCGTGTACGGGCGCACCGACCGGGCACCCCCCGAGCCGGCCGAGGACGAGCGGCTGGCGTAAGGTGATAAGGTGAGGATTCTCCCGCGGTGCGCATGACCGACCCCGCGGAGCGGGTCCCGTGGAGCCGGCGCCTGCGCTTCCTCGCGCGCGCCTACCGCGCGTGGATCTCGGACTTCGTCCTCGCGGTCGGCGTGCTCCTCACGCTCCTCGCGATCGGCTTCTTCACTCCGCTCGCCAGCTCCTGGCCGTTCACCGCGATCAACGCGGTCACGAACTCCCCCAGCGCGAACTACAACCTCCTGTTCGTCGTGGTGGGGCCGATCATCGTGATCGCGGGCGCCTACCTCGCCGGCTCGTACTACGTCGCACGCGTCCGGTTCGACCACCTCATGGTGACGAAGAGCAAGGCCGAGTTCCTGCGGAACATCCCCGAGATCGAGGAACTCCTTTGGGACCTCACGCCGGCGGACGAGGTCCGGTACGAGCAGAAGAAGACCGAACTGCGCGTGCGCCGCTGAGGGACGCGGCGCCGCCGGGCCGGGTTAAGTACCGTGCCGGCGGTGAACGCCGGCGTGGCGACCGCGACGTCCGCCGGTCGGAGCGAGGGGTTCCGCCTGCGCCGCCTCGAAAAGCCCGAGGAGTTCCGGCAGGTCGAGGAGGTCGAGCGCCTGGTCGCCGGCCCCGACGCATCGACCCCGACGCTCCCGGTGCCGCTCCTCCGCGAGCTCCAGGACAACGGCGGCCTCGTTCTCGGCGCCTTCGCGGACATCTACCTCGCGGGGTTCGCGATCTCGCTGCTCGGCTGGGACGGCACGACCCTCTTCCATCACTCCCACCTCACCGCGGTCCGGCCCGAGTACCGGAATCACCACCTCGGCTTCCAGCTGAAGACGTTCCAACGGGACGAGGTCCTGAAGCTCGGCCTCTCGGAGATCCGCTGGGCGTTCGACCCGCTGCAGAGCCGGGGCGCCTGGTTGACCGTCCGGCGGCTCGGCGCCCGGCCGGATCGGTACTTCCCGCACTACTACGGGCAGATCGCGGACGCGGCGAACCGGGGGGTGGAAACGGACCGAATGCGGGCCGTTTGGGCGCTCGGTTCGCCGACCGTCGAGGCACGGATCGCGGGCCGCTACCCGAGCCCCACGGAGGACCTCGATCGCTGGCGGGCATCCTCGGCGATCGTCGAGACCGAACCCGGCGAGAGCGGGATCCGCGTCCCGAGCGCGGTCGGGGAGCCGTCGGGGGCGAGCGCCCACCTCGAGATTCCGTTCGACCTCGCGCTCGTGCGCGAGCACGAGCCGAGCGCGCTACGTCGGTGGCGCCACGCCACGCGCGACGCGTTCCGCGCGGCGTCGGACCTCGGTTACTTCGTCGACGATTTCGCGGTGATCTCGGCCGACCACGAGCGACGGAGCTACTACCTTCTGGCCCCTCGGCCCGCCGACGCTCCCCCCGCGTCCGAGGCGCCGGCGTAGCCGCCGGGAAGCTATATGGCGCGACCGGCCGATTCAACGGACGGAGGCACAATGCGTCCCGCGCCCGGGCCCGGCCGAAGCTCGCCGGTGCTGCTCGTGCTCGTCGGGGTCGCCCTCGCGGTCGGCGCGGCGGCGACCCTCGTGGCGGGAGCGGCTTCCGCCCCCGCGTTCCACTCGCCGGTCGACACCGAGGTGGCGATCCCGCTCTGGGCGCTCGAAGCCGTGTTCGTGATCGCTTGCTCCTTCTTGATCGGGCTCGTGGTCTGGATGCGCGTCGGCGGCTCCCAGGCGCCGGTCCCGGGCCGGGTCGTCGTCGGCCTCCTGGTCGTGTTCACGGTCGCGGTGCTGCTGGTCGCGGTCCTGGACGTCGTGCCCGGCGGGGGAGGCTTCGACTCGCCGGGGGGCAATCTGACGGGCTCGGGCCCAAGCAACAACAACAACACCGCTAACCCGGGCAGCAACCTCACCGGCCCCGGCGGCGTGATCCAGTTCCTGCACCTACCGCCCTGGGCGCTGTTCGTCGGGATCGCGCTGCTCCTGCTCGTGGTCGGCGCGGTCGCGATCCCCCGCGCGTGGGCGTTCGTGGCGGATCGGGAGCCGGACGGCCCCGGCCGGAAGCCGACGCCCGCCGAGCTCGCCGCGGTCGGAGCGGCGCTCGCGACAGCGGCGGGGGCCCTCGACGAGGGACAGGACCCACGGGCGGTCGTGATCGCGCTGTATGCGAGCCTGCTCGCGCGGGTCGGTCCGATGGTCGGCGGGGTCGATGCCGACACCCCGGAGGAGATCCGGGTGCTCCATCTCGTCCGCCTCGGGATCCGAGACGCCGCGGCGCAGACACTCACTCGACTGTTCGAGGAGGCGCGGTACTCGACGCACCCGATGGGGCCGGACGCCGCCCAAACGGCTTGGAGCGCGATCGCCGACGCCCGTGACGACCTCGCTCGGCTCACGCCCCGGACATGAGCCTCGCGGGAACGGTGGCACTGATCGGCCTCGCGGCCGCGGCGACGGGGGTCGCCGTGTGGGCCGGAGCGAACACGTCGATCGCCGCCCCCGCGGCCGCGGTCGCCGTGTTCGCCGCGGGAGCGATGTTCGTCGATGCCTGGCTCCGTGCCCGGGCCGCGGAGCCGCCCGCCCCACCGGCGCCGGTCGAAGACGACCCGATCCCGTTCCGACTCGGCTTCCGTTCGGGGCGTCTCGGCCGGGAGGATATCATCGAGACGCTGGACCGCATCGAGCGAACCGGGCCGGACCCCTTGCTTCCGGTCCGGACGCCCCAGGAGGTCGCGGCGCTGACGAGCCTCTCGCGCTCGGAGTTCCGGGCGTACGTGCGCCGTCGCGTCGACGACCTCGAGGAGCGGGCGTGAGCGCTCGGATCGGGTCGGTCGCGACGTTCCGCTGGCGGGCGCGCGCCTACCTCCTCTTCGGCGCGGCGGTCGTGCTCGCCGGGGTCGGGATCGCCCTGCGCAGTCCGGCGCCCCTCTTCGTCGCGATCCCCCTGTTCCTCGCTCCGGTGGCCGCCGCGCTGCTCGGTCCCCGCAGTCCCCCGGTCGCCCGCGTCGCGTGGCAGGTGAGTGGGACGGCGGAGACGGTCGAGGTCGCGGGGACCGCTCGGTTCGACACGCCGACGGACGCCCGCGACGTCGTGGTCCAGTTTGTCGTGCCTCCGGGACTCTCGGAGCGGGCCCCGCCGCGGATCGACCGGTCCCTCCGTGAGATCCGTTTTGCCCTCCACTGGGCCGCGTCGGAGCCGATCGTGGTCCCGGTGCCCGCCCCGCACATCGGGTGGCAGGACCCCGCGGGCTTCGTGGAGCGACCGGTCCGCTGGGAGTCGCCGGACCTCATGGTCGAGCGGTACCCCGCGGAGCTGATCCACATCGGCGCGGTCCGGCTGGAGCGGACGATCGCGATCCCGGGGGAGACGCTCTCCCGTCGGATCGGGAGCGAAGGCGAGTTCTTCGGGATCCGACTGGCGGCTCCGACCGAGCCGCCCCGACGCATCAACTGGCGGGCGAGCGCCCGCGTCGGCCGACTGCTGGCGAACGAGTTCCGGGTCGAGCGGACCGGGGACGTGCTCCTGCTGATCGACGTACGGCCGACGGCCCTCGGACCATCGATCGACGGCGCGTTGCTCTCGCTCTCGCTGGCGGCCGCCTACGGCATCGCCGAGTCGTTCCTCCGCGAGAAGGCGCGGGTCGGACTCGGCCTCTACGGAGAGTTCCTGGACGCGCTGCCGCTCGCGAGCGGGCGGACGCAACGGCTGCGGATTCGCAACGCGCTCCTCGCCGCGCGGCTCACGACGTCGCCGGGACCGTCCGAGCGCTGCGCGATCGCGTTGCGCCGCTACTTCCCTCCGGGAGTCACGACGATTCTCCTGACGAGCCTCGCGGACGAGGCCTCGGCGGACCTCGTACCGTTCGTTCGGCGCCGGGGGTTCCCCCTGGTCGTGATGAGCCCCTCGCCGCTGCCGCTGCTCGAGCGGGCCTCCCGCGCCCGCGACGAGGAGTCCGACCTCGTGGGCCGGATCGCGCGGCTCCTGCGTCGGCGTCGGGTCTCCGCGACCTGGCGGGATGCGCCGGTCGTCGACTGGGAGGACTACTGGTCGGTCGGGGGCCTCGTCGACCTCCTGCGGCGTCCCGCGCGCGTCGGGAGGGGTGTGTGAGCGGACCGGACGGGGCGGTGGCGCGGTGGCTCCGCCCGTCGATCCCGCTCTTGGCCGCGGCGCTGCTCGGGGTCGCGTACCTGAGCTCGCTCGCGCTCTCGGAGGGGCTCGTCCTGGCCGCCGTCGGCCTGGCCGCGGGCGTCGGCCTGCGGCTCCGTGGCCCGGCGGGCGTCCGCGCCGTGTCCCCGTGGCCGCCGCTGGTCGCGCTCGGAGGGCTCGCGCTGTTCCTGCCCCTCGGTCCGGTCCCGCTCCTCGCCGCCGGGTTCGCCGGAGTCCTCTACGTCACCTGGCTGGTCGACGACCCCGACCGGCCCTCCGGCGGCCTCCGCCGGGGCGCGCTCGTCTGGGCAATCCCGGCGGTCGGAGTCCTGCTCGCGTGGGGCGGGGGCTTCCTCCTCCCCGCCTCCGCGGGGTCGCTCGGGGCCGCGGGCGCCCTCCTCGCGGTCGCCCTCCTCGCGCTCGCGTACCTCGTCGGACGGCGCGACCTCTTCGACCGCGACGCGCTCGCAAAGGTTTAGCCGTAGCCGCCCGTGCCGGGGACGGTGCGGCCTCGCGCCGTACCCGGATGCCGTCGAAGGGTCCCTCTCGACTCAACGCGGACGGGTCGTCCGCCGAGGATGACGTGAGGACAACCCCGGTGTCCGACACCCCCGGTCCGGGTCAGACCGCCGAGAGGGCGATCGCCTGCCGTGACGCGGATCGTTAGGACCGGGGCACAGGGGCGCCGCTGCCGGGGCCGAACCTAATAGGGGAGAGTGCTGAGGGCGGGGGGTCGGTCATGCAAGCCGCGGAGGCGCGAGAGCGGGCCGACGCGATCCGGGCGGCGGTCGCGGTCGCCGTCGTCGGCCGCACCGAGGCGCTCCAGACGATCCTGATCGGCCTCGTCGCCGACGGACATCTCCTGATCGAGGACCTTCCCGGCCTCGGCAAGACGTTGATGGCGAAGTCGTTCGCGGCGGCCCTCGGCCTCGAGTTCCAGCGGATCCAGTTCACCGCCGACCTCCTGCCGCACGACATCACGGGCAGCGAGATGCTCGACTCGGCGAAGGGCGAGTTCCGGTTCCGTCCCGGCCCGATCTTCGCCAACATCCTGCTCGCGGACGAGATCAACCGTGCGCCGCCGAAGGTCCAGTCGTCGCTGCTCGAGGCGATGCAGGAGTACCAGGTCACGAGCGAGCGCTCGACGTACCCGTTGCCCCGCCCGTTCCTCGTGCTCGCGACCGAGAACCCGCTCGAGCTCGAGGGGACGTACCCCCTCCCCGAGGCGCAGGTCGACCGGTTCCTGCTCCGCCTTCGGGTCGGCTATCCGTCCGCGGACGAGGAGCGGGGGATCCTCGAGCGGCGCCGGGCGCGCAAGATGGAGAACGTCACGGTCGCCGGCGCGACGACCCTGACGCAGTTCCAGGAGCTCCAGCGGGCGGTCGAGGAAGTCGAGCTCGAGGCATCGGTCGCCGGGTACATCGTCGACCTCGTGCGCGCGACGCGGGCGGACACGCGAGCCGAGGTCGGGGCATCGCCCCGCGGCTCGCTGGCGCTGCAGAAGCTCTCGCGGGCGAAGGCGCTGCTCGACGGCCGGGACTTCGTGCTACCGGACGACGTGAAGTCGCTCGCGCTGCCGGCCCTCGCGCACCGCGTCCTCGTCAAACCCGAACCGTGGATCCGCGGCGTACGGGGCGAGGACGTGGTCCGATCGGCGATCGACCGGACCTCGGTGCCGAAGGTCACGTGAGTCGCCCCTCGTCGGGCGGGGGAAGCGCAAAGGGCGCGGTGTGCTGCGCCGTTCGCCGTCGCTCGGGCGGACGCCGGGTCAGAGAGCTCCGCGGGTCGTGCGCTACGGCGCGGTCGAGCGGGCCGTGACGGTCGCCGGGCTGGCCGCGGCGCCGTCGGTGCGGTTCACGCAGCCGTTTCCCGGGGCGCTTCCCGCGCCGCCGGGGTCGATCTCGCCGAGCGGGGTTACGTTTTCCGCCCACCGGGAGCGGGTGCGGACGGGCGGCGCGACCCGGTACTCGATCTGAGGGTCGTGAGACCCGCGCCCTAGAGGAGGGCCCGGTAGTACGACGCCGTGAAGGTCACGATCTGGTCGGGCTCGACCAGCGCGTCGCCGGGCACGAAGCGGTACGCTCCGCCCGCGGAGACGAAGCCGCAACCCCCGCTCGCACCGACCGCGATGCACGGGTACACCTCGTAGCCGGTCGGGGCGATCACCGTCACGGAGACGACTCCGTCGGTTCGATCCTGCCAGGTGAGCGTAACGTTCGTTCCCGCCGGAAGATCGAGCGAGCCCCAGTAGACCTGACAGGCGCCGCCAAACTCATCCCCATCGCAGGTGGGAACGCTCGTGGATACGGAGACCCATACCCACGGGGAAAATCCGATCCAAACGAGAGCGACCACGGAGAGCGCGGCGATCAACGGCACGAACTTCCGGAGCCTCCGGACCCGCCGCGGGTTGCGCGCCGCGAGGTCCCCCATGGCCTACCGAACCTCCCGTCGCGTACGTCCTCTCACGACGGGAGCGAGCGGCTATGAACTTTCACCGCCGACCAGCGTCCCGTCCCGCCGGCCCGCGCCCCCCCGGTCACTCGGGCCGGGGCACGAACACGAGATGCGGGGGGCCGGCGGCGAGGTCGGGCGACACCACGTGGCCCGGGAACTCCGGGTGCACGCCTCGGACGATCAGCCCGACCTCGTCCCGGTGCAGTTCGAACTCGGTGTCGGCCATCCGTCGCAACGCGGCCGCGCATCCGACCCCCGGACCCAGGATGCCGAGGGCGAGGTTGCCGAGCTGCTTCGAGCGCTTCACCCCGTGAAAGAACGTCCGGGCGGCCCGCTCGCTGCCCATCAACGTGTCGAAGATCTCAAAGGCGACCAGCTCCAGGATCCCGCGGTCGCGCCCTCCCTGCGCCGCCTTCTCCGCCGCGGTGGCCTTCGCGATCTCTCGGGCCAGCCCCCGGGGCGACGGCGCCCGGCCCCCGGGCTCTGGCCCCGGGCGCCGGAAGTTCACGACGTACGACCGGCCCTCGTCCTCGCCGACGTAGTCCATGATCCGCACGCGACTGTCGAAGCGCCGCCGCGTCACGTACCGCGTGAGCCGTTCGCGAAACTCGTGCGGCGTATCATTGGACGGGAGGATGGCGACGATCCCGCGAGACTGGTAGAGGAAGTTGAGGCAGACCGGTCCGAGGATCCGGTCGAGGTCCTCGCGCCGCACGGACTCGTCCGCGCGGAGCAGCGCCATGCTGCCCCGTTCGAACCCTCCACCGAGCAGCCGGTCGAAGTCCGCGATCCCGCTCGAGTACCGGCCGTCCGGGTCGGGGCTCGGCGTCCACCCGCTCGGTTCCACGGCCCGGCGCTTCGATTCGCGCATGTCCGGGAAACGGGGGTCGGGGGTTCTTAGAGTGATGGTCGCCCCGGGAGTGTTCCCTGACGGTGGCCGAGCCGCGTTTTCCGGAGCGGTCGCGCCCCGAACCGGTCGGCGGGTCGAGTCCACCGGTGGCTCGGCGCGGGAATCCGGAGGTCGAATTCGTTCCAACTATTGTTAACAAATGCGCGTCTCCGCCCCGCGCCGGACCGATCGTGGACCCCGCCCGGACCTCCTCGTACTCAGGAGGGTACCCGACCGTGAGCTCTCGTCGAACGCGTGGGATGAAATCGGGCGGCGGGGGTCCGCGGTCCGGGGAGGGTCCGGGGGCCGAACTCGGGGCCAAACCGTTTTCCCGCGCGCGGAGGTCCGGCGGCGCATGGCCGAGCGTCCCCTCGTCGTCGTTGCCGACCCGATCGATCGCGCGGCGCTCGAGCGACTCCGCGGCGGGCCGTGCCGGGTCGTCGACGCGAGCGGAGACCCTGCGACGCTGGCCGTCCAGCTCGCGGACGCCACGGCGATGATCGTCCGGAGCCGGACGAAGGTCACGGCCGACCTCTTGCGCGCCGCCCCCCGGCTCACGCTTGTCGCGAGGGCCGGTGTCGGGGTCGACAACGTGGACATGGCGGCGGCGTCGGCGCGGGGGATCCGGGTCGTCAACGCTCCGGCGGCCGCGACCACGAGCGTCGCCGAGCTGACGGTCGCGCTCTACCTATTCCTCGTTCGGGGCCTCTGGCCCGCCGTCACCGCCACGAAGTCCGGCCGATGGGAGCGCAGCGCCCACGGGCGGGAGCTCGCGGGACGGACCGTCGGGTTCGTCGGCTACGGCCGGATCGGCCGCGAGGTCGCACGGCGTCTCGAGCCGTTCGGCGTGCCGACGATCGCCTACGATCCGTTCGTGCCGGCGGCCGTCGACCGGACGGAGGTCGTGGACTGGCCGACGCTTCTCGCTCGCGCCGACATCGTGAGCGTCCACGCCGCGCTCACGGCCGAGAACCGGCACTTGCTCGACGCGCGGGCGTTCGCTCAGATGAAGCCCGGTGCGTACCTGGTGAATGTCGCGCGCGGACCTCTCGTGGACGAGGCCGCCCTCCTGGCCGCCCTGAAGTCGGGCCGCCTTGCCGGAGCTGCGCTCGACGTCTTCGAGGTGGAACCTCCCGTGAACCGAGAGCTATTGGAGCAGCCGAGCGTGATCGCGACGCCCCATATCGGGGCGATGACCGTCGAAGGACAGGGACGCGCCGGGGCGGAGATCGTGGACGAAGTGCTCCGCGCGCTCCGGGGCGAACCCTTGCGCGCGCTCGTCGCGCCGCCCGGAGGACGCCCGTGACGTTCGACCCCGAGACGGCGACGTTCCTGATCGCGGGACCGGTACGCATCCACCCGCGCGTGCTCCGCGCGATGTCGATGCCGTCCCTGAACCATCGGGGCGACTACTTCCACGGGATCGTCCAGGAGATCCGGGACCTCCTCCCCGTCCTCTTCGGGGCGAACGGTCACCAGCTCGTGCTCTCGGGCAGCGGCACCGCCGGGCTCGAGGCGGTCTACTCCTCGCTCGTGCCGCGGGAGGGGCGGACCCTCGTGCTCTCGAACGGGAACTTCGGAGAACGGAGCGACCAGATCGTCCGGAGGTACTCGAACGCGGTCACGACGCTGACCGCCGCGTGGGGACAACCGTTCGACCCCGAGGCGGTCCGTCGCGAGCTCGAGTCGGGCGACGTGCGGGCGGTCTGCGTCGTCCACAACGAGACCAGCGTCGGTCTCGCGAACGACCTCGCCGCGATCGCCCCCGCGGTCCGGAAGTCGGGGGCCCTGTTCCTCGTCGACGGGATCAGTGCGGTCGCCGGGATCCCGATGGAGGTCGACGGATGGGGGATCGACGCGGTCGTCGCGGGAAGCCAGAAGGGCCTCGCCGCTCCGGCCGGCCTCGCGCTCGTGCACCTTTCCGACCGGGCGGTCGCGGCGCTCCGTCCGGGGACGTTCTACCTCGACCTCGCGGCCCACCTGAAGTCGCTCGAGAAGAACGACACGCCGTGGACTCCGGCGGTCCCGCTGTTCCTCGCCCTCCGCGAAGCGCTGGCGCTCCTCCGCGAGGAGGGGCTCGCTCGGCGGCTGGAGCGGACGCACCGGCTCGCCGAGGCGGCGCGGTCCGCGACCGACGCGCTCGGGCTCGCGCTCTTCCCCGAGCGACGGTGCGCCTCCGACACGGTCACCGCGATCCGGAACCCGGACGGGATGGGGGACCCCGAGCTTCGCAAGGCGCTCGAGCGCGAGTACAACGTGCTGGTCCAGGGCGGTCAGGGCGCGCTGACCGGGAAGATCTTCCGCATCGGGCACATGGGGATCGCCGACTGGCCCGACCTCCTCGTCACGTTCGCCGCGCTCGAGCGGATCCTGGGCAAGGCGAAGCGGCTCCCGGCGCCCGGCGCCGCCCTGCGCGCGGTCGTCGACCGGATGCCGTGAGCCTCGCCGCTAGATGTCGACGATGACCCGGGCCCGCCCTCGGGCGAGGTCGATCGTGAGGTCGTGGAGCGTCACCGCCTTCACCTCGGTCCGGGACTCGTGCCGCGCCGGGTCGAAGCGCTCCCCCGTGACGCTCGCGACGAGCGCGGTCGGCGGGTCGCCGACCGGGTGCGCCCGGATCTCGCGAGCGAGGAACGCGTCGGTCTCGTGGAGCAGGAGGAGCTCGGTGAGGTACGCCACCACGAGCGACGCCGGGTCGGTCCCGGAGGCGCTGACGGCACGCTCGGTCCGTGCGCGGACCCGGCTCCGGTCGGTGATCAGCGCGAAGAGGCCGAGCCCGAGCGCTTCGAAGAGGGCCGCGTTCGTCGGCCCGCTCGCCCAGATCCCGACATCCGCGGTCGTGGGGAACCGTCCCCAGCGACGGAGCGTCGCGCGGCGCGCTCGAATGTCGGACGTGGCGCGGACACGGTTTCGCTGGGCTTAAGCGGTCCTCGCTCCCTAGGAGAGGTTCCCATGCGCGCGTCGCTCGTCGTCCCCACGCTCGACGAAGCGGAGTCGATCGGCCACGTCCTCCGCACGTTCCGGCAGGCCGCGGACGCGGCGAACCGCACGGTCTTCGCGGCGTCCCCGATCGACTGGGAGGTCCTCGTCGTCGACGGCGCGTCGAAGGACGGCACGGCGGCGATCGCGAAGGCCGAGGGAGCGCGCGTGCTCGTCGAGACCCGGAAGGGGTACGGTCGAGCCTACCGGACCGGCTTCGCGGCGGCGCAGGGGGAGATCCTCGCGACCGCGGACGGGGACGCGACGTACCCGGTCGAGATGATCCCGTCCCTCGTTCGCCGGCTGCGCGACGACCGCCTCGACTTCGTCACGGGCAATCGGATGGCGCACATCCACCGGAAGGCGATGACGACCGAGCACCGGATCGGCAATCGCGTGCTGAACCTCACGCTGAACCTCCTCTACCACCGATTCCTCTCCGACCTTCCGAGCGGACCGATCGAGGACAGCCAGAGCGGTTTCTGGGTCTTCCGCCGCGACGTGCTCGACCGCGTCCACCTCGCGCAGGACGGCATGCCGTTCAGCGAGGAGCTCAAGATCGAGGTCCTCCTGCGCGGCCTCCGCCTCGCCGAGGTCCCGATCCCGTACGGGGAGCGATGGGGCCGCCCGAAGCTCTCGAGCTGGCGCGACGGGTACCGGAACTTCGTCTTCCTGCTCACGAAGCGCTTCGAGGTCGCCCGCGAGACCGTGCACGGTCGGCCGATCGCGTTCGCGCACGGGCCGGACGCGGTGCCGCCGCCCTGACCGGCACTACTGCGTCTTGCCCGAGCGCTCGCGGGACTTGACCCGGAGCCCGTGGTAGCCGCACTTGCGGCACTGGACCGCCCGCGGCGGGTTCCGCGCGGAGCAGTTCATGCAGATCTTCTTGTTGAGCAGTCGCTCGACCGCCTCGGGGAACGGCATGGGACCCGCGGGGACCTTCCCTCGTGTATAAAGCCTGCCCGGCCGCCGGCGAAGGGGAATAATCCCGCGCGCCCCTCGGGTCGCCGTGCTCTCGACCGAGGACGGCGTGCGGGCCGTGCGTCTCGCGCGCGAGGGGCTCGTCGCCGCGCTCGGCGGCCCCGCCGCCTCGGTCGCGGACGACGCCGCGCTCCCGCCGGTCTTCTCCGAGCCGCGCGGGGTGTTCGTGACGCTGCGTCGGTACCCCGGCGGCGAGCTTCGGGGGTGCATCGGCTACCCGCTTCCGGTCCTCTCGCTCGACCGGGCGGTGCGTTCGGCCGCCGTCTCGGCCGCGACCGAGGACCCCCGGTTCCCCCGGGTCCGGGTCGCGGAGCTCGCGTCGCTCACGGTCGAGGTCTCGGTGCTCACGGTCCCGACCCCCCTGCGCGCGAGCCACGCCGACGAGATCCTCCGCGAAGTGACGGTGGGGCGGGACGGCCTGATCGTCGACGGGTACGGCACGAGCGGTCTCCTCCTACCCCAGGTCGCACCCGAGCAGGGCTGGTCGTCGGAGGAGCTCCTCGAGGGCACGTGCGAGAAAGCGGGACTTCCGGCCCGGGCCTGGCGGGACCCGAAGGTGCGGGTCCGTCGCTTCGAAGCCGAGGTGTTCTCCGAACGCACTCCCGGCGGCGCCGTCGTCCGAGGGGAGCGCTAGGCGGTGCCGGGCGTCGGGGCCCCCCGGACGATCCGCGCCGCGAACGCGACGCCGTCGACGTCCCAACTCCGGACGTCCGGGCCCGCCGCGAGCGGCGTCTCCACGACCTCGAACGGATGGGCGACGAGGTCGTTCGCGAGCGCCGTCTGTCGGTCGCGGAGCGCGTGAGCGAGCGGACCGGTCGCGCTGACCGTGACCGAGATCGGGTCGAGGTAGCGGAGTCCGAGCTCCTTGCGCGCCTGCTGGAGGCGGCGCGCGACCTCGCGCGCGAGCCCCTCTTCGAGCAGCTCCGGCGACGGGGCCCGGGGGAGCGCCGCGACCGCTCGCCCGCCGTCGTCGCGGAGGACCCACGCGTCGTCGGGATAGTCGGCGCGCGCCGACTCGGGCGCGCGAACGACACGCTTCACGTTCAGCTCGTCCGCGAGGAGCCCGGTCCCTTCCGATCCGAGGCGCGCGAGATCGGGCGACGCCGCACCGAAGACGACCAGTTCCGCGAGCGGGATCCGCGACTTCACCCCGGCCCGCTGGCGGAGTTCGCGCCCGACCTCCACGAGATCGCGGAGTTCCCGCATCCCCGCTTCGAGCGCCGGGTCCCTCGGGACCGACCCGCCCGGCCAGCCGGCGAGGTGCACCGAGGTTTCCGCCCGGGCGAATCCGGCCCCGACCACCTCCTGGTGGACCCACTCGGCGGTGAACGGCGCGAGGGGCGCGAGGAGCCGCGCGAGCTCCGCGAGCGCGTAGGACAACGTCGCGTGCGCGTCGTTCCGGTCGGGTCCGCCGCCGGCCGCCCAGAACCTCGGGCGTGATCGGCGCACGTACCACGTCGAGAGGTCGTCGACGAAATCGCGGACCGCGACCGCGGCCGGTCGCACGTCGAACGACTCGAACGCGCGCGTGAGATCGGCGCGCGTCCCCTCGAGGCGGGAGAGGAGCCACCGGTCGAGCGCCGCCCGGGGCGACGGGGCGGCCCGGACGGGCGGGAGGCCGTCGGCGCGCGCGTTCTCGAGATGGAACGCGACCACGTTCCGCAGCGCGCCGAGCGTCCGGTGGCCGGCCCGGTCGAGCGCCGCGTCGTTCACGCGGATCGGCGCGGTGAAGTCCTGCGACAGGAACAGCCAGCGAAGGGCGTCCCCGCCGAGCTTCTCGAGCAGGGCGATCGGCTCGAGGACCTTTCCCTTCGACTTCGACATCTTCCGGCCGGTCTCTTCGAGGAGGAACTCGCACGTGAGGTTCGTGCGGAACGCCGGTCGGTCGAACAGCGCCGTCGCGATCACGAGGAGCGTGTAGTACCAGCCCCGCGTCTGGTCGATCGCCTCCGAGACGTAGTCGAGCGGAGCGGCCGGGTCGAACGGCCCGGGCTCGAACGGGTAGTGGAACGCGGCGAACGGCGCCGAGCCGCTGTCGAACCATACGTCGATCGTGTACGGCTCGCGGCGGCTCTGCTGCCCGCAGGTCCCGCACCGGAGGGCGATCCGGTCGACCGTCACGCGGTGGGGGTCGAACGGGTCGGGCAGCGCCGCCCCGCTCCGCTCGGCGAGCTCCGCGAAGCTACCGACGCACGTCGGGTGGCCGTCCGGGCAGACCCAGACCGGGAGCGGGGTGCCCCAGTACCGACTGCGCGAGAGCGCCCAGTCCTTCGCTTCGGTGAGGAAGTTACCGAACCGGCCGTCCCGAAGGTAGCCCGGGATCCAGCTCGTCGTCGCGTTGTGCCGGACGAGCGCCGCCGTGATCCGCGACGTTCGGACGAACCAGGAGTCGATCGCACGGTAGAAGAGCGCGTGGTCGCACCGCCAGCAGAACGGGTAGACGTGGCGGAGCGACTCAGAACGGAAGAGGAGGTCCCGGTCGGCGAGGTCCCGGACGAGGACCGCGTCCGCGACCTTGAACAGCTTCCCCGCGACCAGCGGGACCTCGTCCGTGAAGGCGCCCCGGCTGTCGAGCGGGTCGAAGACCCCGACCTTCTCCCGGGCGCCGATCCGGTAGTCGTCCGGCCCAAAGCTCGGCGCGCAGTGGACGAGCCCCGTGCCCTCCGAGGCAGTCACGAAGCCGTCGAGCACGACCCGGTAACGGCCCGGACCCGGACCCGCCGCCGAGAACGGAGGGCGATAGCTGCTCCCGGCGAGCGCCGCTCCGCCGAGGCGCTCGACGACCTCCGCTCCGTCGGGAAAGTACCGGGGTACGGCGGTCGACGCGAGGACGACGTCCCGCCCTTCGGAGGGCCGGACGACGGAATACTCGAGCTCGGGGTGCGCGACCACGAGCAGGTTCGCGGGCAGCGTCCACGGGGTCGTCGTCCAGACCAGGAGGTCCCGGTCGCTTCCCTCGAGCGGGAGCCGGATCGTGACGGACGGGTCGGTGGTCTCGCGGTATCCCTGGGCGACCTCGTGCGAGGAGAGGGTCGTCTCGCAGCGCGGACAGTACGGCAGGGAGTAGTGCCCCTTCTCGAGCAACCCGCGGTCGAACAGGGTCTTCAGTGCCCACCAGACGCTTTCGATGTACGGCGCGTCCATCGTCCGGTACGGGTGGTCGTAGTCGAGCCAGTACCCCTGCTGGCGGCTCATCTCGCGCCAGACGTCGGCGTACGTGAGCGCGGTCGCCCGACACTCGTCGCAGAACCGGTCGACCCCGAACGCCTCGATCTCCTTCCGCGATTTCAGCCCGTGCCGTTTCTCGATCGCGATCTCGACCGGGAGACCGTGGCAATCCCAGCCGCCCATGTCGCTGACGATCTGGTAGCCTCGCATCCGGCGGTACCGCAGTTGGACGTCCTTGAGGACGCGCGGCTCGATGTGCCCGAGGTGGGGCGGACCGTTCACCCCGGGCGGACCCTCGCTGAACCGGAAGACCGGGCCGCCCGGCGTCCCGCCGTAGGATCGCCGAGGGACCCCGGTTTCCTCCCAGTAGCGCAGGACCCGGCGCTGGACCTCGGCCGGCGACGGGGCGCCGGTCTCTTCGAGGTCGGGCGGCATGCCGGCTCCGACGGAGCCGGCAAAGATAACGCCCCCGGGCGTGGCGAGGTCAGCGGGAGAGCCCGTGCGGGGCCGGGCTGCGGGACTCGGGACCGACGCGGCTCGTCCGGTGCCGGCGGACGATCGTCCCCTCGACCGTCGTGACCTGGGCGCCGGCGCCCAGTACGACCTCGCGCGCGCGGACGAAGCCGACGGAGACCGCGCTCAACTCGACCGAGTCGGCCTCGATCCGGTCGACGCGGACGTCCGCCGAACCGCCGAAAACGCTCCGCCAGAGCGTCGGGATCAGCGCCGTCGGGGGTCCGTCCAGCGCGACCCGCTTCGCCCGGACCGTGCCGAGGCGCGAGTCCCCCCGGAACCGGGCGCGGACGACGGCGAGCGCGAGGAGCTCCCCCGGGACGGTGGCGCTGCCCGAGAGGTCGAGCAGCGAGGCCGAGACCGAGGGAGCCTCGACCGCGCCCCGGACGATCAGCTGCTGGTCGACCCGTACCGGAGCCCCCGACCGAAGCGTGCCCCGCACGTCGAGGCTCCCGGCGTGCAAGCTCGAACCGAATTGCGCGGTGCCGTTCAGTGTGAGCGCGGACCGGACCTCGACCGGCCCGACGACCTCCGTCGTGCCGCGCGCCCGGAAGCCGTCGGCGATCAGCTTCCCGGCGACCGAGAGCGATCCGTGGGACGCACCGCTCACGACCTCGACGTCTCCCTCGACCTTCGCGAGACCGGTCATCGTCCAGCTCGCGGTCCGAACCGCGTCGCGGCGGACCACGCCCGTCTCCCGGACCGTACCGGCCCGCGGGGGCCGGGCCCGCGGCCCGCGGCCCGGGGGAGCGAGCGGAGCGGACGGAGCGGCCGCCGACATCGCGATCCCTATCGAGCGGGCCCGACCGCGGGAAGCCCGAGGCGCCGGTGCTGGCCCATGAGGCAGAGATTCTCGAACGCGACGCCGCCGGCCTCGCGCACGAGCGACGACGCCTCGGGATTGTCGACCCCGAGTTGCATCCAGAGGACCTTGACGCCGCGGCGGATCGCTTCCGTCGCGATCGGCGGCACCTGGTCGCTCCGGCGGAACACGTCGACGATGTCGACCCGGGTCTCGCGGGGGATCGCGCTGACCGACGGGTACGACTTCTCCCCGAACACCTCGGGGACCGCCGGGTTCACCGGGATCACCCGGTACCCCTGCGACCGGAGATAGCGCGCAACCTCGTTCGAGTCGCGGTCGGGTTTCTCCGAGAGGCCGACGATCGCGATCGTGCGCGCCCGCGTCAGGACGTCGCGGATCTCCGAGTCGCTCGGCGGCATCGGTCGGCCGAACCGGGTCCGTTACAAGAACGTTCCGGAGCGGCGGCGGACCGCGAAAGCCTATCCGCGAGGGACCGGTGCGCGACGCATGTTCCTCGATTACGCGGGGATCCGGGTCACGAACCTCCCGAAGGCGGTCCGCTTCGTCACGAAGGGCCTCGGACTCGAAGAGGTCCGCCGGGGCCGGGCGGCCCACGGTGGGGTCTGGGTCCTCTTCCACGACCGGCGCTCGCACCAGCATCTCGAGCTGAACTGGTATCCGAAGGGATCGAAGTTCGCGACGCCGTTCGTCGCGGGGGAGGGCCTCGACCACCTGGGCGTTCGCGTGAGCGACGTCGCCGCCGCGGGCCGGCAGCTGAAGACCGCGGGGGCTCGCCTCCTCCACCAGTTCCGGTGGAAAGGGAAGATCGAGGTCGCCTACTACGAGGGCCCCGACGGACTCTGGGTCGAGCTCATCCGGGATTCCGCGGCGTGAACCGGTGCGCTAGATCGGGCGGGGTCCGTCGGTCGGGGTGCGTGCGGAGTAGTAGATCAGCGCGAGGACCGCTCCCCCGAGCATCGGCAGGTACCGCAGCAGAAGGCCGACCCCCGGGTCGATGAACGCGTAGTAGAACGCCGACGCGTCGAACAGGCCGTGCAGGAGCGCGACGACGACCAGGTTGCCGCCGGTCTCGTGGTACGTCGCGGCGAACGCGAAGCCAAGCAGGAACAGGGAGGGGAAGATCAGGGGCGCCGCGATCCCGTAGGTCGTCCCGTAGTACAGGTGGAGCGCCGCGAAGATCGCGCTCGACCCGACCGCCGGCCCGACCCATCCGGCCGCCTTCGACTGCCAGACGCCGTAGATCCAACCCCGGAAGATCGTCTCCTCGATCGCCCCGATCACGAACGAGAACCCGACCCAGAACCACGGGTCGCCCGCGGCCTGCGTGAGCGCCGGATTCGGCCGGTTGAGCAGCTGGAGCGCCGCCGGATCCACGGCCTCGTACACGATCGCGAGCCCGAGCGTGATGACGAGCGCGAGGAGGAGCATCGAGCCGTACCAGCCGAGCCCGCGGTACGCGGCGAGGCGCAGGCGGCCCGCCCATCCGCGGAGTGGCCCCGCGCCGACCAGCACCGAGAACGCCGCGATCGGGATGCCGTAGACGACGAACAGGTCGCCCGGGAGGTTCCCGTACAGCCAGAGCGCGGGAGGCCACGCCGAAGGGACGACGTACTGGCTGTAGACCGCGGCGACGGTGATGACGACGCCGAGCACGTAGCGGGCGACGCTCACGCCCCCGACGGCCGGGCGCGCGGCGGAGGGGCTCGTCGCCACCGCCCGACGACCCCGGCGCGGTACTTAGCTCGTCTCGACGGGATTCACTCTCGCGGCGCGGCCCGCTCGGCGGCGCTGAGGCACGCGAGCAGGTCCTCGAGGGTCGCGCGGACGCTCGGCGCCGACGCGGGGGCGACGCGGACGACCAGATCCGCCCCCTCGACCGTGAGCCCGACGAACGCGGGATTGTCGGCGGCGACCGCGGCCCGCAGGCGGGCCGCCTCGGCGGCCGAAGCGCACGATCGCCGGACGACCGCGGCTACTTCGCCGTCTTCTTGGCCGGCGGACGACCGGGCGGGGATGCGCCACCTCCCTTCGGCTGCGCGCCGGGTCCCCGGCTGAGCGCGCCGGGGACGATCGGCGCCGTGCCGGTGCGCCGGGTCGTCTCGAGGGCCGCCTGGTCGCGCAGGTACTGCACGACCGAGGGCCAGACCTTCCCGTCGTCCCGTTGCTTGTTCTCGAAGTTGTGCTCGCCGATGAACCGGCCGAACGCCGCGCGGCTCGCCTCGTCCCACGCGCCGGTGAAGTGGCCGGAGAAGTAGCCAAGGACCCCGAGGTCGTGCTGGAGCGCCTTCGCGACCTCTCCCTCGATCGGGACCAGCGTCGCGGGGTCCTCCCGGCTCAGCATCGTGAGGTCGTAGAGCTTGAAGATCCGCTTCAGCTCCTCGATCGGCGACACGTGATCGTCGACCCGCAGGTCGATCCATCGATCGCTCTCCCCGTACCCCCCCGCCTTCCGAACGACGAGGAGCGCCGCGGCCTGCATGCCCCGCTTGTCCCCGCCCTCGCGCTGGCCGGCCGAGAGCGCGGCCAGCAGTCGGTCGACGACGTCCCCCGCGGTCGTCTCGTAGGCGCGCGCCATCGCGCGCACGACCGCGGGCCCGAACAGGATGTTCCCCTGGCAGGAGAAGCCGTCCCCGACCTCGTGGCCCGCCCAGTCCATGCACTTCTTCCCGGTGTACGCCGCCGCGACGCCGTGCGCGTCGACGACCCCGAGCTGTCGCTCGTCCCGGCCGGGGTCGGCCGCGGTCAGCCGCCGGACGACCTCGGGCGCCGGGACGCCCGAGCGCAGGAGCGCGAGCCCCTCCGGGCCGAACGAGACGTTCGCGGCCGCCTGGGTCGCGATCGCCCCGACCCCGACCTCCGCCCACGGGACGACCGCGCCGACCGAGATGAACCGCGACTGGACCGCCACCCCCCAGCTTCCGGTGTCGGGGTCGTGCGCGACGATCGAGAACGTTCCGAAGCGCGGCGCGGACATCGCCCCGCGGGGACGCCGGCTCGGCGCTTAAGCTGTCTCGGACGGCGGGGGCGGCGCGTCGAGCTCGGCCAGCAGTCGATCGACGCGCCGGGCCGCCTCCGCGCGATCGCCGCGAGCGAACGCCTCCTCGGCGTCCCGGAGCGAACGGACCTCCCGGTCGACGGACCGTCCCTGCGAGACCAGCACCCCGAGCAATCGGGCGGCGAGCTTCAGTCGGTTCGCGGTCCGGTCCTCCTCGAGGGACGGCGCCGTGTCGGGGGGACCCTTCGAGACGTACCCCGCGAGCCCTCGGGGCCACTGCGTCACTTCGCCCTCCCCGCGACGCACGCGCCGGCGGGGGTCGGGCGGTTCGTCCGGCACGGTCGAGCTACGCCTCGCCGGCCTCGGCGGGCGC
>JASHPY010000084.1 GCA_030037855.1 Thermoplasmata archaeon | reverse complement strand
CTTCTCCGTCGGCCAGAGGCGCAGCGAGTCGTGGGCGCGCAGCGTCCCGCGTCGCACGACGCCGAGGGCGACCGCCCCCACCCCCTTCACGGGGAACGCGTGGTCGATCGGCACCCGCACCGGTCCGTCGACGGTGGGAGCGGTCCACCCGTCGACGAGCTCCCGCAGGTGCGGGAGGTCGAGCGGCCGCCGCTCCGCCCCTTCGAGCCGACCCCCTTTCAGGGCGCGCGTGAGCTCCGCCTCGCCGACCGCCGGGCCGAGGACGATCGTCGTCGGCACGTCGACGACCTCGACCGTCGCGATCGTCTCGGCGACCGCGCGGCTGAGCGCGTCGATCACGAGCAAGCAGCGGTCCGCCATCGCGAGCGCGGCGAGGAGCGGCGGGAACTTCTCCGGGAATTGGGTCGGCTCGACGAGCGTGACCGCATGCTCGTCCCGCACCGCGTTGAACAGCGTCAGGTCGGAGGTGGTCCCCTTCTTCCCGAGCTCCTTCGCCACGTTCGCGGCGCCGACGACCGCGACCGTGACCCCGGTCGTCACGACGCCGCCTTCCCGGATCGCGGGCGGCCGGCGGCGAGCACGATCGCGCCCTCGCGCGCGTCGACCGTCACGTCGCTGCCGTCCTTGATCTCGCCCCCGAGCAGTTTCGCGGTCAGGGGGTCGACCACCAGCCGCTGGACCGTACGTTTCAGCGGCCGGGCCCCGAACTGAGGGTCGAAGCCGACGCGCGCGAGCAGGGCGCGCGCGGAGTCCGTGAGCCGGAGGCGGATGCGGCGGTCCGCAAGCCGGACCTCGACCTGCGCGACCTGCAGGTCGACGATCTCGGAGATCTCCTTCTCGCCGAGCGCGTGGAAGATCACGATCTCGTCGAGCCGGTTGAGGAACTCCGGGCGGAAGTGCGATCGAAGCGCCGGCTCGAGGACCCGCCGCCGCTCCTCGTCGGTCCGCGCGTCGGCAAGGAGCTCCGAGCCGAGGTTGCTCGTCAGGATAACGAGCGAGTTGCGGAAGTCGACCGTGCGGCCCTGCCCGTCGGTCAGGCGTCCGTCGTCCATCAGCTGAAGGAGCACGTTCACGACGTCGGGGTGGGCCTTCTCGACCTCGTCGAAGAGGATCACGGTATACGGGTGGCTCCGCACGCGCTCGGTGAGCTGTCCTCCTTCCTCGTAGCCGACGTAGCCGGGCGGGGCGCCGATGAGGCGCGCGACCGTGTGCTTCTCCATGTACTCGCTCATGTCGATGCGGATCAACGCCTTCTCCGAGTGGAACAGGAACGCGGCGAGCGCCCGAGCGAGCTCGGTCTTTCCGACCCCGGTCGGCCCGACGAAGAGGAACGTCCCCATGGGACGGTTCGGGTCGCCGAGGCCCGAGCGCGAGCGGAGGACCGCCTTCGATACCGCGGCCACCGCCTCGTCCTGGCCCACGACCCGCTGCTTGAGCTCCTCCTCCATGTGGAGGAGCCGCTGGGTCTCGCCTTCGAGGAGGCGGCTGACGGGGACGCCGCTCCACTTCGAGACGACCAGCGCGACGTCCTCGTCGCCCACCTCCTCGCGGAGAAGACCGCCCTCCCGCTCCCCCTCGACGGACTTCGTGAGCGAGGCGACCTTCTTCTGGAGCTCGGGCACCGTTCCGTAGCGCAGCCGCGCGGCCGCCTCGAGGTCCCCGCCCCGTTCTGCCTGCTCCTCGTCGGCCTTCGCGCGCTCGAGCTCGGTGCGAAGCGCGCGGAGCTGCTCGACGTGCTCCTTCTCCTTCTTCCATCGCGCCTGGAGGCCGGACTCCCGCTCTTTCAGGTTCGCGAGCTCCTTCTCGAGCTCGGCGAGGCGCGCCTTCGACGCCGGGTCCTTCTCCCGCGTGAGCGCGGTACGCTCGATCTCGAGCTGGCGGATCCGGCGGGAGAGCTGGTCGAGCTCCGTGGGGCGGGAGTCGAGCGTCAGTCGGACCATCGACGCGGCCTCGTCGATCGCGTCGATCGCCTTGTCCGGTAAGTGCCGGTCCGGGATGTAGCGCGCGCTCAGCGTGGCCGCCGCGACCAGCGCGGCATCGAGGATCCTCACGCCGTGGTGCTGCTCGTACCGTTCCTTCAGGCCCCGCAGGATCGAAACCGTGTCCTCGACGGTGGGCTCGGCGATTGTCACCGGCTGGAACCGCCGCTCGAGCGCCGCGTCCTTCTCGATGTACTTGCGGTACTCCGCGGTCGTCGTCGCCCCGATGCAATGGAGCGTCCCGCGGGCCAGCGCCGGCTTGAGCAGATTGGAGGCATCGAGCGCGCCCCCCTCCGTGGCGCCCGCGTGAACGAGGGTGTGCAGCTCGTCGATGAACAGGATCACGCTCCCCGCCGAACGCTCGACCTCCTGGAGCACCGCCTTGATCCGCTCCTCGAACTCCCCCCGGAACTTGGCGCCCGCGAGGAGCGAGCCGATGTCGAGCGCGACCACCCGCTTTTCGCGGAGCCCCTCGGGAACGTCCTTCCCCGCGATGCGCAGCGCCAGCCCCTCGACCACGGCGGTCTTCCCGACCCCGGGGTCGCCGATCAGGACCGGATTGTTCTTCGTTCGGCGCGAGAGGATTTGGATCACGCGCCGGATCTCGTCGTCCCGGCCGATCACCGGGTCGAGCTTCCGATCGCGCGCGAGCGCGGTCAGGTCCTTCCCGTACTTCTCGAGGGCCTGGTACTGGGCTTCCTCGCCCCGGCTTGCGACCGGTCGGTCCGAGCCCCGGAGCCCCTCGAGCGCGGACTCGAGGGCGGCCCGGCGGACCCCGAACTCCTCGAGGAGGTCGCGTACCGGTCCCGAGACCGTCGTGAGGCCGAGCAATAGCTCGTCCGCGGTCGTGTACCGGTCGTGACGCTTCGCCGCCTCGGCCTCGGCGGCGTCAACCACCTGGGAGAGCCCGCGCGAGAGGTATTGGTCCGACGGGGCGACGTGGTCGGCGGTCGGCAGCGCGGCGAGCCGCTCGTCGACCCGGCGCTCGAGGCGGTCGATCGGGACGTGGAGGGTCTCGAGGAGCGCCCGCGTCGGTCCGTCCGCCGGGGCCGCGAGCGCGGACAGCAGGTGCTCCGGCTCGACCGAGGCGTGGCGGAGCTCCGCCGCGCGCTGGAACGCGCGCTCGACCGCGGCGCGGGCGGCGTCCGTCAGCCGGTCGAGGTGCATGCGCCGGTCACCCGTCCGAGCCGATTTAAGGAGAGCACCCGTGCGCGCCGACGTGGCCGAACTCGCCGTGGAAATCGGGCCGCTCCGCCTTCGCAATCCGTTCCTGCTCGCGTCGGGTATCTGGGGGGAGAGCGGGGAGTCGCTCGCCGGAGCATGGGACGCGGGGGCGGGCGGCGTGATCACGAAGTCGATCGGGAGCGCCCCGCGCCCCGGCTACCCGAACCCGACGATCGAGTCGTACTCGGACTGGGGACTCCTCAACGCGATGGGGCTCCCGAACCCGGGGATCGAGGAGTATCCGCGGGAGGTGGCGGCCGCCCGGGCACGGGGCGCGACCGTCATCGGCTCCGTCTTCGGGGGGGATGCGGAGGAGTTCGCCGAGCTCGCGCGTCGCCTCGCCGCGACCGGGGTCGTCGCCCTCGAGCTCAACCTGAGCTGCCCCCACGCGGAGGGGTATGGCACGGAGGTCGGGAGCACTCCGGACGACGTGGCGGCGATCGTGCGGGCGGTCGTGCGGGAGGTCCGGGTGCCGGTGATCGCGAAGATCACGCCGAACACGCCGGACCCCGCGGCGCTCGCGGTGGCGGCGGAAAAGGCCGGGGCCGCGGCGATCAGCGCGATCAACACCGTGCGGGGCCTCGCGATCGACGCGACCCTCCACCGGCCGGTGCTGGCGCACGGCCTCGGCGGACTCAGCGGCCCCGCGATCAAGCCGGTCGGCCTCGCGTGCGTCTGGCAGATCTACTCGCGCGTGCAGGTTCCCGTGATCGGGGTCGGAGGGATCTCGACGTCCGAGGACGCGCTCGAGTACCTCATGGCGGGCGCCCGCGCCGTGGAGGTGGGCACGGCGGTCGCCCGCGACGGGATCGGGGTGTTCGGCCGCCTCGTGTCGGGGCTCTCCGAGCGGCTCGACGCGCTCGGCTACCGATCCGCGGCGGCCGCGGTCGGCGCGGCGCACACCGCGCCCTCGTAGACCTCCGCACGCCCGCCCGTCGGGCGCGCGACCGAGGCGATATATGGCGGGTCCACTAGCTCGGCCGTGCGCACGGTCGTCCGGGTGACGGAACGGGTGCTCGAGACTCCGTCGACCGTGACGCTTCGTTTCCCGTACGAGGCGCCCGCGGGCCCGGGGCAGTTCGTGATGATCTGGTTTCCGGGCGACGACGAGCTCCCGATGTCGCTCTCGTACACGGGCGGGTCGTCGAAGGGGGTCACGATCAAGGCGATGGGGGAGACGAGCCGCAACGTGCAGCGGCTCCGGGTCGGGGACGCGGTCGGAATCCGGGGCCCGTATGGGAACCGCTTCGACCTCTCCGCCCGGCGGGTCCTGGTCGTGGGCGGGGGTTCGGGTTCGGCGGTCCTCGCCCCGGCCGCCGAGTCCGCGGCGGCGAGCGGGGCCCACCTCACGGTCGCGCTGGGGGCGACCGAGGCGAGCGAGCTCCTCTTCCGGCGTCGCTTCGAGGATATGGGAGCGGACGTCGAGGTGGCTACGGACGACGGGTCGGAGGGGACGCATGGGTTCGTCACCGTGGTCGCGGAACGCCTCCTCGCGACCGAGCGCTTCGACGCGGTCTGGACGTGCGGCCCCGAGGTGATGATGCAGAAGGTCGCCCGGGCCGCCGGCCCGCGGAACGTGCCGGTCTTCTGCTCGGTGGAACGCCAGATGAAGTGCGCCCTCGGCATGTGCGATGCCTGCGCGCTCGGACCGGTCCACGTCTGCGTCGACGGTCCGGTCTTCCCCGCGGAGCGCCTCCTGCCGCTCGAGGAGTTCGGGCGCTCGCACCGGGACCCGTCCGGCCGCCGGGTCCCCTTCGGCACTCGGTGACATCGCCTCGCGACGCGTCGGCGCGCGCCGGAGCGTCGCGGAACGCCACAGCCTTTATGCGACCGACCCGCTACGATTGCGGGCGTCGGCGATGAAGGTCCTGGCGGTCAGCGGCGGCGTGATCTCCGGGCTCGGGAAGGGGATCACGACCTCCTCGCTCGGTCGCCTGCTCAAGGCGCGCGGGATCCCCGTCACGATCGTCAAGATCGACCCGTATCTCAACGTCGACGCGGGCACGATGAACCCGTACCAGCACGGCGAGGTGTTCGTGCTGGACGACGGGACCGAGGCCGACCTCGACCTCGGGAACTACGAGCGGTTCCTCGGGCAGAGCCTCGTCGGAACGCACAACCTGACGACCGGCAAGATCTACCGCTCCGTCATCGACAAGGAGCGGCACGGCGACTACCTCGGCAACACCGTTCAGATCATCCCTCACGTGACCGGCGAGATCAAGCGGACGATCCGCGAGGTCGCCCAGGCGGCGGGAGCCGAGGTCGTGCTGGTCGAGGTGGGCGGCACGGTCGGTGACATCGAGTCGATGCCGTTCCTCGAGGCGCTCCGCGAGCTCTCCTACGAGCTCGGCGAGGGCCACATGGCGTTCGTCCACACGACCCTCGTCCCCGTCGTCGGTCCGGTCGGCGAGGCGAAGACGAAGCCGACCCAGCACTCCGTGCGCGAGCTCCGGGCGATCGGCATCCGACCGAACCTGATCATCGCGCGGGGGCCGGCGCCGCTCGCCCCCGACATCAAGGCGAAGATCTCGCTCTTCTGTGACGTGCCGCCCGAGGCCGTGATCTCGGTGCCGGACCAGTCGGTGATCTACGAGGTCCCGCTCGTCCTCGAGGCGCAGGGCGTCGGGCCGTTGCTCTCGCGGCTCCTCGGTCTCCCCGACCGGACCCCCGACCACACCGCCTGGAAGGAGTTCCTCGCGACGTACCGGCGGGGGGAGGGCTCGGTCGAGATCGCGATCGTCGGGAAGTACACGGAGCTGCGCGACGCCTACCTCTCCCACACCGAGGCGTTCCACCACGTCCAGGGGCATCTCGGCAAGGAGATCCGCCTCCAGTGGTACGACTCCGAGGACATTCCGAAGAACCCGTCGCTCCTCGCCCGGCTCGAGCGGGCCGACGGGATCCTCGTGCCGGGCGGATTCGGCGCGCGCGGCGTCGAGGGGAAGATCCGGGCGATCCAGATGGCCCGCACGAACGGCGTGCCGTACCTCGGCATCTGCTACGGATTCCAGATGCAGGCGGTCGAGTTCGCCCGCAACGTCCTCGGCCTCGAGCGCGCGAACACCTCCGAGGTCGACCCCGCGACCCCCGACCCCGTCGTCTGCCTGCTCGAGCAGCAGAAGGCGCTCGACGACCTCGGCGGTACGATGCGGCTCGGCGCCCAGCGCGTCGTGCTGACCCCGGGCTCCCGGATCGCCGAGATCTACGGGCGGACCGAGATCTGGGAGCGGCACCGTCACCGCTACGAGATCAATCCCGAGTACTTCGACCGGTTCACGGCGCGGGGCCTCGAGATCACCGGCCGGAGCGTCGACGGCCGGGTGGAGGTCCTCGAGCTCCCCAGTCACCCGTTCTTCCTCGGGGTGCAGTACCACCCGGAGTTCCTCTCCCGTCCCGAGTCGCCGCACCCCTTGTTCCTCGGCCTCGTCCGGGCCGCGATCGCCCGCCAGGAGGTCGCGACCTCTGTCGCCGCCCCGCCGACTCTCGCGTGAGCTCCGGGAGCTGGACGGCGCGTCCGTCCGGATCGCGGGCCACCTCGAGGAGTACCGCGCGCTCGGCGGCGTCGCCTTCGCGCTCGTTCGCGACGTCTCGGGAACGACCCAGGTCACGCTGAAGCGGGGGACCGCCGACCCGACGTTCTTCGCGCTGCTCGCCGAGCTCCCGCGGGAGTCCGTGATCGAGGTCGAGGGGACTCCGAAGCTCTCCGAGAAGTCGCACCGGGGGGTCGAGCTGTTCCCGAGCGCGATCCGGGTCGTGACGCGGGCCGA
>JASHPY010000083.1 GCA_030037855.1 Thermoplasmata archaeon | reverse complement strand
TTTCCGGGCTGCGCCGGCCGCAGCCTCCACCGGTTCTCCGAGGAGGTCGGGCGTCGTTACGAGGCGGCGCGCACCGGTTTCGCGCGATTCCTCGGACGCTCGGACCCGAGCTCGATCGTCTTCGTCCGGAACGCGACCGAGGCGATCAACCTCGTCGCGCAGGGGCTCGATTGGCACCCGGGGGACCGGGTCCTGGTGACCGACCGGGAGCACAACTCGAACCTCGTGGTCTGGCAGCGGCTCGCGGCCGAGCGCGGGATCCGGCTCGGCACGATCTCGCTTCCCGACGACGGCGGGTTCGACGGCGACGCGCTCGAGGCCGAGCTCGCGCGCGGCGTGCGTCTCGTGAGCTTCTTCCACACGTCGAACCTCGACGGCCGCACGCTCCCGCTCCGCGAGATCACCGAGCGCGCCCACGACCGGGGGGCCCGGGTCCTGTTCGACGGGTGCCAGGCCGCTCCGCACCTACGGCTCGCGCTCGACGCCGCCGGCGTCGACTTCTACGCGGTCTCGGCGCACAAGATGCTCGGGCCGACGGGAACGGGCGTGCTCGCGGGCGCGCCAGGGTCGCTCGAGGGGCTGCGCCCGCTCCTCCTCGGCGGCGAGACCGTCGAGTGGAGCACGCTGACCGAGCACGAGCTCCGGCCCCCGCCGTACCGGTTCGAGGCCGGGCTCCAGAACTATGCCGGCGTCATCGGGGCCCACGCGGGCCTCCGCTACCTCGAGGAGATCGGTCTCGACGCGATCGAGGCGCGGCAGCGGGAGCTGAACGAGCGGGTGACGGGGGCGCTGGCCGGCGAGCGCCGACTCCGGTTGCTCGGCCCCGCGGACCCGCGCGCACGTCCGAGCGTGTTCGCGTTCACGCTCGACGGGATCGACCCGAACGACGCGGCCGTCTTCCTCGACGAGGGGCACGACGTGATGGTCCGCTCGGGCATGCACTGCGTGCACTCGTTCTACGAACGTCGCGGCCTCCCGGGGAACGTCCGCGCCTCGTTCTACCTCTACAACGACTCGAGCGACGCGGACGCGCTCGTGCGCGGGGTCGAGGAGCTGCTCGCGCGCGTGCCCGACCGGGGGCTCAGCGGTACATCGGCTGCGACGTCTGCGTCGGGAGTTCGCCCCGTCCGCGGTCGGCGGCGTGGCGCTGGATCGACAGGAGCTGCTGTTCGATCCGCTCCGCCTCGGCGTAGAGCGGCACCGGGTCGAGCGGGGTCCGGAGCAGGATCTGGTTGATCGTCTCGATGACCTTGGCCGCGGCGCGGGCGTCCGGGTAGTCCGACTGCGCCTCGGCGAGGAACGTCAGCACGTCGAACCCCCGGCGCCGCCCCTCGTTGAGGAGCACGCCGGCGATCCCGGTGATGACCCCCTCGGCGAAGGGCGTCATGTTCGGTTCGATGTAGAGCTCGCGTGCCTTGCGGGTGCTCGCGACTCCGTAGACCTTCACGTCGTTGAGGCGGGGACCGCGCCCGCCCGCCTTCCCCCCGTGCGGCGCCGCCTCGACCACGAGACCCTCCGGCGAGACGAGGAGCGAGCAGCGTTGCTCCTGCACCCAGTCGAGGATCGCGGTCGCGAGCGGGTGGATGACGGTCGGCGCGGGGTGGAACTCGGACACGAACGCGACGATCTTGTCGGCGCCGCGGCCCGCGCGGTCGGCCGGCGGGCGGCCCGCGTAGATGCGGACCGGATGCTGCGGGTCCCCGTTGCGGATCAGCGAGACCGTCGGGAACGCGGGCGACTCGACGATCCCGATCTGCTGCATCTCGAGCGTGTCGATGAGGTAGTTCGCGACGATCGAGCTCACGAGCCCGACCGAGGGAAACCCGTCGATGACAATCGCGCCCTCGACGTCCACCCGCTTGATCTCGTAGATCCGGACCTGGTCCGGGGTCATCGTCATGGGCTAGAGCGACCTCTCGACGATCTGGCCGAGCTCCTTCGATACCAGGTCGACGAGGTCCTTGGTCAGCGCGCGCCGGACCTCGACCGGCAGCGCGTGCAGCCCGAGCCGCGCGGTCGTCGTGCCGACCCGGAGGAGCGCGGCGTACTCCATCGCGCGCGCCTTCAGGAGGTCGCTCACCGCCTCCCGGAGGTCGGCTTCGAGCTGCGGGTCCTCCCGGAGGGTCTTTTCGAGGTGCTGACGGATCTCGTCCTTGACGATGTCGCGGGTCGCCTCGCGGACGAGCTCCTCGGGACGCAGGAGGTCGCGGGTGCTGCGCACGAGGAGCCCGATCGGCTCCTCGTCGGGTCCGCCGTCCGCCATCGGGGCAGGGAAGCAGGGTCCGAAGGATAAGTGTTTGGCGGACGCGCGCGAACGCGCCGTCGCCGAACGAGAAATCTTATCCTGCGGCCGTCCTCGGCGGGCGTCGTGGGCCGGTAGATCAGCGGAAGATCGCTACCTTGGCAAGGTAGAGGTCGCGAGTTCAAAAGGGCGGGAGACGCTCCCGCCCGGGGAGTCTCGCCCGGTCCACTTCCGGGCCGGTTCGGCGCGACCGGCTTCGGCACGTGTCGAGCGGTGGCACCGACACGAAGGCTAGCGATTTATACCGCACGCCGCGTCCCCCGCCTCGTGGACGCGGAGATCCGGGAGAAGATGGCCGGGGAGGTCGTGCTCTCCCCGCACCCCGGCCGGACGCTCCGGAAGTGGCGCGAGGATTTCGGGATCTCGCAGCGCGACCTCGCGAAGCACCTCGAGACCGTGCCGTCCGTGATCAGCGACTACGAGTCGGAACGTCGGGTCAGCCCCGGCGCGGGGTTCATCCGACGGTACGTCGACGCCCTGATCGCCGTGGACCAGGACCACGGCGGGAAGGTCGGACAACGGCTCGGGGTCCACGCGCACTCCGACGGGATCCTCGGGATGCGCGAGTTCGCGGTCGCGATCCCGCTGAAGTCGTTCGCGGACCGGCTCGAGGCCCGTTCGGTCGGCCGCGTCGACCTGCACCGGGACATCCACGGATTCACGATCCTCGACGCACCGCGGGCGATCCTCTCGATCGACGCGTCGCACTTCGTCGAGGTCTACGGTTGGACGACCCAGCGGGCCCTGATCTTCTCGAACGTGAAGTACGGCCGATCGCCGATGGTCGCGATCCGGGCCCATCCCTTGAAGCCCGCCGCGGTCGTCTTCGCGAACCCGGGTCGCGTCGACCCCCTCGCCGTGCGCCTCTCGGAGGTCGAGAACATTCCGCTCCTCGTCACCGGGCTCTCGGGCCCGGCCGTGCTCGAACGGCTCGAGGAGCTCTAACTTCGGAGGGAAGAGGCATGGACGCAGGAATCGTGAGCTACGGGGCGTACGTCCCCCGATACCGGATCACCCCGACCGAGATCGGCCGGGTGTGGGGCTCGGACGGGGAGAGCATGGGCGAGGGACTGAACGTGCACCGAAAGAGCGTGCCGGCTCCGGACGAGGACACGATCACGATCTCGACCGAGGCGCTCCGGACCGCGCTCATCCGCGGGGCGATCGACCCGCAGCAGATCGGCGCGATCTACGTCGGGTCCGAGTCCCATCCGTACGCGGTCAAGCCGACCGCGACGGTGGTGGCGCAGGCGGTCGGGGCGACGCCCCATCTCACGGCGGCGGACTTCGAGTTCGCGTGCAAGGCCGGGACCGCCGCGATCCAGACGTGCCTCGGGCTGGTCGGCGCGGGAATGGTCCGCTACGGCGTTGCGATCGGGAGCGACACGAGTCAGGGGGCTCCGGGCGACGCGCTCGAGTACTCGGCGAGCGCCGGGGGCGCGGCGTTCGTCATCGGGCGCGATCGGGCGATCGCGCGCGTGGAGCGGACCCTCTCCTACACGACCGACACGCCGGATTTCTGGCGGCGCGAGGGCCAGCGCTACCCGAGCCACAGCGGTCGGTTCACCGGCGAGCCCGCCTACTTCCGTCACGAGACCGAGTGCGCGCGCCGGATCATGGAGGAGTCGGGGACCGAACCGAAGGACTACCGGTACGTCGTCTTCCACCAGCCGAACGGGAAGTTCCCGCAACGCGTCGGAAAGCAGCTCGGCTTCACCGAGGTGCAGATGCGCTACGGGCTCGTGACCCCCTACATCGGCAACACGTACTCGGCCGCCGCGCTGATCGGGCTCGCGAACGTCCTCGACCATGCCGCCCCCGGCGAACGGATCCTCATGGTCGGGTACGGTTCGGGCGCGGGGTCGGACGCGTTCGACCTCACGACGACCGACGAGCTCGCGACGTTCGACCGCTCCTACGGCCGACCCGTGCAGTCGTACCTCGACAGCGGGGTCGAGCTCACGTACGGCGTCTACGCGAAGTACCGCGGCAAGATCCACATGGGAGGCAGCTAGCCGTGCGCGACGTCGCCGTGCTCGGCGTCGGCATGACGAAGTTCGGCGAGCTCTGGGACCGCTCGTTCCGCGAGATCGGGATCGAGGCGGGCCTGCAGGCGCTGGTCGACGCGAAGCTCTCCTCGGCCGACCTCGGCGCGCTGTTCCTCGGCAACATGGCGTCGGGCTCGCTGATCGACCAGGAGCACATCGGGCCGTTGATCCTCGACTACGCGGGGCTCGGGGCCCGTCACCTGCCCGCGGTCCGCGTCGAGGGCGGCGGGGCCTCCGGCTCGCTCGCCCTCCACCAGGGGTACCTCGCGGTCGCGAGCGGCCTCTACGACTACGTGGTCGTGGGCGGCGCCGAGAAGCTCACGGACGTCCCCGACGCGACCGGCAACCAGATCACGAGCTCGGCGGCGGACCACGAATGGGAGGTCGTCTTCGGTGCGACGCTGCCGTCGCTCTGGGCGCTCATCGCCCGGCGCCACATGCACGACTACGGGACGACGCGCGAGCAGCTCGCGCGGGTCGCGGTCCACGCCCACGAGATGGGGTCGAAGAACCCCAACGCCCACTACCGCAACCGGGTCACGCTCGAGCAGGTGCTCGGCGCGGGTCCGGTCGCGGAACCGCTCGGCGTGTTCGACTGCGCGCCGCTCTCCGACGGAGCCGCGGCGGTCGTGCTCGGGCCGATGGAGGTCGCGCGCAAGCACACGGACCAGCCGATCCGCATCCTAGCGAGCCACGTCGCCTGCGACACGATGGCCGTCCAGCACCGCCGCGACGTGACGACGCTCGACTCGACCGTGGTCGCGGCGCGCCGGGCGTTCGAGCAGGCGCGGCGCGCCCCCGCCGACATCGACGTGGCCGAGATCAACGACGCCTACACGATCAGCGCGCTCGTGGCACTCGAGGACCTCGGGTTCTCCGAAAAAGGCCACGCGGGCCCCGACTTCGAGCGCGGACGGTTCGCCCTCGGGGGCGACGTCGCGGTCAACATGTCGGGCGGGCTCAAGGCGCAGGGCCGTCCGTTCGGCGCGGTCGGGGTCGCCCAGGTCGTCGAGCTCGTCCGCCAGCTCCGCGGCAAGGCGGGGGAACGCCAGGTGCCGAACGCCTCGCTCGGGCTTGCGCACGACGTCGGCGGGACCGGCGCGACCAGCGTCGTGACGCTGCTCGAGGCGGCGACGTAGGAGGGCGCGGATGTCGATCGCTCGATTCTGGCGCGAGACGCCCCGACGGTACAACCTCGGCGGGTCGAAGTGCACGATGTGCGGGACCGTCTACTTCCCGCCGCGCTCGGTCTGCCCGACCTGCGCGCACCACCGGGAGTCGATCGGGAAGATGGTCCCCTTCCGGCTGTCCGGCGAGGGAGAGGTCTACTCGTTCACGGTCGTGCACGAGGCGGCCGAGGGGTTCGAGATGCAGGTGCCGTACGTCCTCGCGCTCGTGCGAACGGTCGAGGGTCCGACGCTGACCGGCCAGATCGTCGACCTCGCCCCCGAGGAGGTCGAGATCGGTCTCAAGGTCCGCGCGACGTTCCGCAAGCTCCGGGAGGAGGGGAAGGCCGGGGTGATTCACTACGGGTACAAGTTCGCCCCGATCGAGGACCGGCCCGAGCGGCCCCCGCGGGGCCCGCGGGCCGCCGCCGACGTGCCCGCCTCCGCCGAGACCGATCGGGCACCGGCGTGAGCGCGCCCGACCCGCGGAACGGCCGG
>JASHPY010000082.1 GCA_030037855.1 Thermoplasmata archaeon | reverse complement strand
ACCTCCCGCGCGGGAAGTTCATCGTCATCACCGGCGTGAGCGGGTCCGGCAAGTCGTCGCTCGCGTTCGACACGCTCTACGCCGAGGGCCAGCGCCGGTACATCGAGAGCCTCTCCGCCTACGCGCGTCAGTTCCTCGGCCAGATGGACAAGCCCGACGTCGACACGATCGACGGGCTCTCGCCGGCGATCGCGATCGAGCAGCGGGCGGGCAGCCGGAACCCCCGGTCGACGGTGGGCACGGTGACCGAGATCTACGATTACCTGCGGCTCCTGTTCGCCCGCATCGGGGTCCCGCACTGCCCGAACGACGGGCACGAGATCGCGCCGCAATCGGTCGACCGCATCGCCGGATCGATCGCGAGCCGCGCGCAGGGCGAGCGGATCGATCTCCTGGCGCCGGTGGTGCGCGCCATGAAGGGCGAGCACCGCGACGTCCTCGACCGGCTCCGGAAGGAGGGGTACCGCCGGTTCGTGATCGACGGGGTCGAAGTCCGCCTCCCGGGCCCCGAGATCCGCCTCGAGAAGCACAAGAAGCACACGATCGAGGTCGTCGTGGACGGCTTCGAGGTCGGCCCCGGCGAGGAGAGCCGGCTCGCCGAGTCGGTGGCGCTCGCGCGCGACCTGGGCGACGGGCTCGTCGTCCTCCGCCGGCCGGGCGGCGTGCGCGAGGTGTTCTCGAGCCGCCGAGCCTGCCCCGAGTGCGGCTTCTCGATCGAGGAGCTCACGCCCCGGATGTTCTCGTTCAACAACCCGTTCGGAGCCTGCCCCGAGTGCCTCGGCATCGGGGCGACCCTGCACGCCGATCCCGACCGGATCATCCCCGACAAGGACAAGCCGCTCGGCCGCGCGATCGCCGTGTGGGGGCTGACCCCCGACGGCCGCGGCCTCGCGACGTTCGCGACGATGTTCGGCTACGACCCCCGCCGCCCGGTCCGGGAGCTGTCCGAGAAGGGCTGGAAGGCGCTCATGTACGGCTCGACCCAGAGCCTGGGCTTCTCGAGCCGCGGGCCCGGCCACTGGTGGGGGACCGGATGGCTGCGCGAGGGGCTCGTCGCGGCGGTGGAGCGCCGGTGGAAGTCGACCAAGAGCGAGGGCGCGAAGGAGTACTACCTCGGATTCCTGTCGTTCACGCCGTGCCGGTCGTGCGGCGGGCGTCGCCTCAAGCCCGAGAGCCTCGCCGTCACCGTGGAGGGCCGGTCGATCGCGGACGTCGCGGCGATGACGGTCGACCGCGCGGCCGCGATGTTCCGCGACCTCGCGCTCGGCGATCGGGAGGAGCAGATCGTGGGGCAGGTCGTCCGGGAGATCCGGGCCCGCCTCGGTTTCCTGGAGAACGTCGGGCTCACGTACCTCACCCTCGACCGCGCCTCGGGCACGCTGTCGGGCGGGGAGGCGGAGCGGATCGCGCTCGCGACCCAGATCGGCTCGGGCCTCGTCGGGGTCCTCTACATCCTGGACGAACCCTCGATCGGGCTGCATCCCCGCGACCACGCGAGGCTGCTCGCGACCCTGAAGACGCTCCGCGACCTCGGCAACACGGTGCTCGTCGTCGAACACGACGAGGCGACGATGCGCGCGGCCGACTGGCTCGTCGACCTCGGGCCCGGCGCCGGCGTCCACGGCGGGGAGGTCCTGTTCTCCGGTCCGCCCGGCGAGGTCGGGTCGGCCCGCCGCTCGGTGACGTCCGAGTTCCTGAGCGGGCGGCGCGCGATCGAGGTCCCCGCGCACCGGCTCGCGCCCGCCCGGCGGTTCCTCACGATCCACGGGCCGCGGGAGCACAACCTGAAGGGCGACGAGATCCGGATCCCGCTCGGCCTGTTCGTGGCGCTCTCGGGCGTCTCGGGGAGCGGCAAGTCGACCGCCCTCGAGGAGATCCTCTACAAGGCGATCCGCCGCCACCTCGGCCTCGGCCACGAGAGCCCGGGCCGTCACGACTACATCGAGGGGATCGACGAGATCGATCGGGTCCTCCTCATCGACCAGTCGCCGATCGGCCGCACCCCGCGCTCGAACCCGGCGACCTACACGGGCGTGATGACGCCGATCCGCGAGCTGTTCGCGAGCCTGCCCGAGGCGAAGGCCCGCGGCTTCGCTCCGGGCCGGTTCAGCTTCAACGTCGCGGGCGGGCGCTGCGAGGCGTGCGAGGGCGACGGCGTGCTGCGCTACGAGATGCACTTCCTCCCGGACGTCTACATCGCCTGCGAGGAGTGCGGCGGGAAGCGGTTCAACGAGGAGACGCTCCAGGTCACGTTCAAGGGCAAGACGATCGCCGACGTGCTCGACATGACGGTCGACGAGGGTCTCGAGTTCTTCCGGAACCAGCGCCGCATCGAGTCGCGGCTCGGGCTCCTCGCCGAGGTCGGCCTCGGGTACGTCAAGCTCGGGCAGAGCGCGACCACGCTCTCGGGCGGCGAGGCCCAGCGGATCAAGATCGCCTACGAGCTCGCGAAGCCGCCCACCGGCCGCACGCTCTACCTGCTCGACGAGCCGACCACCGGGCTCCACTTCGCCGACGTCGAGCGGCTGCTCGCGGTGCTGTTCCGCCTGCGGTCCGGCGGGAACACCGTGGTCGTGATCGAGCACAACCTCGACGTGCTGAAGTCGGCGGACTGGCTGATCGACCTCGGTCCCGAGGGCGGGGACGCGGGGGGCCGCGTGATCGCCGCCGGGCCTCCCGAGGCGGTCGCCCGCGCCGCGGGATCGCACACCGGGCGGTACCTGGCCCCGCTCCTGGGGACGCCGGTGCCCCTCGCGCGGACGGTCCGGCGATGAGCGAGGGGCGGGGCCCCGAGCTCCCGGCGTTCGTGCCGGCCAGCCAGCTCGCGGCCGCCACGGGCGAAGGGTTCCGGACCGGACCGGACGCTCCGGGCGTCTACCTGTTCCGCTCGCCGCGGGGCGAGGTCATCTACGTCGGGAAGGCCCGCAGCCTCCGCCGCCGGGTCCTCGACCACCTGCGGGCCAAGATCGAGAAGGACGGCACGATCGTCGCGCAGAGCGCGAGCGTCGAGTTCGTCCCGACGGCGACCGAGCGCGAGGCGCTCCTGCTCGAGGCGAGCCTCGTCAAGCAGCACCAGCCCCCGTACAACGTGCTCCTGAAGGACGACAAGAGCTACCCGTATCTCGCGGTCACCGCGGGCGAGGAGTACCCGCGGATCCTCCTCGTCCGGCGGCCGCGGCGCCGGCCCGGCACGCTCCTCTTCGGGCCGTACACGAGCGCGCGGGAGGCCCGCGGGGTCGAGCGCCTCCTCGGCGACCTGTTCCGGTTGCGCCGCTGCGTCCGACTCCCCAAGCAGGCGTGCCTGTACTACCATCTCCAGGTCTGCAGCGCGCCGTGCATCGGCGCGATCGGGGCCGCGGAGTATCGCGAACGGGTCGACCGGGCGGTCGGGATCCTCCGGGGTCAGGCGTCGCTCGTCCGCGGCGAGGTCGAGGCGGAGATGCACCGCGCGGCGGCGCAGGAGGAGTTCGAACGGGCCGCGCTGCTCCGCGACGCGCTCCAGGGGCTCGGCGCGCTCGCCCAGCGGCAGTCGGTGCTCGGCCGCGGGTCGGCGCGGGCGGACGTGCTCGCGCTCGCGTTCCCGCAGGACGCCGCGACCCTGCGCGTCGCCGTGGGGCTCGTCCACGTCGACGAGGGCGAGGTCCGCGGGACCGAGCCGCACCTGGTCGCGATCCCGCCGGACGACATGCCGGACCCGGGCGAGGTCCTTCGCCAGTTCCTCAGCCAGTACTACGGCGGGCGGCTCGAGCTCCCGGACCGGATCTACGTCGTCGGCCCGCGGCCCGCCGCCATCGACTCGACGCTCGACGAGCTGTTCGGCGCCCGGGGCGTGGAGGTCCAGTTCCGGCCGACCGGCCGGTACGCCGCGCTCGGCCGCCTCGCCGAGCGGCTCGCGCGGGCGACGGTCGACCAGGTCGTCCCCCGCCCCGCGCCGCGCGAGGTCCTCGTGGCGCTCCAGTCGCTCCTCACGCTGCCGACGATCCCGAACCGGATCGAGGGCGTCGACATCTCGATCTTCCAGGGCGCGGAAGCGGTCGGGTCGCTGGTGGTCTTCGAGCGGGGCCTGCCGAAGCGCTCCGAATACCGGAGGTTCCGGATCCGCACCGTGCCCGGGATGAACGACTTCGCGATGGTCGCGGAGGTCGTGCGGCGTCGCTACCTGCGCCGCCTGGCGGAGTCGGAGCCGCTCCCCGACCTCCTCCTGATCGACGGCGGGGCCGGCCAACTCTCCGCGGCCCTCGCCTCGCTCGCGGCGCTCGGGCTCACCGAGCGGATCCCCGCGGTCGGTCTCGCCAAGCGGGAAGAGGAGGTGTACGTGCCGGACCGTGCGACGCCGCTCAAGCCGAACCCGAACGCGCCGCCGATGCTTCTGTTGCGCGCGGTCCGCGACGAGTCGCACCGCTTCGCGGTCACGTACCATCGGACCCGGCGACGGATGCGACTGCGCGAGGAGTTCGAAGACGCGGCCCGAGCCGGCGCGCGGCCCGCGGGAAGCTAGAGCCGCCCGCGCGTCGCATCGTCGTGCGTCCGCGCCTCGGGCCGGTGACGGACGCCCCCGTCGCCGATCAGCGGCCGTTCGACTTCTTTTCGGGGGTCCCGACGAACGGGAGCCCCTGCACGCGGCGGGCGACCTCGGACGACGGCAGCCGGCGGAGGTCAATGTCCGGCTCGAGGATCGCCGCGTCCAGCGCCTCGGGCTGGAACGGGGTGGGCGAACCCTCGGCGACCGCCTGGACGGCGAGCTTGAACGCGGCCTCCTCGTCGAGCTTGTCGCTGACCTTCTCCTCGAGGTAGTCCGCGACCGCCCGGCGGTTGCGTCCGATCGCGTAGGCGCGCCAGCCGATCGTCGCGCCGCTCGGGTCGAGCTCGACGAGCCCGGGGGTCCGGCCGTTGAAGCCGCCGAGAAGCAGCGACACCGCGAACGGGCGCGTGCCACCGAACTGCGTGAACTGCTGGAGCAGCGTGCCGAGCGCGTGGCCGAGCACGGTGTACGGCGCCGGTTCGCCGAACGTCAGGCGGTGCCGCTGCGCTTCGACCCGCAGAAACTCGACGAGCACGCGCGAGTCCGCGATCAGGCCGGCGGTGACGCAGCCCAACCCGGTATCGACCGCGAAGCTCTTCTCGACCGAGCCCGCGTCGGCGAGCGAACTCACCGGAAGGTTACGGAACGCGACGAAGACGATCCCGGTGTCGTACGTGACCGCGACCGCGGTCCCTCCCATCTGGATCGCCTGCAGCGCGTACTCGACCTGGAACAGACGGCCGTCGGGCGAGAAGACGGTGCTCGCGCGGTCGTACGCCATCTGACCGGGTTGCATCTCCATGCGAAGTCCCTCCGGAGTCGGCCGCGCCCAGCCGGGCGGGGGATTTGAACCTGCGCCCCGACCGTTCCTCGGTCTCACTTGGTGGCGTCCGGCCACCACCGGAAGAGCGCGAGCGTCGCACCGCCGCCGAACTCGTGGCGGTCCCGTCGGCGTCCGGCAACGCTTTTACCGAGGGGGCTCCGTCCGTCCCGTCCGATGGATCCCGGCGGCCTTCACCTCCTGCCGATGGCGTCGAGCTACCGGGGCGACCTCTCCCCGGCCTGCGTGCAGTGCAAGGAGGGGCGGAAGATGGTGCTGTTCGTCACGGGCCTCTGCCGTTTCCGCTGCTTCTACTGCCCGGTCTCCCCGACGCGCAACCAGATCGACGTCGTCTACGCGAACGAGCGACGCGTGACCTCGGACTCCGACGTGCTCGCGGAAGCCCGCGCGATCGGTGCGGCCGGCACCGGGATCACCGGCGGGGACCCGCTCGGGGTCGTCGACCGGGTCGAGCACTACGTTCGCCTCTTGAAGAGCGAGTTCGGCGGAGACCACCACATCCATCTCTACACGCACGAGCCGAATCCCGAGAAGCTCCGGCGCCTGGCGGCGGCGGGCCTCGACGAGT
Organism: Thermoplasmata archaeon; assembly: GCA_030037855.1. Lineage (GTDB taxonomy): Archaea > Thermoplasmatota > Thermoplasmata > Lutacidiplasmatales > UBA184 > Lutacidiplasma. The sequence goes on along the minus strand of JASHPY010000082.1, from coordinate 37,106 downwards.
TTCGGCTCCACATCCCGCACTACCTGTGGGGGCCGCTCTCGGCCGGCGGGGGCGCGTATCGCGCGGTCCTCGAAGCGGCGCCCGACTGGGGGATCCGTCGCGGGGTCGAGATCCCGGTGCTCCCCGAGAAGGAGGCGGAGCTGCGGCGACTCCTGGTCGCGCTCGACCGGATCGGTGTCGACTTCGTGAACCTGAACGAGCTCGAGTTCTCCGAGACGAACGAGGACGCGCTCCACGCGCGAGGCTACCGCGTCGACCCCCGGAACGGCTGGGGGGTCCGCGGCAGCCGGGCGGTCGCCGAGCGCATCGTTCGGGAGACCCGGCTGTCGGTGCCGGTCCACTACTGCTCGTCGCGCTTCAAGGACAGCGTGCAGCTCCGCCAGCGCCTCCTGCGGCGCGCCGAACGGACCGCCCCCGAGTTCGCGCTCCGCACGGAGGACGGTACGGTCGTCCTCGGGGTCGTCGAAGCGCCCCACGGCGGAGACTTCGCCCGCTGGAGCGCCCGGGCCGTGCGCGCGGCGGGACTCGGGCCCGGTGACTACCGACGGGACGCGGAACGCCGTCGCCTCGAGCTCGGTCCCGAGCGCCTCCGGCGGGTCGCGCGCCGACTGCCCTGGCCGGCGTTCGAGGTCGAGGTGTACCCGACCGAGGATGCCCTCGAGGTCGAGCGCAATCCGCTCAACTCGTCCGCGCGCGTCAAGACCGGCGCCGTGGTCGGCGGGACGTAGCCTTCGTCGCACTCGTGGCCTCCCCACGTGAGGTACCGCCGGTCGCCCCGGCGGTGCTTGATGGAGCACGGACCCCAGCCGCCGTCCTCCGCCCCGTACCACATCGGGCAGTCGCGGCAGTGAAGCAGGGGCTTCGCGATCGCGCGGGGCGCGGCGCGCGCGTTCACCCCGAGCTTCCCCCACGGGCGAGCAGGTCCCGGGCGCGTACGGCGCTCGACATCAGCTCCGCGACCGTCACCGGCCCGACCCCGCCGGGCACGGGCGAGAGGGCGGACGCCCACCCGTCGAGCACCACGGGGTCGGCGTCGCCGGCCGCGCGGAAACCGCCCTTCGCCGCCGCGTCCGGAACGCTCGAGAGGCCGACGTCGACGATCGCGGCGCCTTCGGGAACGACCTCACGGTCGAGCAGCCCCGGCTGCCCGACGCAGGAGAAGATCGTTCGCGCGCCGGCGAGCGACCTCCCGAGGTCCCGGGTGCGCGAGTGGGCGATCGTCACGGTCGCGTGCATCCCCTCGGCGCGCCCCGCGAGGCAGATCGCGAGCGGCAGGCCGACGGTCTCCGACCGGCCGATCACCGCGACCGGCTCGCCCTCGAGCGGCAGCCGATAGTGCCGGGCGATCGCGATCGCCGCTCGGGCGACCGCGGGGACGTGGGTCGGCCGTTGCGAGACCAGGCGGCCGAGGTTCACGGCCCCGACTCCGTCGACGTCCTTTTCCGGCCGCAGTTCGGAGATCGCGCGGCGGAAGTCGAACGGGGCGGGGAGCGGGTGCTCGAGGAGGACCGCGTGGACCGACGGGTCCCGGTCGAGCTCCCGGAGGCGGGCGACCAGCTCTTCGGGGCCGTCGGTCGGCCCGAGGGCGGCTTCGCGGAAGGCGACCCCGACCGACTCCGCCGCTCGTGCCTGCCGTCGCAGGTAGAAGCGGAACGGGCTGTCGACGCCGCGATGGACGCTGACGAGCGAGGGCGGCGCGCCGGCCCGGACGGCGTCCCGGGTGCGAGCGTCGATCGCCGCCGCGACCGGTTTTCCGTCCAAGCGGTCGGTCACAGGGGAGTCCCGGCCACGGAGCCCGGGTCGATAGATAACGAAGGACCTACGGCCGACGATCCGGCCCGAAAACTTCGCCGTCTCCGGGGGCGAGGTGGCCCCGGTTTCCCCTAAGTGATTTATAGAGACCTCCGCATAGTTCGGTCGGCGAACCACCCGGTCTTCCGGGTCCAGGCGCCGGCATGGCAGAAGGCGCGGACACACCGTCGAACCCAGCCCCGGAGCCGGTCGTCGCGGCCGACCTCGATGAGTGGGGTCGCAATCTCCCGTTCCAGTCGACGGCGCAGATCGAGGTGCCGCCGCGCCTGCTCGACCAGGTGATCGGGCAGGACGAGGCCGTCGAGGTCGCGCGCAAGGCCGCGACCCAAAAGCGGCACATGATGCTGATCGGCGAGCCCGGAACGGGCAAGAGCATGCTCGCGCGGGCGATGACCGACTTCCTGCCGAAGGAGCAGCTCCAGGACATCCTCGCCTACCCGAATAACGAAGACTCGAACGAGCCGAAGATCCGGGTCGTGCCGGCGGGGAAGGGCAAGGAGATCGTCGCGGCCCAGAAGCTCGAGGCGGCGCAGAAGAAGGAGCAGCGGACGATCCTGTTCATCGTGCTCGCGCTGGCGGTCTTCGCGATCACGCTCTACATCGTGATCGAAGAGAAGGACCTCACGGCGCTCCTGATCGGGATTCTGATCGTGTTCATCATCTACGCCGTCGTACGCTTCTCGGGCGGTCGGAACGAGTCGGGGGTCGGGGTCGCGAAGCTCCTCGTCTCCCACACGCCGGACGACCGCCCTCCGTTCGTTGACGCCACCGGCGCGCACGCCGGCGCGCTCCTCGGCGACGTGAAGCACGACCCGTTCCAGTCCGGCGGGCTCGAGACGCCCCCCCACGACCGGGTCGAGGTCGGCGCGATCCACCGCGCGAACGGCGGGGTGCTGTTCATCGACGAGATCAACCTGCTCAAGATCGAGAGCCAGCACTCGCTGCTCACCGCGCTCCAGGAGCGCAAGTTCCCGATCGTCGGCCAGTCGGAGCGCTCGGCCGGCGCGATGGTGAAGACCGAACCGGTCCCGTCCGACTTCGTCCTGGTCGCGGCGGGCAACGTCGACAGCGTGCAGACGATGCACCCCGCGCTCCGCTCGCGGATCCGGGGGTACGGCTACGAGCTCTACGTCAAGACGACGATGCCGGACACGAACGAGAACCGGATGAAGCTCGTCCGGTTCGTCGCGCAGGAGATCCTCAAGGACAAGAAGATCCCGCACTTCGACACCGCCGCGGTCCTCGAGGTCGTCCGGGAGGCCCAGCGCCGCTCGGGCCGCTCGGGACAGCTGACCCTTCGGCTTCGCGAGCTCGGGGGCCTCGTCCGGGTCGCCGGCGACATCGCGCTCTCGGAGGGCGTCCCGCTCGTTCACGCCGAGCAGGTCGTGCGCGCGAAGCGCGCGAGCCGTTCGCTCGAGCAGCAGATCGCGGATCGGTACATCGAGCGCCGCAAGGAGTACCGGATGTTCTCGACCGACGGCGCGGCCGTCGGGATCGTGAACGGGCTCGCGGCGATCAACGCCCAGACCGGCATGGCCGAGTTCTCGGGCATCGTGCTGCCGATCGTCGCCGAGGTGACCCCGGCGCAGACGCGGGACGGCGGCGTCGTGGTCGCGACCGGAAAGCTCGGCGAGATCGCCCGCGAGGCCGTGCAGAACGTGAGCGCGCTGATCAAGAAGTACACGGGCGAGGACATCTCGCGCTACGACATCCACATCCAGTTCGTCGGGACGTCCGACGGGGTCGAGGGCGACAGCGCCTCGGTCTCGATCGCGACCGCCGTCATCAGCGCGCTCGAGAGCGTGCCGGTCGACCAGTCGGTGGCGATGACCGGCTCGCTCTCGGTCCGGGGCCAGGTGCTCCCGGTCGGCGGCGTGACCGCGAAGGTCGAAGCGGCCGCGGATTCGGGCATCAAGCGGGTGCTGATCCCTCAGGACAACCTCGACGACCTCGTCCTCGAGTCCCGATACCGCGGCGCGATCGAGGTGATCCCGGTCGGCACCCTGCGGGACGTGCTGAAGTATGCACTGGTCGGCCAGGGTTCGAAGAAGGAGTCGCTGCTCGAGCGCCTCGCCGCGATGGTCCACGCCACCAGCCGATCCGGAGACGAGCTGCCGCCGCCCCCGACGGTGAACGCGCCCGCGCCTCCGGGGCGGCCGGCGGGGTCGTGAAGGGAACGTTCCGCAGCCCGGTGCACACGCCGCTCCCCGCGCCGACGTACCCCGCGGACCCGGACGAGACCGACGAGGAGCGGTTCACGAACCGCCCGTGCTACGAGTTCAACCGCCAGCTCCGGCCCGCGTGGAACGACACGCACTGCTCGCACTGTCGCCATTACCTCACCGCGCGCTGTCCGCACATCGACGAGTTCCTGGACGACGTGGAAGATTTGACCCCCGAGTGATATCGACGGGCCCGTGCGGGGTCTCCTGGTCGGTCGGTTCCAGCCGTTCCACCTGGGTCACCTCGCGATCGTTCGGGAAGTCCGCGCCGCACGGCCGGATGACGAGCTGATCCTCGGCGTGGGCAGCGCCCAGGCGTCGTACACGTGGAAGAACCCGTTCACGAGCGGCGAGCGCCTCGAGATGATCCACCGGGCCCTCGGGGGGGCGCGGGTCGAGCGCGTCCTCGCGTTGCCGATCCCCGACATCGACCGCCACGCGCTCTGGGTGAGGTACGTGGAGTCGCTCCTCCCCCGGTTCGAGCGGATCTACACGAACAACCCGCTCACCCGTCGCCTGTTCGAGGACGCGGGATACGCCGTGGAGAGCCCGAAGCTCGTCGAGCGGGCGAAGTTCGAGGGCGAGGTCGTGCGAGCGCGCCTCGCGAGCGGTGCGGGGTGGGAGCCGCTCGTACCGGAGCCGGTCGCGGCCTATCTGCGCGAACTGGGCGCCCCGGCACGGCTCGGGATCCTGCGGGACCGTTCTCCGACCGCGGAGCCGGGAGCGTGACGTCACCCGAACCGCCGGGCTCCGGGCCCCCGGCCCGGAGGCGGGGATTCGAGCCGCTCCCCGAGTGGGTCGGACCGACGACCCGACTCGTGCACGGCGCCCGCCGACCCGACTGGAACGCCGGCGCGGTCACGCCGCCGATCTATCAGACGTCGACCTACCACTGGCCCGCCGAGCACTCGGAGTCGACCGAGTTCAACCGCGCGTATCTCTACACCCGCTTCGAGAACCCGACCGCCGACGTGCCGGCGGAACTGATCCGGCAGCTCGAGGGGGGCGAAGCCGCGAAGCTGTTCGGCTCGGGGATGGGTGCGATCACGTCGACCGTGCTCTCGCTCGTCCAGACCGGCGACAAGGTCGTTTCCGCGGGCGGCCTTTACGGGGGCACGACGGACCTCCTGACCGACCTGCTTCCGCGGATGGGAATCGGGGTCCGCGTGCTCTCGGACGACGAAGCGCAGACCCCCGAGGGCCGGGTCGATCCCCGTACCCGGCTCGTGATGCTCGAGAGCCCGACGAACCCGACCCTTCGGGTCCACGACATCGCTCGCTGGGCACGCGCCGCGGACGCGGTCGGGGCGCTCCTCGTGGTCGACAATACCTTCGCGAGCCCGATCAACCAGCGGCCGCTCGCCCTCGGCGCGGACCTGGTCGTCCACAGCGCGACGAAGTACCTCGGCGGGCACTCGGACCTGATCGCGGGCGCGGTCGTCGGCGCGAAGGCGCTCGTCGGGCGCATCGATCAGAAGACGTACTTCGGGTCGGCGCTCGACCCGTTCGCCGCGTTCCTGCTCGCCCGCAGCCTGAAGACCCTCGCGCTCCGCGTCGAGCGACAGAACGAGAACGGGGCGCGCGTCGCGTCGGCGGTGGCCGGTCACCCGGCGGTCGCGCGCGTTCACTATCCGGGACGGGCGAGCCCGGACGAGGAGGCGATCGCGACCCGGCAGATGCGCGGTCGGGGCGGGGTGGTCGCGCTCTCGCTCCGGGGCGGCGTGTCGGCGGCGGACCGGTTCCTCCGGCACCTTCGGTTCGTCCACGTCGCGGCGAGCCTCGGAGGCGTGGAGAGCCTCGCGAGCATTCCCCGACTTACTTCCCACCGTCACGCCTCCGAGGCCGAGCTGGCGGCGGCCGGGATCGACGACGGGCTCGTACGACTCGCCTTCGGGATCGAAGACCCGGCGGACCTCGTCCGTGACGTCACGGAGGCGCTCGACGCGCTCGGAGAAGGCACCAAAGCGGCACCATTATAGGGCGCTCCCGGTGGTCGTGCCGTCCGCGCCACTGTAGCTCAGCTGGCAGAGCAGCTGATTCGTAATCAGCAGGTCGGGGGTTCAAATCCCTCCAGTGGCTCTCGCCGACCCGAGACCGAGGGCCACTCCCGAGAGCGGTCGTCCGAGCGGTACCGACCGATTTTTTACTTCGCCGGCGGTGCCCCCTTGCGCCATGAGTGCCAACAAGAAGGTCGTCGAGGATTTCTTCGCCAGTACCGGGACCGACTACCGACGGCTGCTGGCCGACGATGTCGAGCTGATCGAGTGGGCCGAAGGGGTCCCCGCCACGGGCGTCCGAACGCTCGGGAAGGCCGCGTTCATCGAGAATCGGGGAATGCGGGAGTACGAGACCCGCGTCGGCCGGATGACCGAGGAGCACGGGGTCGTGGTAGCGGAGGGCACGGCTCGCGGCGCCAAGAAGGAGGGCGGTTTCTGGCGGGTTCAGTTCTGCGACGTCTTCGAGATCGAGAACGGCAAGGTGAAGCGACTGACCTCGTTCGGCAACTCCGTGCAGGACTCCGGAAAGGGCCTCTCGGCGTGAACGGCCGCTACGGGGCCGGACGGTCCTTGATCCGACCGACGTCGTGCGCCCAGCGAGTCCAGCTGTAGACCGGCGCCTCGACGTCGATCTGCCAGAGAAGCGCATTGAGTTCCCCGAGATGCTGGAGCTCCTCCTCGACCAGGTGCCAGAGTATCTCTCGAACCGGGAGATCGCAGTCGTGGTCCGAGGCCCGCCCCTTCGTCATCGGGACCGTGCGCTCGAGCCCGGTCTCCGTCAGAGCGGTCACGAACCGCTGGACGTGGGACTGGAGGTACGCCTCGAACGCCTTGAGCTCGGCGAGGGTCGCGGGGTCGCCGAGGTCGGGCTCCGGGGGCGGGAACGCATCCGGTGCGCAGTTTCGAATCCAAAAATACAGCGCGCCTTGCGAGTGAGCAAAGATGTCGGCGAGCGAAGGGTGCGACGCACCCCGGTCGCGGGCGAGCTCGCTGGACGATAGCGTATCGAACGCCCCGAGGTAGCCTTGACGGGCGGCCGCGAGGTAGGCGAACCACGACTTGAGGGCATCCAGCTCGGAAACCATCTCAGCCCTCGATGGGTCCCGGGGCGAGGCGGGCCCCCGTAAAGAGGTCTTGCGGTACACGGAGCCGCGCGGCGGACGCGGACGTCCGTCACCGGAGACGGGCCGGTAGGCGACGTGCCAAGAGGGCGTCGCTCCACCCCGGAAAGCTCGCCGACCGGAGTCCGAACGTACGCCGGACGTCGGCGACGCCATCGATCTCGAGCACGTTGCGGACCGAGTGCTCCAGCGCGGCCGGAGCCGAGGCCGGTACGAGCCCGGCGACGGTGCTCGGAGTGCTCTCAGGGTCCGTGCCCAGCCCGTCCGCCGCGACCGGGAGCCAGCTATCGCAACGGGCGGCGGCCTGGGAGGCAACCTCGACCGCGTCCGCGTTCTCCTCTAGGGAGAGCCGCAGCAGCGCGAACGGCCACTCGGTCACCTCCGGGGCGGAGCCCCACCAACAAGCTCGCGAGTCGACGAGCAAGTCGAATCGACGGGCCGCGGTCTTCACGCTAACCCGGCACTCCGAGGCGAGACGGGCGACCGTCGCGTCGGGATGGCGACGGCACGCCGCGAGGAGTCTCCAGTCGAGCTCCGTGGGATCGCGTGTGGCGACGGGGATCCAGTAGGGGGAGGGACCCCGGACGGCGCGGCCCGGGTTGAGGCGCCGGAGGAGCGCAACGCGGCGGGTCGCGGCGGCCGAGTCCTCCGACGCGACGTAGACCTGCACCTTTCGGTCCTGCTCGTCGAGCACGTCGCGCGCGAACACGACCCCGTCGGCGACCGCGAGGTCTCGGAACACCTCCTCGGACTCGAGCGGGCTCTCGACGGGGATCTCGGCGACCAGGGTCGAGGCGCCGAAGAGCGAAGGGTTGAGGGTGACCTCCGTCGCTCCAAGAAGGCCCGCGTCGCGAAGCGCGCGCATTCGCCCCCGAACTCCCGCCTCGCTCCGGCCTACCGCTTCGGCGATCTCTCGCACCGATACGCGCGGGTCGACCACCCGTCGAGACGCCCAGAAGCGCGAGAGTCCGTCCCGGGAGAGGTGCCGGTAGATGGCGAAGTCGACCGCGTCCACGAGGTCCCGCCCGGAGCGACCGGGTGCGCTCGGAAAAGCCTGCGGGTGCCGCGGACCGGGACGGAGGCGGGAGACTACGGACGGTCGCGCGCGGTCGTCGGCAGGAACGCGAGCGAGACCCGGTCGCGCGCCGACCGCGTCGGGAGTCCGGCCGCTGCGCGCAGTCGTTCCCAGCGCGTGCCGCGGCCGACCACGGGGACCCGCTCCTTAGCGGTCCGTCCGGCGATCACGGCCGCCTCGACCCACATCCCTCCGTCCTCAGCGAACTCGGGTCCGGCTTGGACCCGTACCGCCCTCAGCTCTGCGAGGCGAGCGCTCAGCACCGCGGCTTCGGGTCCGAAGGATCGTTCTGTTCCCATGGTCGGCCTTCCCAACCGAGGGACTCGCGCCCGGGGAGTCAAAGCTACCGACCGCGCCGTCGCCGAAAGTGGAAGTCGTGGCTCCGGTCGCGCGTTTTTCGCACCCGAAACGCGCAAAATGGAACCGCACAGTGCGGCGCCGGAGGGATTGGATTGGGTCTCGTGCGACAGGTATTCAAGGGCGACGTACACCTGAATCTGAGCGGCGGCCCCCGTGGCGAGCCCGTTCTATCGCAAACCGGCCACTCCGCCCGGTCTCTACCGAGCGGCGCGCGCGCTCCGACGGCTCTCGACGATCGCGCTGGTCGTGCTGATCGTCTTCGTCGGCTTCGTCGCGTACTCGGCGACCCAGATCGTGAAGGCTCACCCCCAGGTGGGTAGCGCGACCGTCGGCTTCGAGTCGAACGACACGGTCGGGATCGTCACGTCCTTCAGCCTGAACAACCCCACCTACTTCGCGATCCAGCACTTCGCGCTCCACTTTCTCGTCCTGAACGATACCGACGTGCGCCTCGTTGACTCGACCGCGGGACCCGCCACGATCGGGCCCGGACGCACCGCGAGCCTTCCGGTCGAACTGTTCGTGCCGGTCGACGCGGGCGGGGCGAGCCTCCTCACCGAGAACCAGAACCTCGAGTGGAACCTCTGGGGCAACGCGAGCTACGCTTACCTGTTCACGGTCTCGGTGGGGGTCGAGAGCGAACGGGCATGGGGCGCCCCGTTCGACAACCTCTCGATCGCGGTCGGGCATCCGATGGAGGCGAACGGACAGACCGAGGTCCCGGTGACGATCGGATTCGTCGATGACGCGAGCTTCGCAGACGCCGGGACCCTCGAGTTCCAGGTCGTGCCTCCGACCGGTGCCGACTGCGCCCAGGGTTCGTTCGCGCTCGACGTGCCGGCGGGCTCGCCGTACGACGAGACCGAGAACGTCGGGGTTCCTGCCGGATGCGACCCCGCCGGCGGGCACGTCAGTGCGGAGTTCGTGGACGGTGGAACTACCGTGCCGCTTCCGTCGGAGGCGATCCCGTGAGCGCACCGGCTTCCGTGGGTCCCCCCGCGGGTACCTACCAGATCCCTTCCCTCGGTTGGCGCATCCTCGGCGGCGCGCTCCGCCTGATCCCGCTCGTGCTCTTCCTGGTCGGGATCCCCGTCGCGATCCTGACGTTCCTCGCCGCCCACGGGATCCAGGGCCCGATCCCGATCCTGACGGTCGAGCTGTTCGGGATCGTCCTGACCGCCCTGATCGTCGCCCGGTACATCGCGAAGCCGACGGCGGCCTATGGCCCGCTCTCGATCGGGACCGCCGGGGTGACGATCCTCTACCTCTACCTGTTCCTGGTCGACGCCACGTACCAGCTGTCGATCCCGAACGCGGGGGTCACGATCACGCTCGGGTACACCGACCTCGTCCTCCTGTTGATCATCGTACCCGCGCTCACGCTCGTCGCCGGCGTGCTCACCCTGGCCGAGGACGCGAGCGCGCCCCGCGAACGATGGCCGTTCGACTTCCCGCCGTAGCGCTCGGTCTTAGGCGCCCTGAACGGTCGCCTCGACGATCCGCACGGGAGTCTTTGGTCGGTCGCCCGAGTCCCGGGGGACCGCGGCGATTTTCTCGACCACGTCCTGGCCCCCCCGGACCCGTCCGAACACCGCGTGCTTCCCGTCGAGCCACGAGGTCTTCGCGAGCGTGATGAAGAACTGGCTCCCGCCCGTGTTCGGTCCGGCGTTCGCCATCGAGAGCACCCCGGGCCCGTCATGCCGCAGCGTCGGCTCGAACTCGTCCGGGATCGTGTAGCCGGGTCCCCCGGTCCCGTTGCCCTTCGGGTCCCCACCCTGGATCATGAAGCCGGGGATCACGCGGTGGAACATCGTGCCGTCGTAGAACCGCTTGTGGACGAGCGTCACGAAGTTCTCCACGGTCTTCGGCGCGCGATCGCGAAAGAGCTCGATGCGGATGTCGCCGAGGGTCGTGCGCAGCGTCGCTGTCGGATTGGCCATGGCCGCCCGACCCCGCTCCGGGCTAAAAGGCGCGCGGCACGAGCTCGGACGCTCGGACCGGCACCCGACCCGAGAGCGGATTTATCTGGCTTTCTCGCTCAACCGGGAGCGCGGAGCTCGGGGACCGCTCCGCGGGGCCCGTCGGTGAATCGTTCGATCATTGGGATCGGCGGCGGGATCTTCGTTCTCGCGCTCGCGATGATCTCGTTTCCGATCGCGGTCACCGGTCACGAGGAGTTCGACCTCGTGCAGGAGGTCGGCCTCTACTTCATCGCCCCGGCGCTCGCGGTCGTGCTCATCGGATCGATCTCGAGCGACCCCCGGGTCACGACGATCGGGGGGGCGCTCGGTAACCCGGACGTCGACCTCGTGCGGGCGGACCGCGTCCGCCGAGCTCCGGCTCCGCCGGCCCGCCTGGCGTACCACCCGAGAGAGGCCGTGGCCTGCCGGTACTGCGGCTCGGTCATCGCACCGGACCTCGCGCAGTGCCCCCGGTGCGCTCGCGCCCGTGAATGCCGCAGCTGCGGCCGTCCGCTGGGGATCGTGCTCGACCGGGCGACGTGCCCGGCCTGCGCGCGAGCCGAGCCGTTCTGCAACTGTCCGCACCTCCCTCCGCGCACCGGCCCCGCCGTCGGCCGGAGGGCGTAACGAGGCCGAATGCACGACGAGGAGCTACCGCGGGGCGTCGCGTCCTACGGCACCGACGGCGTCCACGTCCACTTCGACGGGGCGTGCCAGCCCCCGAAGGGACCGGGCGTCGCGACGTTCGGTTTCACGGTCGAAGGGGGCGGATACGACGCCGAGGAGTACGGGCTCGCCACGCGGCCGTACTCCGAGCATTCGACGAACAACGTCGCGGAGTACGTCGCCGCGATCCGGGCGCTCGAGTGGCTGCGCGAGCGCGGCTATCGCGGGTCGGTGGTCGCCTCCGGCGACAGTCAGCTCGTCGTGCGTCAGATGCGAGGGGAGTACGAGGTCCGGACCGAGCACCTCAAGGCGTACCACGAGTGGCTCGTTCGCCTCGCGAAGGAGTTCTCCTCGGTCGAGTGGCGATGGGTCCGACGCGAGGAGAACCGCCGGGCGGACGCGCTCTCGAAGCTCGCGCTCGAGGCGTACCGCCCGACCGCGGCCCGGTCGCGGGGAGCTCGGGTAGAACCGGAATCCGACGACGCGCCGGACTCGGAGGGGCCGGACTAGCCCCAGCGCACGGTGTAGACGAGCGTTCGTCCCTCGACCGCGGCCCGGGCGCGGGCGGAGTCCACGTAGGTGGCGAACGCCGCGGCGGCTTCCGGGGAGAGCTTCGGCCGGACGCCGTAGCCGCGGGGCGTCGCTTGGCCGAGGAACATCTTCGGCTCGGTCGCGGGAGCGCCGAGAGGCGACTCGGCCACCGGGGGCGGCACCTTGCGGAACGCTCCGCTCATTCGTCCTCGGTCCCGCCGGGGTAGCTCGGGAATCCGTAGCGATCGTAGCGGAGTCCCATGCACGGGAGCACCGCGAGAGGGTAGCGCGCCGCATCGACCCCCCAGCTTCCGAGGGGGGCGGCGGCGAGGAGATCGCGGGTATCGGGGGTGTCCGACACGTTCTCTCGAACTGTGTCAGACGCCCGTCATACATAAATCCGGGGCCTCGAGTGGAAGCGGGGGGGTCCGGGCCGGGGCTCCGAGAGGGCGCCGTGGCGGACATCCCGCTGACCGGGGCGGCGATCGCGAGCGTGGGTCGCCTCCCTTCATAAAGGGCCCGACCCTCGGGTGCGCCGCGGGATCGGAGTGAACGAGGGACTGTCGTCCGGAGTCGGTGCCTTTCTCCATCAGGTCGAGTCCCGCCTGCTCGAACTGTCGCGCGAAGCGCAGCGGGCCGACTGGGTCTACTCGACGTACATCTCCCCGGACAGCGAGTCGCTCGCGTCGCGGGCGAACGCGCGACTGATCGGCTCGACCGTGGAGCTCGCGAAGGAATCGACGCGGTTCCCCGGGGTCCGTTCGTCTCCGGAGGAGAAACGCAAGCTCGCCCTCCTGCGCCTCGCCCTCCCCCTGATCGCCCCCTCCGACCCGAGCGAGTCGGAGGAGCTCACGTCGCTGGTCGCGGCGATGCAGAGCGCCTACTCCAAGGGCCGACACACCCCGCTCGGCGCCACCGAGCCGGTCGACCTTCAGGCGCTCTCGCGGATCCTTCGGGAGAGTCGCGACCCCGCGACCCTCGAGGATGCCTGGACCGGGTGGTACCGGGTCGGGCGGGGGATCCGTCCGGCGTTCACGCGGTACGTCGAGCTCGCCAACCGAGGCTCCCGGGAGCTCGGATTCACCGACACGGGCGCGATGTGGCGGTCGAAGTACGACATGCCGCCGGACGCGTTCTCCTCCGAGGTCGAACGCCTCTGGGAGCAGGTCCGCCCGCTCTACCGGTCCCTCCACACGTACGTGCGGAAGCGGCTCCGGGCGACGTACGGGGAAGCGGTCGTGCCGGCCGAGGGCCCGATCCCCGCGCACCTGCTCGGCAACATGTGGGCCCAGTCGTGGAACGGGCTCTATCCGATCCTCGCGCCGCCGGGAGCTCCGAGCGAGTTCGACCTCACGAACGCGCTGGTTGGCCGAAAGACCACGCCCGAGGAGATGGTCCGTTACGCCGAGCGATTCTTCGTGTCGATCGGGCTCGACCCGCTCCCCGCCTCGTTCTGGGAGCGCTCGATGCTCTCCCGACCCCGGGACCGCGAGGTCGTCTGCCACGCGAGCGCGTGGGACATCGACTTCGCGGACGACATCCGAATCAAGATGTGCATCGAGATCACCGCGGAGGACTTCCAGGTGATCCACCACGAGCTCGGGCACAACTATTACCAGCGGGCGTACGCGCGCCAACCGTTCCTCTTCCGGGAGAGCGCCCACGACGGCTTCCACGAGGCCGTCGGCGACGCGGTCGCGCTCTCGATCACTCCGGAGTACCTCACCCGCATCGGCCTCGCCGCCGCGGACGACCGGTTCCCGGACGCGACCGGCCTCCTGCTCCAGCGCGCGCTCGAGAAGATCGCGTTCCTCCCGTTCGGATTCGCGGTCGACCGCTGGCGCTGGCGCGTCTTCTCGGGAGAGATCGGTCCGGCCGAGTACAACCGGACGTGGTGGGAGACGGTCCGGGAGTACCAGGGGATCACGCCGCCCGGCGAGCGGGGGGAGGCCGAGTTCGACCCGGGGGCGAAATACCACGTTCCCTCGAACGTCCCATACATGCGCTACTTCCTCGCGCACATCCTCCAGTTCCAGTTCCACCGCGCGCTCGTGCGGGCCGCCGGGGTCGCGGGACCGCTCCACGCCGCGTCGATCTACGGCTCGCACGAGGCCGGTGCGCGGCTGCGAACGATGCTCGAGCTGGGGCAGAGCCGGGAGTGGCCCGACGCGCTCGAGGCGCTCACCGGGGAGCGCCGGATGGATGCGAGCGGGCTCCTCGAGTACTTCGAGCCGCTCCGTCGCTGGTTGGACGAGCAGAACCGGGGCGAGCGAGCCGGCTGGTGACGCCGGGCCGGCCGCGCCCGGCGTCCCTGGCCGCCGAACTCCGCGGGATCCGGCGCGAGCTCAGGTCCGTCGCGCGGCCGTCGATGGCGGCCGAGATGCGACGGTATCTTGGTTCGCCGCTCCCGACGCTCGCGGTCGCGGTCCCCGAGGTGCATCGGATCGTCCGCGGTTTCCGCCGTCGGACCGGGCCGCGCATCGCGCCGGCGCTGCTCCCGCTCCTCCGCGCGCTCTGGGCCGCGGGAACGTACGACGAACGCCTGGTGGCGATCGAGCTCCTCGATCGGTACGAGGAAGCGCAGGACCGCACCACCTGGGAACTCGCGGACCGCTGGGTGCCGGAGGCGAGCGGCTGGGCGCTGAGCGACAGCCTCGCGGCCGGCCCGGTCGCCGGAATGCTCTCGCGAGGGGTCGGCCGATTTCCCGAGATGCTCCGCTGGGCGGGCTCCTCGGACCCCTGGCGGCGCCGGGCCTCGGTCTACGCCCTGCACGACCTCGTCCTCGCGGGGGACCTCGACCGGCCGTTCCGACTCCTCGAGCGCCTCGTGGCCGACCCCGAGCCCTGGGTGCAGCGGGCGGTCGGCACGTGGCTTCGCGAGTGCGGGAAGCAGGACCCGGTCCGGACCGAGCGGTTCCTCCGGCGGCACGCGACGCGGCTCGCGCCGCGCGCGCTCACGGTGGCGATCGAGCGTTCCTCGGGAGCGCTGCGCGCGGCGCTGCGTCGAGCCCGCTCGGCGTAGACCGGCGGTGGCAGGCCCGGACCACGCTCATATCCGCTCCGCGGGATGCCCCGCTTGGTCCGGCCGATGCTCCTGCACCCCGGGGAAAGCAAACTTCGGAGCTCGTACGCCGTGATCGAGGGGTACGGTCCCGAATCCTATCGCGGCGCCGGCGTGCTCTACCTGACGACGCACCGCCTCCTCTTCGAGTCGTCCGTCTCGGGCGGATTCGTCCGCGGCATCGTGCGGGGACGCGACACGGTGACGGTGATGGAGGCGCCGCTGACCCACGTGCGCAACGTGTTCGTCCGGCAGGGCCGACTCGGCCGGGCCCGCCTGCAGGTCGAGCTCACCGCCGGACGGCCCGCGTTCGACGTGCTCGACCCCGAGGCGTGGACCGCCGCGATCGCGACCGCCAAGCATTCGATGCCGCCGCCGCCCGCCGCCGGGCCGGTCGCGACGTACACGTTCGAGCGACAGGTCGTGAAGGTGCGCTGCCGCTACTGCGGCACCCTCGGCAACGAGGTCGACGGCCGATGCCCGTCGTGCGGGGCCGCGCTCTGAGGCCCGGCCGCCAGCGTTAGTTTTCGAACGACGCGCGCGCCGGTTCCGGTCCGAGGAAGACGGTCGAACCGTCCCCCGGCGGCGGTCGCATCGCTTCGACCGCATGACCCAAGAGCTCGTAGGCGGCGTCCTCCGCTTCCGTGAGGTCGGCGGCCCCCGGCTCGTCCGGCACGTAGACCCGCAGGCTCCCGCCGTGGATCCCGAGCAGCACGAGCCCCGTCCCGTCCCGCCGCGCCCAGGCGAGCAGTCGCTGCGACGGGCGGTCGATCCGTCCGACCCAGCGCAGGCTGCCGAACCACCGCCCCGCGAGCCGACCCAGGACCGATTCGGGGGTCGCACCGAGCGGGACCCGAACGTGGGCGATCGGACGAAGTCGGGCCCCGTTCGCCGGGTCGAGTTTCGGATCCCGCGCGAGCGCGCGGTAGCCGCCCTCAGCCCGCTCGACGAGCCCCTCCCGTTCGAGCCGATGGAGCGCGCGCGAGAGCGACTCGGGATGGGCGCGGAGCGCCCGCCGCAGTCCGCTGAACGCGATGCGGCCGTGGAACTCTTCGAGAGCGGTGAGCACCCGGTCGTCGAGCCGTCCCGAGCTCTCGAACGCGCTCTCCTCCCGGTCGCGGTCCATCGACCGAAAACCGGCCGGCCGAGATTTAACGCGTCGCTAACGGGCTCGCCACCTGATTCTCCCGGCCGTCGCGCGAACTCCCCTGTGACCGACCCCGGCGCGACCCGCTCAATATCCTCGGCCCCGCGGTACTGGGGTCGGAACGGCCAACGTTCCGGAGTAGCAACGATGACGCACGGGAGTGGTGACGGAGACGGAGGCGAGGGCCGAACGCAGTACGGTCCCTGGGTCTGGACCGCGTATCGGGCGCACAACGAGCTCCTGCGCGAGAAGCTCAAGAAGCGGTTCGACGCGCAGGAGGGTCCCTGGCTCGACAAGGTCGCGGACGCGCTGGTCGAGATCGTGAACGCCCGATGGGAAGGCGGACGGAAGAAGGAGAAGGAGCTCGAGCGACTCTACGCGAAGCTCGGCGATCTCCTCGAGGAGTGAGGACGATGTTCTCCCGTTGGTCTGCGGCGCCGATCCCCGCGTCCCCACCGGTCGGACCTGAGCCGAGCCTGCCGTGGCCGCCGCGTCGCGCGTGAGCCGACGATGACGCTGACCGAACTCGAGACCCGGATCACGTCGGCGGTCGACTCGGTCGGCCCCGGCGTGGCGTCGGTCGAGAGCCTGCGCCTCGTCCGGCGGCGGGGATGGGGCGGCCCGTTCGGCGCTCAGTCCCAGGCGAGCGCGTTCGTGATCGACCCCGCCGGCTACCTCGTGACGAACCAGCACGTCGTCGACGGCGCGGCCCAGCTGCGCGTGCAGCTCGCGGACGGACGCGAGCTCTCCGGCGAGGTCGTGGGCGGTGACCCGGTCACCGACCTCGCGCTCGTGAAGGTCGATGCCGACGGCCTTCCCTCCGCTCGTCTCGGCCGATCGGAAGAGCTCCGGGTCGGGCAGATCGTACTCGCGATCGGGAACGCCCTCGGACTCCCGGGGGGCCCGACCGTGTCGACCGGTGTCGTGAGCGCGCTCGGGCGGCCGCTCCCGGGGTCCGACTTCGTCTTCGAAGGGCTGATCCAGACCGACGCGGCGATCAACCCGGGGAACAGCGGCGGACCGCTCGTCGATCTCTCGGGCCAGGTGGTCGGAGTGAACACCGCGATGGTACCGTTCGCCCAGGGGGTCGGGTTCGCGATCCCGATCCACGCGGTGCAGCGGATCTCCGACGAACTGCGTTCGAAGGGCCGGGTCGTGCGCCCGTGGATGGGGGTCACGGTCGCGGAGCTCCGACCCGAGGTCGCCCTGCGCTACGGCCTCGAGGTCGGTTCCGGCCTCCTCGTGGGAGAGGTCACCCCGCGCTCGCCCGCGCATCAGGCGGGACTGAAGCCCGGTGACGTCCTCACGCGGGTCGGTCCCGCCGAGGTCCGGAACGTACGCGACCTCGTCGGCGCGCTCTCGAACTTCCCGGTCGGGACCGACGTGGACGTGGGCTACCGTCGGAAGGGGTCCGCGTACTCGACGCGCGTCCCGCTGACCGAGAATCCCGAGTCGGCACCGACCGCCGACTGAACCGCTTCCCGGGCGGGGGGGCTCGACCCCGCCCGGTCGCCGGCGGCCGCCCGGGGCGAGCCCGGGCGCCCGGCGGGGTCACGGCGGCATCCGGCGCGTCATCTATCAACAAGTGATGCTTTCGGGAATTCGGGCGCGAGCGATGGTCGTGGACTTCGAGATCAAGCGGTCCCCCGCCTACCGGGTCGCCTCGCTGTCGTGGACGGGCCCCTGGAGCGAACGCCGGATCCGCGCCCAGTTCGACCGCGTCGCGAAGTGGGCGCGCCGGCACGGGCTTCGCACCGGTCGCTGGATCTTCCGCGAGCCGGGTACGCGCGCCTGGGAGGTCTCGATCGAGATCCGCGGCTCCGCCCGCGCCGAGTCGCCGATCCGGATCCGCACGCTGCCCGCCTGCTCGGTCGCGAGCGTCGTCTTCGACCCCAACGTCGTGTCGCCGTCCGTCGTCTACCACGGCGTCAACGACTGGCTCCGCTGGCGGCGGCGGGACAAGACGATCCGCTCGGTCGGGTCGTATCGGGAGCTCTACGCGCGCGACCCGTGGAGGAACCCGAGCGCCTGGGCCCGTACCGAGGTCCAGGTCGTCGTACGAAAGTGAGTCGGTCCCGCGCGGACCGCTCGGTCTATGCGGCGGACGCGAGCTGATCCCCGGCCCGGACGCTTCCCGCGAGCGCGAGGCCCGGTCCGAGGAGCGCGAACACCGGCGACAGGATCACGAGGTACGCGACCCCCGGGACCGCGACGAAGAGCGACGCGAGCGGCACGAGAAGCAGTAGCAGGAGGAGCCCGTAGAGGGCCGCGCCTCCCGTGAGCGCGCCGGAGCGGAACCGGTTGCCCGCGACAAAGAGGCCGATCATGATCCCGAGCCCACCGATCCACCCCAAGAGGAATCCCACGATCGCGGTCACCGCCCCGAGCGGCTGACCGGACTCGAGGCAGGAGAGCGCGTGGCTGGGGTGGCCCGCGACGCACGAGAGGAGGCTCGACGTGTTGCCGGCAACGACCACCGCGGCGACCAGGAGGAGCAGGAAGCCGACCGAACCGAGGATGCACAGCACCGACGCGACGTAGAACCGGGGGTCGACCTTGCGCAGCGCGGCAAAGCTCCGCCGGTAGAAGAACAGCGAGAGGAGGAGGAGGATCGCTCCGGCGAGGACGAGGACGCTCGAGACCTCGACCATCATCGAGTTGAGCCGGAAGAAGCCCCCCGGATACTCCGCCGAGATGTACAGGAACAGGAGGGGAACCACGATGGCGGCGACCGCCCCGGCGAACCCGAGCCCCGCGCCGATGCCGAGCCGGCCGGCCCCCTTTTGGTCGATCGCACGGACCTGGACGGCGGAGGGGGTCGTCATCGGCCGAAGCTCCCGACCGCCACGGCCAGCCGACTATCTAATCCCGGCGCCGCGGGGGGTCAGCGATCCGCCCCCCGACGATCCGACCGGTAACCGACCTCCGTGACGCTCGAGCGGAGCACCGGCAGGCGCTCGCGCAGTGCCCGCACGAGGCCTTCGAGGTCGGCTCGCGTGATCCACCCGCGGAGGTCGATCGTGACCGAATGGCCCCGCTCGCGGTGGACCCGGCGGACCGAGAGGTCCGCCCGGATCTTGGGGTGCCCCGAGAGCCGCACGGAGAACTCGCGCGCATTGGCGCGGGGCTGCCACTCCGGGCTCCCGAGCGCGCGGAGGAGATGGCCCACGGGCTCGGCGAGGCTCGCGTGCGTCGGTTCGGGTAGCGGCAGCCAGCCCCCGGGCTGGACCTCCCAGTGGTCGACGCGCGAAAAGCCGCGCGCGGAGAACCCGTGCAGCGCCGCCGCGCTCAGGCGCAGCAGGTCGGCGGGCCCGACGACCTCGCGCTCCCGGAGCAGCTGCTCGAACTGGCGGAGCACGGGCACGCTCGGTTCGTCGATCCGCTCGTGTCGCAGGTCGATCTCGAGGCGTACGAAGCCGAACGGCCGGGCCCGGTGCTTCCGGGAGGGGCCGGCGAACGCGGTCGGCCAGTCGAGGATCGACGTCGGGCCGGTGAGGTCCGGCGCGGAGAGCGGCAGACTGCCGGGCGGAGGTGGCACCATGGGGGACGTCCGAGCGACCTTCCACCGCGAGTTAAGCTATTGCGCGCACGCGAACGTCGGGAGCCTACCCGAATCCGGGCGAACTCCCGCGGGCCGCGCTCGACCGTCGGGGATGCGGCTTCGGAGAGGGCAACACCATCCGTCCCTCGGACGGGTCGCCGAGGACGAGCGAGCGTCCCCGAAGGTGCTGGCGGCCCACCCACGCGATCGTGACCGCGTCGAGCTCGTCGTGCGTCAGCGCGCGACGGACGAGGTCGCCCCGGATGCCGAGCTGTCGCAGGCCCCGCGCCAAGCGATCGACTCCGGCGTTCTTCCGAGGGATCGCGAGAAGATCTTGCGACGCGCCCGGGTATCCCTCGACCGTGGGGAAACCGGCCCGACGGAGCTCGGCGGCGAGTCGCATCCCGCGGACCGTCAGCATCCGCATCGGTCCGAGCGTCAAGGGGAAGAACCGGATCCCCCGGCGCAGGAGTTCTCGGTCGCACGCGCGAAGATGCGGTCCGGACCGGTCCTCGATCGTCCGGCGGCCCCGTGGCAGCGACAGCGGAGCGTCCACGATCACGAGCTCGGGCCGCGACGCGGCGACCAACGCCGTGATCTCCGCATCGGTGTGGGCCACGCCCGTTCGCGCGTCGACATCCCCGGAGAGCAGGCACCAGCCGGTCGATCGTTGCGGGGACCCGGCGAGGTCGAGCCCGAGCACCGGGCCGGTGCGACGGACCCTCGACCGGGGGGTGGTGGACGCCCGCTCGGGCCCCGCCCGCGTCACCCTGGACCTCTCGCCGGGGGTACTAGACGGACTCGAGGAGCGCCTCTCGAGAGAGGATGCGTCGGGACTCCTCCTCCGCGCTCCCCTCGGCGTGGTGTTCCTTCGCGAGCGCCCGCCGGTCGAGCTGATGGACCCGGTTCGAGAGCCACTCGTACTCGTGGAAGATGAGCGGGTCGTCGAGGTCGTGGCGCAGGCGTTCGACCCAGTCGACCGGGTGGCGCAGGGCCCACCAGTACGCCGTCACCCACGAACCGAACGCCTCCCACACGAGGTCCTCGTCCAGCACGTGGCGGTGCGTGAGCGTCCCGACCAGTTCGAAGAATGTCACGACCTCGATGCTCGCGATGTCCTCGTGAGCCTGCTTGATCAACCGCTCGCTCAGGTGGCGACGGACGCTCCGCATCCGAGTCGAGTCGAACTTGTCCCGCAGGTTCATCACCGCGTTCGCCGAGTTCAGCACCTGCGTCTGGCGCGTCTGCCAGAACAGGATGATGAGCGTCCCCACCGCGAGCACCCACGTGCTGAACGCGGTGACGATGGCGAGGCTCGGCCAGTCGATCTGTACCATCGGTCCCGCAGTCCTCCGGCCGGCGGGAGGTGCCGAGGAGGGAAAAACTATCGGTCGCTCCGAGGCAACCCCGCGCGCTTAGGCGCCGGGGTGTTCGTTGCGCCGGTGGCTCGCGACCGCTCGGGCCGACGTCCACCGGCGGCCGCACTCCGGGCAGACGAGCGGATCGTCCTCCGCCGCGTCGACGCGGCCGGAATGACTGTCCTCCCGATGCGCGGCGAGCGCGTCCTCGGACCGGAAGATCCGTCCGCAGTCCGAGCAGACCGCCTCCACCTCGTCGTACTCAACGAACGGCACGGACTCTAGCACCCTACCCGGGGACGCCCGCCTCCCCCGAGCGGCGGGCGATCGGCCGGGGTACCGCGAACCGGGGTATGAAGTTGGGGTTCGGCCGCGTCGGGTTTCGGAGGCGTCGGCCGGGAGCGGGCCGCTCAGTCGTAGCTCGAGTCCGACGCCATCCGGGTGATGACCTCGCCACACGAGGGGCAGATCGCGAGTCGCCAGTCGGGCGGTACGGGCACGAGCCGTTCGCACTTCGGGCATCGGGCCTCGTCACTCCCCTCGGCCATGGGGACCGTCGCCGTCGGGATAGGGCGCGCGTGAGCTAAACGGTTCGCCGGCCTCCGCCCGATGGCTCCGGGGTAAGCGGTGACTTTAATCGGTCGGCCGGCTCCCCCGGCCGATGGGAATCGCTCCCTCGGTCGTCCAGGAGCTCCTGGACGCGAGCCGGTCGCACGAGTGTCCGGGCGCGCCCGAGATCTGCGTCCGAGTGCTCGCGATCGCGAACCTCCCCACCCGCTTCGGCGACTATCAGGTCGCGGCGTTCCGCTCCCCCGCGGATGGAAAGGAGCACGCCGCGTTCATCCACGGGGACGTCGTCGACCAGGAGGAGGTCCCGGTCCGGCTGCATTCGGAGTGCCTCACCGGGGACGCGATCGGCTCGCTGCGATGCGACTGCCGCGACCAATTGCTCGAGTCGCTCGAGCGGATCGGAAAGATGGAGTCCGGCATCGTGCTCTACCTGCGCCAGGAAGGCCGGGGGATCGGGTTCGTGAACAAGATCCGGGCCTACCAGCTCCAGGACTCGGGCTACGACACCGTGCAGGCGAACGAGGCGCTCGGATTCCGAGCGGACGAGCGGGACTACGCGATCGCCGCGCACATGCTGGGTACTCTCCGCGTGCGGTCGATCCGCATCATGACGAACAATCCGAGCAAGATGCGGGACCTCGAGGCGCACGGGACCCGGATCGTCGGACGGATCCCGATCGTCGTGCCCCCGAACGACCACGACCGGGCCTACATGCTCACGAAGCAAGCGAAGATGGGCCACCTGCTCGACCTCGAACAGGACGACGACTGGCGCTGCGACTCAGAATCGGCGGCCAAGTGAGCCCGGCTACTGCCGTTCGCGTATCGGAGACCGTTTAACCCCCATCCGTCTGACCGCGCGCGTTATGGCCGGCATCGCCTCCCTGCAAGCGAACCAGAACGCGACGATCGAAGGCACCATCTCCGCGATCTCCGCGGTACGGGACGTCACGACCTCCCGGGGGCCGTCCCAGGTGGCGGACGCGACCGTTCAGGACGAGACCGGCACGATCACGCTGACGCTCTGGGGCGAGGACACGAAGCGCTACTCGGTCGGCCAGAAGATCCGGATCACGGACGGCTGGGTGAAGGACTTCCGCGGGAAGCTCCAGATCTCGATGGGCCGGACCGGGAAGATCACCGTCCAGTCGTGAGGCCGGTCGGCCCCCGCGGCCGGAGCTACGGCTCCCAGGTCGCTCCTCCGTAGCCGGACGGCAGCGTCGGGGGAATCCCCTCGCCGAACGGGTCCGGCCGCGGAATCGGGGGAAGTCCGTCCTTCCGCCGGAGGTACGCGTCGATCCCCTCGGCCGAGCGCGTTCCCGCGGCCATCGCGTGGACGACCGACTTCCCGCCCGACGCGAAGACCCCGTCGATGCCGGTCATCGTGTCCGGATGCTTACCTTGAGGCCAGCCCCGCCCGCCGGTGAAGAGGTCGAGCTCGGGCGGAAGCCCGGTGAGGTCCGCGCGCTCGCCGATGCCCAGGATCACCGTGTCGCACGGGATCGTCTCGTCGCTGCCGGGCACCGCGACCAGCGTCGGTCGGCCCGAGGGGCTGGGAGGGCCGCTCGTGACCCGTCGCACCGCGAGGCCCTCGACGCGCGACGTGCCCACGACCCGGAGCGTCGCGAGCTCGAATCGGAACCGGACGCCTTCCTCGATCGCGCCGCTGAGTTCCTCGTCGGACGCCGCCATCTTCTCTCGCGTCCGGTAGTACACGACCGTGACGCTCGCGCCCGGGGCGAGCCGGCGCGCCGAACGGATCGCGTCCATCGCGACGTCCCCGCCGCCGATCACCACGATCTGCTTTCCGAGCGCGACCGGGGGACCTTCGTTGACGTCCCGCAGCATCTCGAGCGCCGGTACGACGCCGGCGAGCCCCTCGCCCGGGACGCCGAGGCCGCGGTAGGTCGAGTTCCCGAGCGCGAGGTAGACCGCTCGGTATCCGGAGTCGAGAAGGCCCCGGAGCGTGAAGTCCCGGCCTAGCCGGCGCTCCATCACGAACGTGCAGTCGAAGTTCCGAAAGCGAGCGACGTCGATCTCGAGCTCGTTGCCGTCCATGTGGTACTTCGGGATCGTCGCCGCCTGGCCCCCGATGTACGCCTCTTCCTCGTAGATCGTGACCGCGTAGCCGCGCAGGCACAGCTCCCACGCCGCCATGAGGCCCGCCGGTCCCGCCCCGACGACCGCGACCCGCTGGTGGAGCGGCTGGCTCGGCACGTAGAGCCGGTTCGACTGTCCGAACTCCATCGCGGCGCGCTTCAGGTGCCGGATCGCGATCGGCACCCCCCGCTCCTCCATGATGCAGGCCTGCTCGCAGTAGTGGTAGCAGGTCTTGCAGAGCGCCATCGCGAGCGGGTTCTCTCGTAGCACGACCTTCGCCGCCTCGTCGAACCGGCCGAGGCCCACGAGGAGATTGTACTCCCGGCAGTCCTGGGTGATCGGGCAGCCTTGGACGCAGTACGGCATCGCGCACTGGAGGCAGCGCTGGCCCTCGAGCATCGCCTCGTCGGTCGTGTAAGAGTGGAGGAGCTCCCCGAAGGTCGTGATCCGCTCCTCGCGGGTCTCCGAGGGGATCTCGGTTCGTTCGTAGCGGGACGCGGGGTCGGTCGGCACGGCTCGCCCGCCCGTCGACTCCCACGGCCTAGCGGCGAGGCTTCGTTCGGCTCCGCCGATAGTCTTGTTCGAGCGAGCGGGCGAGGGTCCGCCAGGCGGCCGTGCTTTCCCGCTCGATCGCCGCGGGCGACCGCTGCGCCCCCGCGAGCGCCGTGGGCCGACGGTGCCAACGCAGGTCGAGCCGTGTCCGGTCCGCGGACAACGGCGTGAGGACGTAGTCCAGCGACGCATGCCGGTGGGTCCCGACGCTCTCCGAGTGCCAGCGGTCGGGGGGATGGAGGGTCACGACGTGGCGGGACCACTGCCAGCCGCCCGGGGTGTCCGCGAGGTCCTCGAAGACGACGCGACGTGGGGTGCGTTCGAGGATCCGTCGGTCGTAGTCCTCGTGCTCCCGGCGCGGATCGCTCGGGTCAAAGTCGGTGCACCAGTCGAAGACGAACCGGAGCGGCGCGCGGAGCTCGGCCCACACGTGGAGTTCGCGCTTCGACCAATCGACGCCGGCGCTTGCCATCGGCTCCCCGGACCGCCCGACCCGAGCACGACACAAATCGGTTTCGCCCGTTCCACCGGGCGGAATCTCGCGCGCAGCGCCCGGGGGTCCGAGGGGGCTCGCGCACGGCCGGTGCGCTGGGTTCTTATCCCGAGAGCCGGGTCGACCCCCGATGAGCGCGAACGATCACCTCGGGCCGAACGTGGCGCACTCCCTTCGACATTCGGTCCTCGGACGGCTCCGCCGCCGACTCGTCGCGTCGATCGCCGGGGTCACCGGATGGATCGTCTTCGCTCTCCTCTGGGTCGCGTTCTGGGCGTCGGGCTACAGTCTCTTTCAGAACATCGCGGTCGTCGTCGTGTCGCTCGTGATCCTCTTCGGGGTCCTGGCCTCGCTCTGGGTGTCGTTCGGTCTCGGCGTCGCCCGACACTGGTCCGACGACTGGGACTAGACCGAGCCGCGGCCGGGCCCCGCGTCGGTCGGCTCGTCGCTCCAGCGGTCGAACGCATCGAACGTGAACTCGCGGCCGAGGAACGCCCGGACCAGCTCGGCGGCCGGGCGGCTGCCGCCCGGCGCGAGGATCTCCTCGGCGTAGCGTGCGGCCGTCGCGGGGTCGGTGAGCGTGCCCCGGGTCTCGAACTCGCTCAGGAGATCCCGCGCGATCACCATCGACCAGAGGTAGGTGTAGTAGCACGCCGAATATCCGGTCAAGTGGCCGAACGACGCCTCGAAGTGATAATCGTCGGGGAGCGCCCGGGGATAGTACTTCGACCAGGCCGCACGCCAGGTAGCGACGAGGTCCATCCCCTCGGCGGGTCGCTCGTGAAACTCGAGCGAGATCGCCGAGAGCGCCACCTGCCGAAGGAGGCGGGACGCGCGACCGAACGCCTCGGCCCGACGCAGTCGAGCGAGGATATCCTCCGGGATTCCCTCGCCGGTATCGGGGTTCCGCGCGAATCGCGCGAGCGTCGCGGGGTCCCGCGCCCACTCCTCGAAGAGCTGGGACGGCGCCTCGATGAAGTCCCACTCGACGTTCGACGCTCGGTTGAACAGCCATCGCGGCTGGCCCGCGAGCATCGCGTGCAGGAGGTGGCCGAACTCATGGAAGAACGTCACGACCTGGCTCCACTCCACGCGCGCGTCGTCGCGTCGCACGTTCGGGTCGAGGAAGTTGCAGATCAGCGCCGCCTGGGGGAGCCCGGCGCCGGCAAGCCCCTGGCGGACGCCGAAGCAGGCGGCGTGAGAGAACTTCCCGTCGCGCGGTACGAAGTCGAAGTAGCACCTCCCGAGCGGAGTTCCGTTCCGTGTCACGTCGTAAACCTCCACGGTTGGGTGCCAGACCTCCGCCCCGTCCGCGCGCGCGAACGTGATCCCGAAGAGATCGCGACACAGGTCGAGCAGCCCGTCGCGGACGCGCCCGTACGGCAGGTACGCGCGGAGCGCCCGCGCGTCGACCCCGAACTCTTCGCTGCGGATCTTGCTGTCGTAGTAGCCCCGGCCCATCAGGTCCGCATCCCACGGTTCGAGCCGAGCGGCGCGGGGGTCGTCGCGCCGTTTTCGCTCGAAGTACCGATCGATGTCCCGGGTCGCGGGCGCGCGGAGCCGGTCGGCGAGTCGATCGAGGAGCGCGCGCACGGCCTCGGGGGAGGCGACCATCTTGTCCTCGAGCGCGTACGCCGCGGGGTCCGGATAGCCGAGCAGCCGAGCGAGCTCGCCCCGGCGATCCAGGAGGGTCGCGAGGACGCGGTCGTTGTCGGGGTACGCTCGATTCATGAACTCATGCAGCAGGTCCCGCCGGACTGCTGCGTCGTCGCAGTACGCCATCACGGGCATGAAATCCGTATACTTCGTCGTGAGCCGGATCCTGCCGTCCGCGCCGACCGGATGGGCGGCGCGAAAGTCCGGCGGCAATCCGGCGAGCGCGTCGGGCCCGCGGACCGCGATGCTGCGGTCCATCCGGGCGAGATTCTCCATGAACTGGTTCCCGGTGCGATCGATCTCGGCGTTCAGCTCGAGGAGCCGGGCGCGGACCTCGGGCGCGGCCTCCGCCCCCTCGCGCCGCATCTCGCGGACCATCTTGGAGATCGCAAACCGCGTCGGTGCGTCCTCGGACGCGAGCGCGAGGCGGCCGAGCCCGGCGTACAGCTTCGCGTTCTGACGAAACTCTGCGAAGAAGCGCTCGGCCGCCTCGGTGAGTTCCCGGCCCGCGGTCCGGGTCGCCGGATCCGGGTGGACCTGGAACATCAGCGAACCCTGGAGGCTCACGTTCACCGCCCGCAGGAGCACGCGGTCGAGCGGGGCGAGGAACGCCTCGAGCGTGGGTTCGTCGGCCCGACGCTCTAGGGCCGCGAGATCCCGACGGGCCGAACCGAGCTCCTCCTCGCCGCGCCGTCGCATCTCGGCGGCATCGAGACCGAACGACATCGAGCCGAGCTCAGGGGGCCAGGGGGTGGTCATCGCTTCCTCTCGGGGCCGCGGGGGCGGGAGAACCGACGCTCGGGATAGCCCTGTCGAGGTTCGGGTCAGTCGTCCGGCAGCCCCGGATCCGGCGACGGTTCGGGAGCGAGCCGGAGCCCAAGCAGCACCTCTCCCGAGACGATCCACATCTTGCTCCGGTACCCCCGAGCACCGAGGCCTCCCTCGAGATACCCGGGTTCCTGCTTCGACACCGTCCGAAACCCGCGCGACCGGAACAACGCAATCGAGCCGGTATTGTCCGCTTCCGCCGCCGCCCACACGACCCGGACGCCGCCCCGGCGGAACCGATCGAGCGCGTCGTCGAGGAGCCGTGCCGCGAGGCCGCGACGTCGAAACGGCCGACGGACCGCGATGTAGTAGACGTAGCCGAGGGCGGCGTCCAACCGCTCGAGCATCGCCACGGCCGCGAGCTCGGACCCGACGACCGCGGCCCGGACGTGGGAGACCTGACGGAGGGTCCGCTTCGCGTGCCAGCGATAGATCCCGACGAACGAGTCGATCACGACCGGCACCGCTCGCTCTCGGTCCGATCCTTCCAGGTCGATCAGCTCGACCGACTCGGGAGCCCCCATCCGCGCGCCGCTCGCTCCCCGAACGCGACGGGGTCGCATCAAGGTCGCTTGTCGCGGTGGGCCCGCGACCGGCCGGCCGTACGCGCGCATGAGCTGATGTACCGGAGAGCGGTCCGAAGTGAGTGCGAGACCTCAACGACCGTCGCATGGCGGTCAATCGGAGGATGTGGGACGAGGCGGCCCCACTGCACGTCGCCTCGTCGTTCTACGACGTCCCCGGCTTCCTCCGGGGCGTTTCGACGCTCTTGCCGCTCGAGGTCGACGCGGTGGGTCCGGTCCGGGACCGTTCGCTCCTCCACCTCCAGTGCCACATCGGACTCGACACGCTCTCCTGGGCCCGTCTCGGCGCGCGTGTCACCGGGGTCGACTACTCGGCGCCCGCGCTCACCGCGGCGCGCCGGCTCGCCCGCGCCGCCCGACTTCCGGCGCGGTTCGTGCGGTCCGACGTCTACTCGGCTCCTCGGCGGTTGCCCGAACTGTTCGACATCGTCTACACGGGAAAGGGCGCGCTCTGCTGGCTCCCGGATCTGTCTCGGTGGGCGAAGGGGATCGCGGGGTTGCTCCGACCGGGGGGCCGACTGTTCTTCGCCGAGGACCACCCTTATGCCGAGGTGCTGGAGCCGGTGGAGGGAGGGTTCCGGGTCCGGACGGGGTACTTTCGACGCCGATCGATCCGCTACTCGATGTCGGAGACCTATGCGACCACCGGAGCCCGCCTGCGGAACGCGACCCGGTACGAGTGGATCCACCCGGTCTCCGAAGCCCTCCGGGCCCTGCGCGGCGCGGGTCTCGAGGTGGAAGAGTTCACCGAGTATCCGTTCAGTCACTGGCGCCGGTACGCGAGCATGGGGGCGGATCGCGAGGGACGTTGGCGACTCCCGCGACGGGAAGGTTCGTTTCCGCTGATGTACTCCGTCCTCGCTCGTCGGCCGGCCTAGGGCGGATCGCGGGTCCGGCCCTGTTCCCGCGGGCATCGACCCCGCGGAGACGGCCGACCGCGCGGGGGTGACCGATCGAGGGCGGTCGCACGCGGGGGAGGTCCGGACTTTTCGTACGACCGGGATATTAATCGGCTCGGCACCTGCGGTGCGGTTGACGGATGACGGGCCCCCAGGGAGCCGGTCACGGTCCCGAGCTCGGGAGGCGCCGTGGACGCTGAGACGGTGCTGATCACGGTCTCGCTCGTACTTCTCACGGCGCTACTGTTCGTCCTCTCCGTCCGCGCGCTCCTCCGCTACGGGGAGAGTCGCTCGCGTCCGCAGTTGATGTGGGGCAGCGGGTTGGCGATCGCGACCGCCGCGATGGCGGTCGAGTCGGTGGTCTATCTCGGCTACGTCTCGACTCCGGTTCTCCAGCTCTACGTGTTCTGCTCCGCGGCGATCGTCGGGACGCTCTCGCTGGGCGCGACGAAGATCCTGAGGAGCCCCCGGATCGAGCTCTACTACACGGGGTACATCGTCGCGACCTCGGTCGCGGTCGCGGTCGCCAGCGCCCTCACGCCGCTCCCCACCTCGATGGTCGTGGGAGGTATCATCGCGGGGAATCCCCCGCTCTCGCTGATCCTGCTCTCTTCGCTCGTGACGGTGCCGGCCACGGTCGTACTATTGACGGCCACGGCGCTCTCGCTACGGCGCGCGTGGCGCTGGCAGACGCTCCTGATGGCCGCGGGCGCCGTGATCCTGGGGGCCGGGGGCGCGCTCTATATCGCGTCGTTCCCGATCGCGCTCTACTACGCCGAGTTCATCGGGATCCTGCTCCTGTTCCTCGGGCTCGTGAGCCTCCCGCAGACCGCGCCGGCCCACGCCGCCGCGCCGGCGACGCAGCCGAGCTCGTAGGGACGAGCCGCGCGCTCGGTGCGTCGCCTCGCGACCCGCGTCGACGCGAGGGGATCGGCTCCCAGGGAGAGGGGCTTCAGGCCGCCACGATCGCGTCGCGGGTGACGTCGGAGAGCTTCGCCATTCCGCAGAGGGCGAGCGTGAGGTCGAAGTCCGCGAGGAGGTTCTCTACGACCTCCCGGACGCCGGTCTCCCCTCCGACCGCGAGACCCCAGACGTACGGCCGCCCGAGCAGGACCGCCCGGGCCCCGAGCGCGAGCGCCTTCGCGACGTCGGCGCCGTGGCGGATCCCCCCGTCGTAGAGCACCGGGATGCGGTCGCCGGCCTCGGCGAGCACGCCGGGAAGCGCGCGGAGCGCCGGCACGCTGCCGTCGACCTGCCGACCCCCGTGGTTCGAGACGATCAACCCGTTCGCGCCGGCCTCCATCGCGTCGGTCGCGTCCTGCGGGTGGAGCACGCCCTTCACCAGGATCGGGAGCGAGGTCCGCTCGCTCAGGAACCGAACGTCGGCCCACGAGAACGTCGGGTCCCCGAACGTCGCGAGCGCGTAGCGCACCGCCGCGGGGAGGTCCTGCTCGGGCGGCGCCGCGAGCCGGGAGCGGAACACGGGGTCCGAGAAGTAGTTCGCGAGGCCGACCCCGCCGAGAAACGGAAGATACCCCCGGTCGAGGTCCCGGCTCCGCCACCCGAGGATCCGCGTGTCGAGGGTGAGGACGATCGCCGAGTACCCGGCCTTCTCCGCGCGTCCGACGAGGCTGAGGTTGAGGTCGCGGTCCGGTCCCCAGTAGAGCTGGAACCAGCGGTTCGCGCCGGACATCTCGCTCCCGATCTCCTCGAGCGAGCGCGACGTGAGCGTGCTCGCGATCAGGGGGATCCCGGTCGCGACGGCCGCGCGCGCGAGCGCGAGCTCGGCGTCGGGTCGAACGACCTCGAGCGCCCCGATCGGGGCGAGGAGGAGAGGCGCGGGGATGCGCTGGCCGAACAGTTCCACCCGAGTGTCCCGTTCGTGGATGTCGCGCATCATCCGGGGCACGAGGTGCCACCGGTCGAACTCCGCGATGTTCTGGCGGGCGGTGCGCTCTCCCCCCGCCCCGCCCGCGACGTAGTGGAACGCTTCGGGCGTCAGCACGCGTTCGGCCGCGCGCTCGAGCGCGTCCGGCGAGACGGGGATCGGCGGTGCTTTCCCCGATAGCGAGGCCAGATAGATCGAGGTCTGCCGGGCGGGGCCGAATCCGCCGTAGTTCTCCGGCATCCTCGACAGTATGGGGTCGAGGAGGAAGATAACGGATGTGGCGCGGTCGAGCGGGACGGGGGACGGACCCGGGGCGGGGTCGGCCGCTATCCGGGGCGCTTCTGGCCGAGCCCGGTGACGAGGGTCAGTCCGATCACGACCAGCGCGAAGCCGGCGAGCTCCCACCAGTTGAACGGCTCCCCGAGCAATAGCGTCCCGACCGCGAGCGCCGCGACCGGGTTCACGTACGCGACCACGTTCGCGCGACCGGGACCGACCCGGTGGTGGAGCGCGAAGTACATCGCGTAGCCGACGAGCGACGGGAACAGCACGAGGAAGACGAGCGGAAGCAACACCCCGTCCGTCAAGGGAAGCGCGGGGTGCGGCTCGACCACCGGGAGGGCGAGCGCGAGGAACAAGGTCGCCGCCGCGAACTGGGCCGAGACGCCCCAGAGCGTCTCCCCCTGGGGACGCTTCGCGCGCAGGATGACCGAGCCGAGGGCGAAGCTGGCGGCGGCCCCGATGACCGCGAGGGGCCCCCAGATCGTGCTCGCGAGCACGACGCCCGGCGGCGGGAAGACGAGCACGAACACCCCGACAAAGCCGATCAGCACCCCCAGCAGCGCCCGCGCCCGGAGCCGTTCACCGGGGAGGATGGGGAGGGCGAACAGCACGGTCAGGATCGGCACGACGCCGATCAGTATCGCCGAGAGCCCGCCCGAGGTCGTGACCTCCCCCACGTACAGGAGGAGGCCGTAGACGCCCACGATCGGGAGGCCGAGCACGAGCGAGAGCCCGAGCGAACGGGCCGTCGGTCGAGGGACCCGCATCGCGGCGGCGAGCCCGGCGATCGCGACCGCCGAGAAGGCATACCGCACGGCGGCGTACGCGACCGGTGTCGCCCCCGCGAGCAGTCCGTATCGAATGACGGGGTACGCGCTCCCCCAGATCAGGCCGACCACGACCAGGAGCAACAGGTTCCGCCGCTCTTCCTCGGGCGTTGGCATCGCGAGTCCCGCGGTCCTTCCGCTCGGACGAATATGGGCTTATGGGCACGCGACCGGAGGTTCGAGGCTCCAGTCATTATCAACGTCGGCCGGCTCGCGCCCTCGTGCACGTGATCGGCGGTCCCCCGAGCGCTCTTCCGGTTCCCGGTCGGTACGTGCTACCGCTGATCGACCGCCGCGAGGAGTCTCCGACCTCGATGACGTTCCGGTTCTCGACCGAGGGAACCGGGTTTCGGTATCTGTCGAATCAGGCGGTCCGCGTACACCTCCCGGGAGTCGATGATCCGTGGGGCGCCGTCCGGACGTTCTCCCTCTCGTCGAGCCCGAGCGAGGCCGGGGTCCTCTCGGTCACCTGCAAGATCTCCGACACGCCGTTCAAGCAGGCGTTCTCCCGACTCGAGCGCGGTGAGACCGCCGAGGTCTTCGGGCCGATCGGCCACTTCCTGTTCGACCCCGGCAGACCCGCGGTGTTCGTGGCCGGCGGCATCGGGGTGACGCCGTTTCGGGGGATGCTTCGTTACGCCGCGGACACGCAGGCCCCGGGACCGTTCACGCTGCTCCAGTCGGCCCGCGTGCCGGAGGAGCTCATCTTCCGGTCCGAGCTCTCGGGGCTCGCTCGGGACCGACCGGGCATCGACGTCCACTACACCGTGACTCGAAGCGCGGATTCCCGCGAGCCGTGGAGCGGTCGTCAGGGCCGCATCGACCGCACGTGGCTCGAGGAGTTCGGCCACCCCGAGCGCCGACCTCGCTGGTACGTCGCCGGCTTGCCCGAGATGGTGTACGCCGTGGTCCGGACCCTGGTCGAGGAACTCGGCGTCGCCGAGTCGGACGTCCACTACGAGATGTTCCGAGGGTTCTGAGACAGTCGCGAAAGGGCTACGCGTCCGCGAGCACCGGTTCGGGGGGCGACTCGCGGTCCAAGCGCGCCGGCGAGCGGGCGGGTCGGGCCGCGGTCCGCGCCCGAGCCTCGGCCCGCTCGAGCCAGAGCAGGTACTCGGCAAGTTCCTCCTCGGGGAGGTCGCACATCCCCGGGACCGTAGGGGTCCGACCGCATGAAGCTCGCGCCCCACCGGCCGCGTTCGGCCCGCTCGTCCGAGCGGAGGGCCCCGGGCACCGCCCCGACGACCCCGCGAGCGCTTCTTGTCGTTCGAAAAGAACTAAACCCCACCGACCGACTGTGGTTCGGGGCCCCACACTGGGTCCCGAAGCCCGTAGCCGGGTACGACGGGTGGTCCGCGGTTGACGAACGACGAACTGGAGATCCTCGATCTGAGCCACCTCAGCCGCGGTGAGTGGATCCCTCCGGTGTCGGCAACCGGGGGCCCCCGGGCGCACGAGCTCTACCGGGACCTCGTCACGCACGCGGGCATGCGATTGCTGCGCGACGAGAGCTCCAGCCCGTGGCTCGAGCTCCAGGATGGGGCGCACCGTCGCGCGTTTCCCGTGCCCAGTCTCGAGCTGCGAGAGGCGATCGATCGGTTCCGGCTGCGTCGGAATCTCTCTCCCGTGCCCGAGGAGATGATCCGTGAGTTCACCCGGGTCGTCGAGGCGCGGGTGTCGGACCCCGACGTGTCGATCCCGCTCCTGGCACCCAACCCTCCCGCGCCACCCGAGCCCGCTTCCCCGGCCTCCGCGGACAAGCCGGCGGCCGCGGGCCCGAAGTCGTGGGCGGTGGACGAGCTCGATCAGCTGATGCACGAAGTCGACGCGATCCAGGGCCGAGCGCCTCCGGCTCCCGAAGCCGTGAGCGGATCGCCGGTGACCCCGGGGTCCCTCCTCCCTCCCGCGATCCATCGCCGGATCCCCCATCGGTGGCACACGGCCGTGTCGAGCGCCCGCGGGGTCCGGGTGACGAACGACCCGAGGCTTCCCCGGTACGTCCGGGTCCTCCGGGAGCTCGTTCAGGACGGAACGTGGATCGGGAGTCTCGCGGAGATCGCGCGCCGGACGGGCGACGACACGAGCGAGGTGTTCTCCACGCTCCTCCAGTTCCACACCGACCTCGTGGGGAACGACCTCGTGGTCGCGCCCGTGGAGGTCGAGGACGGCTGGCGATGGGTGGTCGTCGACCGAGCGCGGCTTCGACCGTCCTCGGACGCGGGCGAGTGAACCCTGTTCCTCGCGGACTCGACCTCGGAGCCTGCGCTGAGACCATCGACCCACTGTCGCGCTCCGTGGGGAGCGGAGATCCCGACGTCGCGGCGACGGGTCGCCAGCGGCTGGGAATGACGAGTCGAAGTCCCGCGGCTCCGAGTCCGTCAGGACTTCGAAGAGCCGGACTTCGAACGCTTGGCCGACCGCCGGTCGTACCACTCCTGGTTACGCCGGGCGAGCCACTCGAAGTTCTCGGCCAGGCTGGGCGAACCGATCGTTCGACGCTCGCGCTCGATCGTGGGGCGCAGGAACTCCCAGATGGACCGGACCATCCAGCGGTCGTGGACCATCTCCTCGTTGAGCACGTGGAACTTCACGAGCGTGCCCATCGTCTCGAACAACTCGATGAACCGGTGCACGTAGACGAACTCGGGTGCCCCCCGAAGGATCGGATGGACGTCCGATATCTCGGCCCCCAGGTGGACGGTGCGGAACCAGTCGAACGCGCGTCGGGTCTCCTCGCGCGCGGCCAACTCGTCGAGCCGCAGCAGGAGGTCCGCGTCCTCCCACGTCGGTTGCTTCGCCATTCGCCGGAACGCTCCTCCCCGGTCCTAATCGAATCTCCCCCACTTGGAGGTTTCGTATCGCCGGGAGGACCCGCCTCACCGGCGAGTTCGGGTAACGTGCCGGCCGGCGGGTAGCGAGACGGACTCGTCCGACCCGCGCGTCCCGGGACCCTGGTGGGAGGTCAGGGCTCCGCGCGCCGGCGCCGCCGGGACGGTATAGCCAGCATACCCACGAGCCGGAGGAGGGCGCGGAACTGCCCGGCGCCGGCGGGCCGAGAGACCCAGCTGAGGTCGTCCACGACTCGGCGGAAACCCATCTGCTCGTAGAGCGGAAGGCCCTCGGGACTCGACTGGAGCCAAGCCGCATCCGCTCCGAGCGAGCGGCCGTCCTCCACGGCGGTCCACGTAAGCGCCTGTCCGTAGCCGCGCCGCCGCATGTCGGGTACGGTCCCGACGAAGAAGATCCCGGCGACGTCGTCCGAGGTCGCCTGCGCGGCCGCGGCGACCGGCCGCCCGCCCGCGTACCCGACGAACGGCCGGATCGAGCCGGACGGCACGGCTTCGCCGGCGAGAGGTCGGGCGAACGCAATCCGAAGGTACCACGCGGGGATGCGGAACGCGCGAGCGGTAACGGAGCAGAAGTCCCGCCATTCGGCGCGGGTCGTCACCCGGCGGACCGCGAGCTCCGCCGGAGCCGCGGGGGCACGGGGGAGGGGAGCGAGAATCATGCGGGGCTCGGGCGCCGCGGCGCGCATCCCCGCCGCGACCGCGTAGGACTCGATCGACGATCGGAGGGAGTCGGGAGCGGTCACGCGCCACGCGATCGCCTCTCGGAAGAACGCGCGCGCGCGCGAGAGGAGTTCGGGCGCGTCCGCCGGCGCGGAGTTCACGAACAGCGTGTTGACGACCTCCGTCGGTAGGTCGCTTCCGAGCGCGGTCGCTTCCGGCCACTCTCGGACGCGGGGACCCGGTCCGAGGGCCAGCGAGCATCGATGGAACCACACGAGGTTCTGTTGGGTCCGGGCGACGACGCCGTCCGGGACCGACTCGGGCGAGGTCATACCGACGGGTCAGTGCACCGCCGCGCGGGGGGTCGATCGGGTGCGGGGTGGCTCGGCCCGGTCGAGGGCCACCGCTTCTCGGAGGAGCTCGATCAAGCCGGGCGAGGTCGCCTCTTCGATGTCCTTCACCTTGACGTGGCGTAGGTTCTTGCCGGTTCCTTCGAGCAGGCGGTGTCGGTCCGTGAGGGAGGTCCCCCGCCAGAACTCGACCCCGACGTGTTCGGCGTAGGCGACCGGGAGCACGACCAGGTCGGTGCCCGCGTACCAGGGCATTCCCCACTTCGTTTCCCGGCGAAGCTCCGGCGCGATCGCGTGAATCATCTCGTGCACCGCCGCCTCCACCCTTTCGACCGGGACCCGAGGCGCGGGCGGACGAGCTCGACGGGGCATCGGTTCCGATGACATGGGGAGTCTATCTAACGGGAGCGCCGACCGGCGGGCGCGGGCCCCCAGCGTCCGACCTCTCCATTCGGACGATCGGGCCACCGACTTTCACTCGCCCTTCTTCGATGACTCGCGCGTTCCATCCTCGGCGATCGAGCATCACTTTTAGGAACTTGGGTCCGCGCGCGGCACCGACGTACGGCAGGAGGGAGAGGTCGTCGCACGGCGCGCAGGGCTTGCTGATCTCGAGCCGGGTTTCCGCCGCCCGGTACCGACGTCCGGGGGCGAACTCGTCGTACCGAAGACCCACGGACGTGAGGTGCTCGCCGCTGTCGCCCGGCCGGATCGGCCAACCCCTCGCGTGGAGGTCTGCGAGCATCTCCTCGGGCATGAT
This sequence comes from Thermoplasmata archaeon, assembly GCA_030037855.1. GTDB lineage: Archaea > Thermoplasmatota > Thermoplasmata > Lutacidiplasmatales > UBA184 > Lutacidiplasma. The sequence continues at coordinate 956 of JASHPY010000082.1, read as the reverse complement.
CCGTACCGCCATCGCCGGGTCGTCGCCGGCGACCTCGTATCGGTAGGCGTTGTGATCCCCCACGACGCCGGCCCGGGTGATGCGCACCTCCCGGACCGCGTGCTTCGGGGGGCCGCGCGGTCCCGGAGTGAGCGGCTTGCGGTGCAACCGAAGTACACGGCCTCGGGCGAGCTCTGGCTCGAGCACGTTAGGTGCCGCCGGCAGTTCTCAGCGCGCACCGTCCGAAGACGGTTTGGTCCGCCGCAGCGCACGCGTCGTCCCCGCGACGCCGAGCGCAAGCCCGAGCGTTCCGACGACCGCGAGGCCGACGAGGGTCGCGATCGGGCTCGAGTCTCCGCCCCGAACGACCCAGATACCCGCGGTGGTCCACACGATCGCCGCCACGCCGACCGCCGTGGCCGTCTCAATCCTCTCCGCCCCCGCGAAGACTCCCGCCGCGAGGAAGAACGCGACCCCCGCGATCGCCAGCACCTCCCCGCTCCCGACCCCCGTGAGGATCGCCGCTGCGAGCAGGAGCGCACCGAAAGTGCCGAGCGCGCTCCACCACTCCGGAGTGTCCTCGACCTCCCCGAACGTCGGCGGACGGTACGCCGCGGGAGCGAGGACGCGGCCGTGAACCACGATCAGCGGACGATCGACGCGCCGCTCCGAGTAGCCGGACGTACGGAAGGTACGGCGTCGGTCGACTTAGGGAGTCGCCCCGGGCCACGCCGCCGGGTCGGTCAGGTGCCGGCGTAGTACAGGTCGAACTTGCCGCACTGCTGGCAGTAGTACAGGCTGAACGGCTGCAGCGTCTCCGCCGCCGCGTTCCAGCTGCCCGCGAGCACCCCGGTCCCCCCGGTCCATCCACCGGTCCGGAACGAGATCGGTCCCATCGGGGCCATCTGGGTCTTGCAGTTGACGCAGACGCGCGGACGGGCGGGCGGCGCGACCGGTGCGGGGCTCGACGGGGGGGC
>JASHPY010000081.1 GCA_030037855.1 Thermoplasmata archaeon | reverse complement strand
GTCGGCTACGGGGGGATCTGCGTCCTCCTGGCGTGCTCGAACCTCCAGCTCACGGTGGGCTATCCGGCCGTTCAGGTCACGCTCGTCTTCGTCGCGACGCTCCTGCTCGTCAAGGCGATCATCTGGTCGGTATCGCTGGGTTCCGGTACCTCCGGCGGGGTGCTCGCGCCCCTCCTGATCATGGGCGGCTCGCTCGGGGTCATCGAGGCGCACTTTCTGCCGTTCGGATCCGTCCCTCTCTGGGTCCTCGTCAGCATGTCCGCGACCCTCGGGGGCACGATGCGATCACCGTTCACGGGCGTGATCTTCGCGGTCGAGCTGACGCACGACGTGAACGCGCTCTTGCCGCTCCTGGTCGCGGCCATCGTTGCGGACGGGTTCACCGTCCTCTCGATGAAGCGGTCGATCCTGACCGAGAAGGTGGCGCGCCGGGGGGTCCACGTCGCCCGGGAGTACGCCGTGGACGTGATGGAGCGCGTGCCGGTGAGGACGGTGATGCAAACGGGACTGATCGTCGCTCCCGCATCGACCTCGGTCGGAGAGCTCGTCGACCTCTCGCACGGGGCCGAGGACCCGTACGGGGCGTACCACCTGGTCGCGGAGGGGGGTACATCGGGAGGGTTCGTCACCCGCACCGAGGCCCAGGAGTATCTGCGAAAGGGCGGCGACCCCTCCGCGGCCGCGAGCACGATCGCCCGGCCCCTGACGCTCGTCGCGTACCCGGACGAGCCGGTGCGCGTGGCCGCCCGCCGCCTCTTGAGCGCCGGCGTCGACGTCCTACCCGTCGTCGACGCTTCCGAACCCGACCGCGCGATCGGTTTCATCAGCCGGGACGCCGTGTTCGCTGCCTGGGCGTTCTGGGAAACCGACCAGCAGACCCGCGAGCAGGTCCTTCGACCCCCGAGCCTCTCGGTCTTCGAGCACCTCCGCGCTCGTTGGGCATCCCGGGGCGAGGCCGAATCCGGCCCTTCCACCGCCGAGCAGCGGCCACCACCTCCCCCACCATCCGGCCGGACGTGATGTCATCGGGGTTCCCCCCTTCATTAGCTCATATGTGTATGCATATGCATACTGACGAGATGCGACCTCGTCCTCGGCTCACCTGGCGCGTTGGCAGCCTGGCCGGAGTGCCGGCCACTCCGCGGAGTCGTGACTCGTCGATCGACTCCCTCGATCGAACGGCCCGTGTTGGCTGCCGGATGTGTTTGGAATACTGGTTACGATAGAATAGAGTCTCAGGCGCCGTACATCGACTCTCCGGGGTGCCCAAGCCCCTCTCGAGGTTCCGGCTGGCGGCGGCACGTATCGGATAGCGGGCCCGACGCGGGGCACGGAGTCGGATCACCCTGGTGTAGACCGTGAGAAGCGGGTTGGCCGTTGGGGCCGGTCGGCGTCGGGGACCCCCCGGCCACGGTACTCGGCGGATCTCGATCGCACCCGGGCCCCTCGTGTCTAACCCCCCCCCGAATCGGCGAAGTTGGCCCTGTCGCATAACTGGAGTTATACACCGCCTCGAGGGAGGAACCCCTCGGAGCTCTCGGCTCAACCAACGGCGGTCGCCGAAATGCGGCTCTGATGACTCTGTAGTAACGTATGTTACAATACTAATATAGTGAGAGCCACAACTGCTGTGCTGGGCTGCCGCTCGCGGCCCGGCTGCGAGAAGCGCTCGCTGCCGTGCGGGATCTCCCCCTCGCGTCAGGGTCTCGAGCCCGTCGCGAGTCCGTAGACAGACTTCTAAGAAATGCTGCAATCGCGTTCAACATTCCTTGGTCTCGCTTCATCAGACTATCCGGACTTTGAACGGCAGCTTCCCCTTCACTGGGGCGTACGCTCGCGTCGTGATCCACTCCGAGCACCCCGCCGCGGCGAGCGTCCCGAGAACGAGCGGTCTCCACGGGTCGTTCCGGTACGCTCCGTGGAGGTAGCGACCCGCCTCCGACACCGACTCGGCCGTGATCGGAAGGACGGTGATCCTTCGGCGTAGGCGGGCGAGCGCGGTGTCCCGGGCCGTTCGGGCCGCCGGGGGTCCGCCCGCGGCGGCGGCACGGAGCTCGTAGAGATTGAGCTCGGTGGTGGCGAGCTCCTCGCCCCGCAGCGACTTGAGGAGCTCCCTCCCGGTGGGAGAATCGTGCAGGATCGCGAGCAGCACCGGGGTGTCCAGCGCTTTCATCCTCACCTTCCCGATCGGCCGCGAAGTCGGGCCAGGACGCGGAGATCCCGCGCCGACCCCTCCGGGCCCCAGGCACCCCGGATCTCCTCGGTGGTGCCCCGCTGGGCGAGGAGTCGCGCGAAGAGCTCGGTGAAGCTCTCCCCTCGACGTTTCTCTCGAAGGAGCGCGTCGTAGGTGGTGCGCTGGATCGCCACGTTCTTTGACGACATATGAATGTGCATATGAGCACATGTATATGGACGCTTTCGGCCGGAGGCAATCCCACGGGATTCCGGATTCCGGCGTCCGGGGCGCCCACCCAGGGCGTACCGAGACTCCGAGACGAGAGGTGGGACCCGGGCAGGGGAAACTAGTTCTCCGCGCGGCAGACCGCGCTCGTTACGGGCGGCGGGGTCGCGCATCGGCCGACCGGCGTGGAACCGCGGCCAGAAATACTCGGAAATTCGTCGTTCGGGCATGCGTCCCACCCTCCGGTGCTCCGCGTTGAGACATCGACTACCGATATTCCTCCTGACGTTGGCCGCGATCGCCTCGGTCGCCGCGATCGCGCTGCCGGCCGCCGCCGTCGACCCGGGGGCGCCGTCGCTTGGTGGTGGGTCAGTCGCTGCGCCGCTGGCTCCCGCCGGCTCGGGGTCGCTAGCGCCGGCCATTTCGCCGACCTCGGAGGGCGGGGCCACCAGCCCACCGCTGTGGGAGGCCGGGACGCTCACCAACACCATCCCCATCGGATCGGCGCCGTTCGCGGTCGCGTTCGACCCGGCGAACGGAGAGATCTACGCGGCGAATGCGTTCGGAAACTCCGTCAGCGTGATCGACGCGTCGTCGAACGCCGTCGTGGCGAGCATCCCGGTCGGGACCGTTCCCCAGGGAGTCGCCTACGACAGCACCAACGGCCTGATCTACGTCGCCAACTCCGGTAGCGAGAACGTCTCGGTCATCAACTCGGCGACCAACCAGCTCGTGCCCCTGGGTTCGAGCGCGCTCCAGGTGGGGGGCGACCCGATCGGGATCGCCTTCGACCCGGCGAACGGAGAGATCTACGTCGCGAACGACGCGAGCAACAACGTCAGCGTCATCAACGCGGCGACCGAGACGCTGGTAACGACGATCTCGTTCACCACCACGATCTTTCCGTTCGGCGTGGCGGTCGACACCTCGAACGATCGGGTGTTCGTGACCGGCCAGAACGATCCCGGCACGATCAATGCCATCAACGGCTCGACCAACAAGGTCATCGGGGGTCCGGTCGACCTGGGCGACGAGTCGACCGGGGTCCTCTTCGACCCCGACAACGGCCTCCTCTATGTCGCGAACTTCGGCAGCAGCTCGGTGAGCGTGGTCAACGGGGAGACCGACGCCGTCGTCGGCTCGGCGATCTCCGTCGCCGCGAACCCCGAGTTTTTCGCGTACAACGCCGGCTCGTCGCTCGTGTACGTCGGGACCTACAACGACGAGCTCTTCGCGATCAGCAGCGTCACGAACTCGGTCACCGCGACGGTCAATGAACAGCCGCCCGGCGGCTCGGACGTGGGCACCCGCGAGCTCGCCTTCGACCCCACGAACGGCGACGTGTACGCCGTGAGCGAGGACCTGAACTCGCTGCTCGTGGTCTCCACGCTGCTTCAGATCGATCCCGCGAGCGGCTCGCTGCGCGGGGTTGCGGTCATCGGCGACGCGAGCGGGGAGGTCTCCGTCCCCGGCGCGCCCGCCGCGGGCGCCTTCGACGCCGCGACCAACTCGATCTACGTTCCCGACATCACGTCGGACGACGTTTCCGTGGTCAGCGCGAGCACGGACGCCGTCGTCGGCACGGTCCCGGTCGGCGGCTCCCCCGTCGCGGTGGCCGCCGACGCCGACAACGGGGAGCTCTACGTCGCGAACTCGGCGTCGGACACCGTCTCCGTGCTCAGCCCCGCGAGCAACTCCGTCACGACCAGCCTCGTGGTCGGAAGCGTACCGACCTCCGTGGCGTACGACTCCGCGAACGGCGACATCTACGTCGCGAATGAAGGCTCGAACGATGTGTCGGTGATCGAGGGGGCGACGAACACCGTCCTCGCCACGGTGTCGGTCGGCTCCGACCCGACCGGCATCGCTTTCGATCCGGGCAACGGCGATCTGTACGTCGCCAACTCCGGGTCCAACAGCGTGAGCGTCCTCGACGGGGGAACGAACACGGTCCTTCAGACGATCCCGGTCCTCGGGGGCCCGCAGGAGCTGGCCTACGACGGCGCCACGGGCGACGTCTACGTCTCGGACGGCCTCTCCGACAACGTTTCGTGGATCTTGCCCGGCAACACGTTCGGGGGGAACGTCTCCGTCGGTTCGGACCCCGCGGGGCTGACGTTCGACACCGCCAACGGGTACGTGTACGTGAGCGACAGCGACTCCGGTGACCTCACGGTGGTCTCGGGCTCGACCGTGGTCGCGACCCTCACGGTCCCGGCCGACCCCGAGAGCGGCGCGTACGACCCGTTCAACGGGGCCCTCTACGTCAGCGAGCCGAGCGCGAACGAGATCAGCGTCGTACCGACCCTCCACGACACGACGGTTCCTTCGGACTGGTCGCTCGACGTCGGGCAGAGCCTCCTCTTCTCGGCGCCGGTGCCGGGCATTGGCACCGGCAACCTCACCTACACGCTCGACTCGAGCAACTCCTCAGGGCTCTCGTGCACCGCCGACCCGATCGCCGCGGGCGAGATCTCGGGCGCTTGCGTTGGCGCAGCGGCCGGCACGTACACCGCGACGCTGTCGCTCGTCGACTCCTCCGGGAGCTCGGTCGCGGCGACCCAGACCTTCCTCGTGCTCGCCGACCCGACTCTCTCCGCACCGACCGCCACTCCGGCCGCGGTCGACGTCGGCCAGGCGGTGGAGCTCTCGGTCAGTGCCGCGGGAGGCACCGGCTCCTACAGCTTTAGCTGGGTCGGACTTCCGACCGGATGCGCGAGCGTGAACTCGGCGACGATCGAGTGCGCACCCACCGCGTCGGGCACGTTCGCGGTCCACGCGAACCTCCACGACAGCGACGACGACCACGCGGCCGGCGGGACGACGTCCCTGACCGTCTCTCCCGACCCGGGACTCTCGGCCCCGACCGCCAGCCCGGCCGGGCTCGATGTGGGGCAGTCGACGACGATCTCCGTCACGGTCGCCAGCGACGGGAGCGGGTCCGACTCGTACAGCTGGGCGGGGCTCCCGAGCGGCTGCTCGAGCGCGAACGCGCCGAGCATCGCGTGCTCGCCGACCTCGGCCGGCGTCTACTCCGTCTACCTCACGACCCAGGACTCGAACGGCGCGACCGCGTCCTCGCCGACCGTCGCGCTCGTCGTCGCCCCGGCCCTCGGACCGGCGACGGTCGTCGCGAGCGCGACCAGCGTGGCGGTGAACTCGGTCGTCACGTTCGAAGCGGCGGCGAGCGGCGGCTCGGGCGCCTACTCCTACGCCTGGTCCGGGTTGCCGTCCGGCTGCGCGGCCAGCAACGCCTCGGCGATCGCGTGCTCGCCGACATCGACCGCGGGTTCGCCGTTCACGGTGTCCGTGACGGTCACCGACTCGAACGGGGCCCACGTGAGCGGATCGTCGGTCCCGATCACGGTCACCTCGGCGAGCTCGGCCGCGTCGGGAGCGCCGACCTGGCTCGAGTACGCCGGGATCGGCCTCGCGGTCCTCGCCGTGATCCTCGCCGCCGTGGCGATCGTTCTCGCGAGCCGCCGGCGCGACGACCGGAGCCGCGCTCCCCCGACGCCGTACTCCCCTCCGCCGCCGTCCTCGCCGGTCGCGCCGCCCCCTCCCGGCGCTCCCCCCAGCGGAGCGACGGGCGCCTCGCCGTGGAGTGAGGACGGCGAGCCACCCTCCACTCCGCCGTAGCGACTCCGGCCGGGGCTCCCCGGCGTCGGTGCGCGTCGGCGCGAGGCGGCCGGCGACCGGGCCGTCCGTGAATACGGGTGAATGGGAGTTGCGCTCCCAAATACCCGCCCTCCCACTGGAACTCGCATGGGTGCGCGAGGGGGTCCGAGCCCGCGTGCCCGAGCGAAGAACGGGCCACGAAGCTGCGACGCGGAGCCCGGGCGTTCGGAGGGACGATGAGGTCCGGCGCGACGGTCCTTTCCGACTACGAGGCGGCCGACCGGCCCCGGACCCCGCCCCGAGAGCCGGAAGAACCGCTCTCGCCCACGACCCGCGTACCGCGTCGGCGCGGCAGCAACGGCGGAGGGTCGAGCCCCGAGGTCGGCCGCTCGCGCACCGGAGCGCTCGAGCCGCCGATCCGGCCGAACGGCCACTCGCAGCGCCCGGCGGTACCGACTCTCGGCGTCCCCCCCGTGGCGGGGGGCTACCTGGACCGGCTCGCGACCACCACCGAGTTCGTACCGCGCGACGGCGGCCGCTCCCCGCGGGTGCGACCGAAGAACGGGCCGCGGTTCGGGAGAGGAGCGGTCTCGCCGCCCGATGGGCCCGCCGACGGACGCACGGCGGGCGCCGTCTCGCTGCCGACCCGACGCGCGCTCGCGGAGATCCGCGCGGAGGCGCTCGCGGACCTCATCCCGAGCGAGCACCTCGACGTTCCGACCTTCGGCCCGGAGCAGCCGCGCGACCACCCGCGGGAGCGGGGACTCGCGGGCGGTCGTTGATCCCCCGGTCCTCAGCCGGTCCGACGACGCCGGTCGGGGGGGCCTCCGCTCAGCGAAATCGCTCGATGACGTGTCCCTGCATCCGGTCGGGGACCTCGAGCCCGAGGAGCGACATCAAGGTCGGCGCGATGTCGAGGATCTGTTCCGTCGGCCCCCGAGTTCCCGCGCCGTGTCGGGGGTCGGTGACGGAGTAGATGCCGTCGAACGAGTGGACGGCGTCATCCGGGCCGGTGTCGTTCTCCGAGAGGAACAGCGAGTCGTGGCCGAGCGTTCCGGCCGACCTCCACGCCACGTTACCGAAGTAGACCATCAGATCCGGCGCGTCGCCGCGGACCTCCCGGTACGTCCTGCGGGGGTCGCGTACGTCGGCGCCGAGCGGGCGGCCGTCCGGTCGCCGGACGGACTCGAGGCCCCTCCGAAGCTCCGCCTCGAACGCTGGGACCGCCGCTGGCTCGAGCTGACCTTGCGGCTCCCGGCCCCGGAGGTTGTAGAAGATCCGGGCGTAGTAGCCGCCGGCGCCCCACGCGCGCGTCCGGGTCCAGTCGACGTCGACCTTCTCGAGCGGCGTTCCCGGCAGCGGCCGGGGGCCGCGAACGGTGAGATAGCCGTTCTCGATCAGCCACTCGTTGATACAGAACGCCCCCTCCATCGCCTGGCTGCCATGGTCCGATAGTAGGAGCACCCTTACGTCGGGTGGCACGTCCTCGAGCAGCGAGCCGATCTCCCGATCGAGCGCCCGGTAGTACTCCTCGACCACGTTCCGAAAGCGGTCGTTCGGCTCGTACCGCGGGTGACCGGTGTCGAAGTACTTCCAGAACGTGTGATGCAGTCGATCCGGGCCGATCTCGTGCAACGCGAAGAAGTCCCACGGTTCCCGGGCCCAGAGGCGTCGGGCGACGGCGAAGTGCTTCCGGGTGAGGGTGAGCAATTGGGTGCCGATCCGCTCCCGGTCCTCGGCCCGAAACGTGACGTCGAACTCGTAGCCACCGGCCGCGTCGTCGACCTCCGACCGGAGCGCCGCCGGTGAAACGAACGAGCTCGCCCCCGGTGGAGTGAGGAAGTCCGAGACGTAGATCCCGTTGACCGACGGGGGCGGATAACCGGGCGGCATGCCGATGACGCAGACCCGCCGTCCGGCCCTCGAGAGGCGATCCCAGAGCATCGGCTCGAGCGGGGTCCGGGACGTGGGGAGGTACTGCTCCCCGTAGCTGCCCGGCCGGCGGTGGCGGAAGCCGTAGAGGCCGAGCGTGCCCGGGTCGACGCCCGAGAACATCACCGCCCACGCGGGGACCGTGATCGGCGGGTCGGTGCTTCGGAGAGTGCCGTACGTCGACCGTCGCAGCAGGGCGTCCACGTTCGGCATCAGCGGCCGGAACCGATCGAAGAGCAGCGAGGGCGGAACCGAGTCGAGGCCGATCGCCAGCACCCGTGGGGCCCGCGGGGTCATGGAGGGGAACCGACAGCGCGCCCCGCTCAAGAAGAGCACCGCGCCGGGTCGCTCGAACCGGCGACCGCGCGGCCCGCGATACGGTCGCCGACCGGGGCAGACCGCCGGCGCTCGGGGCTCGGGGCGCGCGCGCCGCGCGGCCCGGTCGGGTTTCCCCGGGCGCGTACCTTTAAGTGGTGCGGAGCTGACCCGTGGACAATTCCTGCGCAGGAGAGTGGACAATCATGGCAGCTACTGCAGCTCGAAAAGCCAAGAAGACGTTCTTTCCGCCCGAGATCCCGACGCCGACGCGGCCCCGGTCGGTCGGGCTCACGCACCTCCTCGACCGGCTCGCCCCGCAGCACGACCACGAGCTCGAGTACCTCTCCCCGTACATCGACATCGCGAAGAGCGGCTGGGGCCTCCCGCTCCTGCTCCCGCGGGAGATGATCCGCGCCCGGATCAAGAAGTGGCACGATTTCTCGGTCGAGGTCTCGACCGGTGGGACGCTGCTCGAGTACGCGTTCACCCGCGACCAGGTCCCCCAGTTCCTCGACGAGGCCCGGGAGCTCGGCTACGACCTTATCGAGATCTCGAGCGGGATCATCGAGCTTTCGCCCGCCCAGATCGAGAAGCTCGCGGACTCGGCCCGCGAGCGGAGCCTCGACTACCTCGTCGAGGTCGGGAAGAAGGACACGCACTACCAGCTCTCGCTCAAGGAGACGATTGCGGAGATCACTCACGCGCGGTCCCTGCACCCGCGGAAGGTGATCGTCGAGAGCCGCGAGTCCGGTCGCGGGGTCGGCATCTACGACAGCGAGGGCGTCATCAAGTGGGACTGGGTCCGTTCGATCCTCGCCGAGCACCCGGCCGAGGAACTGATCTTCGAGGCGCCGATGGAGTCGCAGCAGATCCAGCTGATCCGCGAGCTCGGAGCGGACGTCAACCTCGGCAACGTCGCGCTCCGGTCGGTGGCCCCGCTCGCGACCGAGCGCCTCGGCCTCCGCGGAGAGACGTTCGGGGCGATCCGGACCGTGAAGGGGGTCAGTGGGCCCCCCGCGGCGAAGTTCCTGTTCTTCCTGCTCGAGACGTACCACGGGCTCGACCAGACCCAGCTGGCGCAGATGTCCCGGCTCCCGCGTCGAACGGTCCAGAGCGCGCTCGAATCGCTCCGGCAGCAGGGGCTCGTGCAGGAGTCGGTCTCGCTGCACGACTCGCGGCGACGCGAGTACCGCCTCGCGTAGACCCGAAACGACAAGCGAGCGCGTCGCCTACCGGCGCCGGGGGAAGCTCGTGAGCGCGCCGGTCGGAGGGACGGGTGCCGGGCGGGTCGCGGTCGTCACGGGCGCGACGTCGGGGATCGGACGGGAGATCGCACGCCGGCTCGCGACGGACGGATACACGGTCGTGGTCGTCGGCCGGGGGGACGCGCGCGCCGCCGCCGCGGCGAGCGAGATCGCTCGGGAATCCGCGAACGCTCGGGTCGAGTTCGTGTCGGTGGACGACCTCGCGCGCCCGGTCCGGGTCCGCGCGCTCGCCGCGGAGCTCCTCGCGCGATACCCTTCGATCCACGTGCTCGTCAACAACGCGGGGGGCTTCTTCCGACGCCGAGAACTCACGCCCGACGGGCTGGAGCGAACGTTCGCGCTCAACGTCCTCGCCCCCTATCTGCTGACCACGCTCCTCGCCGACCGCCTCTGCGCGAGCGCACCGGCCCGGGTGGTCAACATCGCGTCCGCGGCCCACCGCCGGCAGCGGGTCGACTTCGAGGACCTCCAGGGCGCGCGGAGCTACGCGGGGTATCGCGCCTACGGTCGCTCGAAGCTCGAGCTGATCCTTTTGACCCGGGAGTTCGCGCGCCGGTTCGCCGGCACCGGCGTCACCGTGAACGCGGTGCACCCCGGGTACGTCGCCTCCGGGTTCGGTCTCAACAACGGGGGCGGCACGGCGCTCACGATGCGCGTGCTCGCCCGGCTGTTCGCACGGAGCATCCCCCGGGGAGCGGAAACGCCGGTGTACGTGGCGGAGGACGCCGCCCTCGACGGCGTGACGGGAGAGTACTTCGCCGACCGCCGGATCACTCCCGGCGATCGCGCGTCGCGCGACCTCGCGGCCGCCGGGCGGCTCGCCGGGGCCTGCGAGGCCGTGCTGGCCTCGCTCCCCCCCGGCCCGTGATTCCTCCCGGGCAAACAGCTTACCTACCCGACCCGTCGATAGTACGGGCCGTATGAGCCCGGCCGAGTCGGACCTCCGCTCTCCCGAGTGGTTCCGGTCGGTCGTCTTCTACGAGGTCCCGATCCGCGCGTTCTACGACTCGAACGGCGACGGGATCGGGGACCTCCCGGGGGTGCTCGCGAAGCTCGACTACCTCTCGGACCTCGGCGTCGGTGCGATCTGGCTCCTGCCGTTCTACCGGTCCCCGTGGAACGATGACGGGTACGACATATCGAACCACTACGAGGTCGACCCCCGGTTCGGCACGATCGACGACCTCGATCGGCTCGTGGAGGGCGCCCACGCCCGGGGGCTGCGGGTCATCGGGGACCTGGTCACGAACCACGTCTCGATCGAACATCCGTGGTTCCAGGCCGCGCGGAAGGACCGCGCCTCCCCGTACCGCCCCTGGTTCCTCTGGTCCGACACGGGGACCGAGTTCTCCCGGGCGCGGCGGATCTTTCCCGACTTCGAGAAGTCGAACTGGACGTTCGACCCCGAGGCCGGCCAGTACTACTTCCACCGGTTCTTCGCGACCCAGCCCGACCTCAATCACGACCACCCCGCCGTCGAGGAGGAGATGCTGAAGTTCGCCCGGTTCTGGCTCGACCACGGGCTCGACGGGTTCCGCTGCGACGCGGCCCCGTACCTGTTCAAGCGGGAGGGGACGACGTGCCAGAGCCTGCCCGAGGTGCACACGTTCTTCCAGAAGGTCCGGGCGATGCTCGACGCGGAGTACCCGGGGTCGATCTTGATCTCGGAGGCGAACCAGTCGGTGGCCGAGACGGTCGCGTACTTCGACGCCGGGCACGAGTTCCAGGAGGTCCTCCACTTCCCGGTGATGCCGAACTTCTACCTCGCGCTCGCCGAGAACAACCCGCGGCGGATCCTCGACGTCCTGCGGACCACGCTCTCGGGCGCTCCGGCGAGCTGCGGCTGGGCGTACTTCCTCCGGAACCACGACGAGCTCTCGCTCGAGCAGGTCTCGGAGGACGAGCGCGCGCTGTTCTTCCGCTACTTCCCGCTCCCGCCCGAGGCGCGGGTCCACCTCGGGGTCCGCCGCCGGCTCGCGCCGCTGGTCGCGGGGGACGACAGCTCGGTCCTCCTGCTGACGGCGCTCGTCCTCGGTCTCCCGGGGTGCCCGTACCTCTACTACGGGGACGAGATCGGGATGGGCGACCGACTCGACCTGCCCGACCGGGACGCCGTCCGCACGCCGATGCAGTGGGAGAACGGCCCGACCGCGGGGTTCTCCTCGGCCGACCCGTCCCGCCTCACTCGTCCGCTGGTCACGGACCCGAAGTTCGCGCCGGCGGCACGGAACGTGGCCGAGCAGGAGACCGCGACCCGGTCCCTGCTCTGGCGCATGCGCACGCTGCTGCGCGTGCGGGCCGCCCACTCCACCGTGTTCGGGTCGGCGACGTTCGAGGGGATCGACCTCGGCTCGACGCCGGTCCTCGGGTTCTGGCGCCGGGGCCAGGAGTACCAGATCCTCTGCCTCTACAACTTCTCGGTCCAGCCGGTCAGCGGAGCGTTCCCGCTGCCCGAACGGGTCTGGGCCTCCCCGGTCGAGCTGCTCCGCGGCGGGCACTCCTCGACCGTGACGGACCACACGTTCCAGTACCGGCTCGGCCCGCGGGCGTTCTCCTGGACGCTGTTCCTCTGCCGGCAGCCGAGAACGGCGGCCTGACGCCCGCCGGGTCAGGCCCGGCGCGGCGGAAGACGCTCGGGCCGCTCGCTCGAGACCCGCTCGTCCTCTCCGTCCTTCGGTCCCCCGAAGAAGACGTGCCGGTCGACGTTGAAGCGGACCTCGCTGCCGACCGACATCGACCGGAGCGAGCGGAGGTAGACCCGCAAGCCGTTCGCGGTCGTGCAGAGGAGGTAGGTGAAGTCCCCGACCCGTTCCGCGACCTGGACGGTCGCGCTCTGAGCCCCGTCGGGGGAGACGGTCGCCCACTCGGGCCGGAACCCCATCGAGCCCGACGTCCCCGACTCGGTCCACGGGACGTAGTTCATCGGCACGTCGCCGACGAAGTCGCCGATCCATCGGGTCGCGGGGGTGTCGTAGAGCTGGTCGAACGGGCCGATCTGCTCGAACACCCCGTGGTGCAGCACACCGGTCCGGTCGGAAAGGACCTCGGCCTCCTTTTGGTCGTGGGTCACGAAGAAGAACGTCTGCCCGAGGTCGCGCTGGATCTTCTTGAGCTCGGCGCGGGCCGCGAACCGCACGCGCGCGTCGAGGTTCGACAGCGGCTCGTCCAACAGGAACAGGGTCGGGTTCCGCACGATCGCCCGGGCGAGGGCGACCCGCTGCTGCTGGCCGCCCGAGATCTGGTTGACCCGGCGGTCGAGGATCTCGGAGATCCCGAGCGTCTTCGCGACGTCGCGGACCTTCGGTTCGATCTCGTCCGGCGGGAAGTACTGCATCTTCAGCGGGAACGCGATGTTCCGGTAGACGTTCATGTTCGGGTAGAGCGCGTAGTTCTGGAACACCATCGCGATGTTCCGCTTGTTCGGAGGCAGGTCGGTGACGTCCTGCCCGTCGATCCGGATCGTCCCCGAGTCGGGGGTCTCGATCCCCGCGATCATGCGGAGCAGGGTCGACTTGCCCTCCCCCGACGGCCCGAGCAGGACGAAGAACTCGCCGGCGTCGACGTCGAGCGAGACGTCGTCGGCGACCATCAGGCTGCCGAACTTCTTCGAGACCCGGTCGAGCTGGAGCTTGACGGTCATCCGCGTACCCCCACCGTGAAGTCCTCCCCCTTGAGATACTTCTGGAGGATGACCGTCAGGATGATGACGGGGACGGTGGCGACGAACGAGAACGCCACCCCCACGAGCGGGTTCCCGCGACCGGTCACCGTGAGGAAGATCGTCACGGGGAGCGTCGGGTTGGTGCTGTAGAGGATCAACGCGAACGTCGACTCGTCCCAGCTGAACATCCACGCGAGAAGGAACGAGGCCGCGAGCGCCGGCACGATGAGCGGGACCAGGTTACCGAAGATCGCCCGGATCCGTCCGGCGCCGTCGACGCGCGCCTGGTTCTCGAGGTCCCTCGGGAGGCCCTGGAACGCGCCGACCAGGAGGAAGACCGTGACCGGGAGGGCGAGCAGCTCCTGCGTGAGCGCGATCCCGAGCGCCGAGCCGTAGAGCCCGGCCTTGATGAACGGGACCGTGATCGGGATCGCGATCACGATCGAGGGCAGCATGTTCACGATGAACATCACGGTCGTCACCGCGTAGGCGATCCCGCGGGAGAGGCGGCTCAGCCCGTACGCGGTCGGGATCCCGATCGCGAGCGCGATCACCCCGACGAGGAACGCGATCTCGAGACTGAAGTACATCGACGGGAGGAACGGCGCGGTCGAGAGGGCGAGCCCGGTCTCGAGGTTCGTGAGCGTGAGCGCGGGCGGGATCAACGGGGGCACGAACGAGAAGATCGTGTAGTGGTCCGGGACGAACGCGAGCAGGAAGATCACGTAGATCGGGAACAGGAGCGCGGCGGAGAGCGCCACGACGACCGCGTAGAACCCGACGTTGGCGAGGGTCCAGCGCTTCCGGCCGCGACGCGGCGCGGGGGGTCGCTCCTCGCCCGCAGCGACCGCGAGCGGCGGGCCCGCGCTCATTGGCGGGTCCCCAGGAGCAGGACGACCAGAATGAACACGGAGACGATCCCGAGGAGGACCGACGCGACCGCGGACGCGAGGTAGATGCCTTCCCCCGACGTGTAGAGGACGTAGATCTGGACGGTCAGCAGCTGGGGATACTGACCGATCATCTCGAGCGCCAGCTGGAAGATGTTGAACTCCTGCGCTCCCCGGATCAGGAGCGCGATGACGATGAACCCCCGGATCCCCGGCAGCGTCACGTACCGGAACTGTCGGAGCGGTCCTGCGCCATCGATCGCCGCCGCCTGATAGAGCGTCGACGGGATCGATGCGTAGCCGGCGACGAGGATGATGACGACGAGCGCGGTGTTCTTCCAGCTGTCCGCGATGATGACGGCGAGGAGCGCCTTCGCGGGCGTCTGCAGCCAGTAGATCGTCTCGTGGTATCCGACCACGGACAGGACGCTGGCCGCGTACCCTCCGCCGGATCCCGGGAAGATCGTGCTGAACGCGTAACCGGCGACGACGGTCGAGATCCCGATCGGAAGGATCGCGATCGTCGCGAAGATCCGCTTCCCCCGGAAGTTACGGTTGACGATCGACGCGATCCCGAGCGCGAGGCCGAACTGGAGGGCGAGCGCGCCCAGCGTCAGCCAGAACGTGTTCGCGATCCACGTGTAGAGGCCGAGATTGACGTTCGCCTGGTAGTTGTAGAACGTGAACGAGAGGATCGGGGTCTGAAAGCTGAGCACGACCGCGTCGATGGCGGGGTAGAACGCGAAGTATCCGACGTACGCGAGCGCGGGAAGCACGAACAAAACCGGTAGCAGCTGCTCCCGGTGCCGCCGAAGGTATCCAGCCACCGGGGCGGGGGGGCGACCCTCGTCCCGGTGGTCGGCCATGAATGGGTTGGTGCCGTCTACCTAACTCGACCCGGCCCTCACCTACACGTAGAGCGGTCCGTAGCCACCGGAGGCGTACGTCGACGCCGCCGAGGCACTGACGCTCGAGCTGAGGTAGGACTCCATCGCGGAGTTCGCTGCGTTCGCGTCCGACACGAGCGACGACCACGAACCCGAGCCCTGTCCCTCCAGGATGTAGGGCGTGTAGATGTCGTTGTAGAACGTGCTGACCCAGGTCTCGATCCAGGGCACCGGGGGCCGGAAGACCGGGTTCTCGAGCGCCGCCAGGATCACCGGGTCGATCACCGACTGGTTCGCCGGGAGGTTCTGGTAGGCCGCCGCGTTGACGGCGGGGTTCCCGGTGTCGACCATCAGGACCTGCTGGGCTTTGGCGCCGAGCAGGTACTGCGCGAACAGCTGGATCGCCCAGAGGTTCGTCGCCCCGCTCGGGATCGCGAGCACGTCGCCGCCGATCACGTGGGCCGCCGCGTGAGCCCCCGTGCCGTTCGGACCCGGGTAGACCCAGAGCGAGTTCGAGTTCAGCGCCGGGAACGAGTCGTTGCCACCGGTCAGGAGCGGGTAGACGTACGGCCACTGGTAGGCGAGGATCGAGTAGGCGCCCGTCCCGAGTCCGGAGTACTGTTCGTAGGTCCCCTGCGCCGAGCCGGGGTTGAAGTCCTTGCTCAGGTTGTACACGTACGACATCGCCTGCAGGTCGCCGAAGTCGTTGTAGACCATCGGGTTCCCGCCGAACTGGACGTCCCACTGGAACATCTCGGTCGCCGTGTCGTCACCGGCTCCGCCCTGGAACTGCACCGAGGTCGGGCCGAGGAGGTTCGCGTCGGCGAGGAGGTCCGTGAAGTTCGAGGGCGGCCCCGTGATACCGACCTTCTTCGCGGCGGTCGCGTTCAGCCAGACGAGCGGGGTGTTCGCCCGGAACGGGATGAAGTACTGGCCGCCGAACGCGCTCTGCTCGTAGTTGACCACCGCGGTCATGCTGGGAATCATGTTCGCGGGTTGGATGTCCGGAGCGATCGGGTTCGCGGAGTTGTTCAGGTTCATCAGGTAGTTCTGGCCGTTCGTCCCGTAGATCAACTCGCCGATGTCGAGGTTGTCCTCGGCGATCAGGGTGGTGCCGACATCGTTCCCTTGCACCAGCGCCTGGATCTTCGTCACCATCGTGTCCGCGGCGATGTTCTGGTAATTGATCTGGATGTTCGGATAGATCGATTCAAAGGCGGGGATCAGGACGTTCGTCATGAACCCCTCCTCGCTGCTCGCGAGGTCGTCGTAGTAGGTGACCGTCACCTTGCTATTCGTCGTCGCTTGCGACTTGCCGTAGTAGTACCCGCCGAGTCCGGCCACGACCGCGACGACGATCACGATGATGACCCAGACTGCGGCCATCCGCGACTGACGTCGTTGGTAGTTCTGCCCCGCTGAGGTCGTCGGCGGAGCCGACGAGCCTGCCGTGGGTTGTGCTGACATGCCGCACGGAACGCTTCATCCTACATTAATTGTTACGAAATCTCCGGGCGGCTCCCTAGTGGACTCCAGCGCGATCTCGGGTCCCTAGTGACTGCGCGCGCCGCGCGAAACTCCGGGTCGGTAGAGGGCTAGGACCGACCCGTCGGACGCGCGATCACTCCTCCGGGACCTCGCGTTCGGCCTCCGCCTCGGCGTACTTGTGCACGACGTCGACGAACGTCGAGTGCGACCAGGTGAGCGGGGTCGCGCTCTTCGGCTCGCCGGTCGTCCGGTCGATCTGCTCGGGGAGCAGGAGGGTCGGCGTGGCGTGCGACGCGACCCACTCGATCAACTCTCGGCATCGCGCGCGATCCCCGAGCCGCAGGCGGGCCTCCGCGAGCCAGAGGGTACAGATGATCCAGGGGTTCTCGTGCCCGTAGTACTCGTCGCCCTCGTACCGAGCGAGGCCGCCGACGTCGGGGCTCCAGAGCCGCTGCTCGATCCCGTCGACCGCGGCGAGGACGCGTGCGTCGTTCCACGGTAGGAGGCCCAGCTTGAGCGCGAGCAGGACGGACGCGTCGATCCGGTCGTCTCGGGGAAGAAGCGAGCGAATGAACCGGCCCGAGGTCGGGTCCCAGAAGTGCGCCCGCGCGGCCTCCGCGATCTCGCGCCCGGCGGCCCGCCAGGTGGACGGGTCCTTTCCGATCTCCTCGGCGACCCGCGCGGCCCGTTCGAGCGCGTGCGCGACCGCGGCGGTCGAGTAGATGTGGGTCCCCAACCGCTCCTCCCAGAGGTCGAAGCTCGGCGCCGGTAGGCCGGTCGACGGGTCACGGAACGAGGAGAGGAACGTCGCCGCGCCCTTGACGAGCGGCCACTCATCGAGCAGCACGTCCGGGTCCGCACCCCGCTTGAAGTGGTGCCAGACCGCCGCGATGACGCTCGCGGTCTGGTCGATCTGGAGCGACGGCGGAGGATGCCATGTGCTGCCCATCGCCCCGTCGGGGAAGAACCGGTGGAAGAACGAGCCGTTCGGCTCCTGGCAGGAGCGGGCGAACTCGAGAAATCGCGAGGCGTTCTCGTAGAGGCCGGCCTCGTCCATCGCCTTGGAGACGAACCCGCCGTCCCGCCACCAGCAGAAGTTGTACGTGTCGCCCGCGGCGACCAGCGAGCTCGTGTCCGGGGAGGCGATGATCGCACCGTTCCACCCGGTCGAATGGCGCATCATCAGGATGCTCGACCGGTAGACCTTCCGTGCGAGGTCGCTGAGTCCCTTCGGCGGGCGCGGGAGCCGCCGCTGGACCCACGTGTCCCAGAACGCCTCCGACTCGCGCACGAAACGGTGGTACCCCCCGTTCCGGACGTAGTCCCGCACCTGATGCGCGGCCGCGAGGTTCCGCCCGGCGGCGAGGAACAGCCGCACCTCCGTGTCGCGGTCGGGGCCCGGCTCGAGGTCCCACTCCATCACGCTGTCGGCGGCCCCGTGGGCGACCTGCCGGCCCTCGAGCCGGCCGTCCTCGGCGTCGACGTAGGTCCCCTTGAGACCCTTCAGGGTGTGTTCGCCGCACACGGCCCGGGTATAGGGAGGGTCCGCGAAGAACTCGAAGAAGTAGCCGCGCTTGTAGTGCATCAGCGACGGCACGCTGGGGTCGACGTACGCCGTGTCCTGGTACATCGACTCCGCGATCTGGAACGCGTGGTAGGCGAACAGACGGATCGGGCGCGAGGGGGTGGCCCGGAGCCGGAACACCCGCGAGATCAGGTCGTGGTTCGGGTGGACGTGGTCGCGCACGGAGAGGGTCAGACCGTGGCCGGTCCAGACCGAATCGGGGAGGTCGCCGTTCCCGTGAGGCTCCTGGCGGATCTCGTAGCCGTTCCCGCGTCGGAGCCAGGCGAACTTTCCCCCCGCGACATCGAAGACGCCGAGCCGCATCTCCCGCAGGTGCTGGAACTGACCCGGAAACGGGTAGAACAGCTCGTTCCACTCGCCGTTCGGATTGACGGTGAGCAGCACGCGGCTGTTCCCCGTGAGCATCGTGATCACGGGCGGACCTCCGCGGCCGAAGGCCCGGTCGGCAACATCCGGGGAGGAACGGGGGACGCGGCCGTGTATAACCCCTCGGTTCGAGCCGCCGCGCCGGACCCCGTGGGAGGCCGGCGGCCGCGACGCTCCGGGCCCCGTCGAGCCGTCGCCGCCGGTCGAGCGCGAGGATTAATACCGGTGACCTCGGAATCCGCGTTGGGCTCCTCGTGCCGGTACCGATCCTCCTGAACAACTTCTGGGTCCTGATCGCCGCGCTGCTCGTCTTCTCGATGACGGTCTCCGTCGGCCTTCTCGAGGTCGGGGAGCTCGGCGCGTCCCTCTATCGAAGCCTTCTGAAGACCCTGCTCATCAGCGGGGTGGGGATCGTCGTCATGGCGATCGTCGGCTTCAACGTCGGCTTCGCTCCGACGCACGACGGGCTGTTCGGGAACCCGTTCTACGCGCAGGGATTCTTTCTCGGCGGATTCTCCTCGAACTACCCGGCGACGTTCGGGACGGTCTGGTGGTCGATGGGCCCGGCGTACTTCAACACCGGGCTCTACCCCGGAACGTACTTCCTGTTCGAGACGGCGTTCGCGGCGGTCACCCTCGCGCTCGTGGGGGTCGTCGTGCTGCGGAAGGTGAAGCTCACCTCGTTCGCGATCTTCTCGGTCGTCTACTTCGTGTTCATCTGGACGGTGCCGGCGGCCTGGATCTGGAACCCGAGCGGTTGGCTCGCGAAGCTCGGCATGGTCGACTTCGCCGGCGGGCTGGTCGTGCACGGCGCCGCGGGCGCGGCGGGGCTCGGGATCCTGGTTCAGATCTGGAGGGAAGAGCGCGCGCGCGGCGCTCGCGCGGGGCCGCCCCGTCCGCCCCAACCGAAGCCGGCCTGGCTCGTCCTCTCGATCCTTCTGCTCTGGATGGGATGGTTCGGCTTCAACCCCGGGAGCGTCCTTGGGTTCAACACCGAGACGATCGTCGTCGTCCTCACGACGTTCGTCGCCGCCGCCACCGGGATGGTCTCGTTCCTGACGGTCCAGTTCTACCGGCGGCGTCGTTTCGCGGACCTCACCTCGGGCGTGAACGGGACCCTCATGGGCCTGATCGTGATCACGCCGCTCGCCGGATTCGTGAGCCCGATGAGCGCGCTCATCCTGGGGGCCGTCTGCGGTCCCCTCTTCGCGCTCGCGGAGAACCGGTTCGCCCGCTTGAAGTGGATCTCCGACCCGGTCGGGTTGCTCCCGGGACACCTGGTCGGGGGCGTGTTCGGCGTGCTGATGATCCCGTTCTTCGCCCAGCGGATGTTCGCGGTCGGGTCCGGGTATCCGGGCCTTCCGAACGGGCTCTTCTTCGGTGGCGGGGTCGCCGCCGTTCATCAGCTCGGCATCGAGGCGCTCGGGATCGTCGCGGTCCTCGCGTTCGTCTTCGTCGCTTCGTTCCTGGTCGTGGCGCTCATCGCCCGCCTCTCCGACGGGATCACCTCGACCTCGGGTTCCGCGGCGCCGCTGGAGCGCTACGCCGCCGAATCCAATGATTCATATCCCATGACCGCTCGTTCCGGGTCGAGCGCGTCACCGCCTGCTCGGTGACCGACGGTACCGTGACGACCACCACCACGACCTACTCCGCACCGGCGACCCGCTCCCGACCGCTCGGCGTCGCGATCCTCTCGGTCCTGATCGGGATCTACGGCTTCCTCGTCTTCCTGGCGGGGCTCCTGCTCGCGGTCGGCTCCGCCGCGCTCCAGTCCATCTCGGGGTCGAGCCCGTTCCACGTGCTCGGGGTCTCGGGCGTCGTGGCCGGCATCATCATCCTGGTCATCGGACTCATCGTCCTCGGTCTCGCGGTCGGGCTCTGGCACCTAAGGATGTGGGCGCTCGTGCTCACGATCCTGTTCCTCCTGTTCGAGGTCGTCGTCTACGGTCTCGCCGGCGCGTTCGTCACGTTCGGCTTCATCGTCTCGATCCTGCTCCTGATCTATCTGGTCGCCGTCAGCGGCCACTTCTCCTAGCGAGCCCCCGGAACCGGGGCACCGCCCGGCGCTTCCCGACGTCTCACTTGAGGATTGGGACGCCGAGTCGCTCGAGCGCGCGCCGCCGAAGGTCGGAGAGCGCGTTCATGTAGTTCGCGTAGGCGTCGTACGGGCTGTCGTAGCTCGAGAAGTAGTCGTGGACGCCCTGGTCGGCGCCGTGGCCGCTCACGTACATGTAGTAGAAGTGGTCGGACGTGAGGAGCTTCCGCCAGTCGGTGAGGATCGTCGGGTCGCGCGACTGGCGGACGACGACCCCGACCTTCTTCACGGCCTCGAACGCCGAACGCTGCAGGTCGTTCCCGAGCCAGGCGCCGAGGTCCCGGTTCTGGTCGGCCCAGCTCATCGTGTAGGGGACCGAGAGCGTGTCGCGGGGCGGCCCGACGATCGCCTCGTCGACCGTCGCCCAGCCGAGGCCGGGTTCCTTCGCCACCGCGTCCGGGAGAGCGCTCAAGAACTCGAGGATTCCGGTGGCGGCCGAGTGGTGCTCGCCGAACGTCTCGAAGTCCATGAACAGTCCGATCAACTCCCCCGGCGTCGACGCGAGCCACCGCGCGTACTTCTCGCTCGTCAGCGGGAACTCGCTCCACTCCCGTGAGGAGAATCGGAAGCCGACGTCGTCGCTGAGCGGATAGTGGCGCAGCAGCAGCATCACGGTCGGCGCTGAGACCGCGCAGTAGCGGTACGTCGGCGGATTCCCCCTCAGCATCCGCTCCCAGCCCTCCGCGAGCATCCCGTGGAACCGCTCGGCCTCCGCGAACCGCGCGAGGTCGTCCGAGTACGCGAGTTCGGTCATCCGGAGCACCTTCGGCTCGCCTCCGAACTCGCTGCGCAGCATCGCCCGGTGGAGCGCGACCTCCTCGGCGAGCTCGGGCGGTGGGACGAGGAACGCGAGCGAGTGGTAGTACGTCTCCGCGAGGAGCGCGACCCGTCCGGTCCGGACGAGCGCGCGGATCCGGTCGAGCACGTCGGGCGCGGCGACCTTCGCCTGCTCGACGAACGTCCCGGTGACCGAGAGGCTCAGTCGGAAGTCGGGGTGGGTCTCGAGCGCGCGGAGCAACCGGTCGAGGGTCGGTCGGTAGCACCGCTCGGCGATCCCCCGGAAGATGCCGAGGTTTCGATCGACGTCGAAGTACGAGCGCCCCGACCCGAGGTCGAGGTAGCGGAACCGGGCGAGTCGCCACGGCTGGTGCATGTGGAGGTACAGAACGATCTTCACCGTCTCGTCCCACGACCGTTCTCGTGCCGCGCCGGTCCGACCTAGGTGCCGCTCCGTGGGGAGGGCACGGCCGGCCGAGACGGCTCGGCCCCGTTAAGCGTTTGGAGCGAAGGCACAGTTCGCGTCGCGCCTCCTACTCGCGGCGAGCGTCCGGCCCGCCCTCCACCTCGCCGAGTATCTCTCGGACCTGCGCGATCCGCCCCGCGACCTCCTTTCGAGTTCCGCAGAACTGACCGATCCGAAGCACGTCGTCGAGGTCGCTCGGCGAGGCACCCGCCCGTAGGTCGCGAACGACCTTTCGGACGTACACCAACCCCGAATCCCGGACCATGAGGCGCGTGTACCAGACCGCGGGGATTCTCGCGCAGGGCCCGAGATCGCTCGGTATCGCCCAGGACCGGGCCAGGTAGTCGAAGAACTCGTCCGGGGTGCGGTCGCCACAGAACCGACGGCCGTTCAACAAGTCGAGCTCGACGTAGTCGTCCCGACGCGGCCCGAAGTGGAGCTCGTACTTCGCGACCCAAGACGTTCGATCCGGGGCTGCGAACCGAGAATCCTTCTCGAGTCGGTGGATCAGCGTGTCGAAATCCCGTACGGCGACGATCAGATCTACGTCCTCGGTCTCGGAATTGACGGACGCGCTCCGCACCGCCTGACCTCCGACAACGAGATACGGGACGCCCGTCGCCCGCACCCGAGCCACGATATCGTAGATCTGCTCGGTTGAGATCGGGAGTTTCATCCGTGGTTCTCCCGGTCCGTCCGTCGTAGCACTCGGAGCCGTTCGGGCGTCCCGATCCTCGGGATCGCCGGGGCGAACTGCTGAAAGCGGAGCGCCGTGGCCCAGCGGACGAGCCCTTCGCGAACGATCGCGATCGCGAGGCGATCCGGGTCGAAGGCCCCCGGATTTCGCCGGAGCATCGCCCGCCCGGCCACGGGGTCGATCGCCGTCGTCATCGTCACGAGGTCTTCGAAGTTCGGTGCTTGGAGCGCTCGCTCGTCCCGATAGACGTAGGTGGGAAACGGCGTGTCGATGCTCGTTTTCCAGGCGTCGGTGGTGAACAGGACCGGCCCGAGTCGCATCGGGTAATGGTACCGAGTCGGGGTCTCGCCGGTCAAGACGTAGACCGGGAGCCCGCGACGCCGCGCGACCTCGACCGCCTCTCGCGTCCGGATCCGGACCCTGTGGGGCACGCGGGGTCGGTGGGCCGGCGCTCGAACGGGGACGAAGACCTCGGCCGGAAGTGGCGCCTCGCCCGGCCGACGATAGGCGAAGGTCACCGCTTCCATGTCCGACTGTGCGTGAAGTAAGTATTTATAGATAGTTAGGGGGAACGGCGAACGACGTTCAGATCGCTCGACCCCTCGAGGCGATCGCCTCGAGGTAGACCCCCACGGTCTCCCGGGCGCGCTCGGGCCAGCCCTCCCGAAGTGCTTCCCAGCGGCCCTGCTCGCCCATCGCGGCCCGCAGCGTCGGGTACTCGAGCAGCTCGGCGATGCGGCTCGCGAACTCCTCGGCGTCCCAGAAATCGACCTGGAAGGCGCCCGAGCTGATCTCCGCGACCCCGCTCGTCTTCGAGACGATCGTCGGCACGCCCGCCGCCATCGCTTCGAGGGCCGCGATGCCGAACGGTTCGACGACCGAGGGGAGGACGAAGACCGAGCTCCCCGCCAGCAGTAGCTCGCGCTCCTCGTCCGTGACGTGGCCGAGGAACATCACGTGGTCCCCGATGTCGAGCGACGCCGCGAGGTGGAGGAGTCGCGAGTACTCGGGCCCCTCGCCCGCGATCACGAACAGGACGTCCGGGAACGTGGGCACGAGCCGGGCCGCGGCCCGCAGGAACGTGTCGACGCCCTTCATCGCCGCGAGCCGGCCCACGTAGAGCACGACTCGCTTCTTCGGGTCGATCCGCTCGAGCCGCTGCGACGGCCGAACCGCATTGTAGATCACCCGGACTTTGTCCGGGTCGGCGTGGTAACGGTCGATCAGCTGCTGACGGAGGTGCCGGCTGACGGCGATCACCCGCACCGCGGCGTCGATCCCGACCTGCTCGCGACCGACGATGTGGTCCCACGGGTGCCCGAGCGAACGATCGTACTCCGTCGAGTGGACCGTCATCACGAGCGGCACGCCGAGCCGCCGTGCGAGCGCGGCGGCCCCGACGGTGCCGAACCAGTCGTGGACGTGGATCACGTCGACCGGACCGAGGTCGGTGAGCTGCCCGATCCACGCGTTGTAGCCGTCGATCGAGTCGACGAACGGGCTGTCGGGCGTACCGCCGGTCCAGTACGCGGGAGGGAACTCCGGCGGCGACGTCGCCCGGGCCTCGCCCGGGAATCGGAACGTCACCCCCGGGACCGGCGTGAACGGCCCCTGGAACGGCGTGAGGAACTCGATGCGGTGACCGAGGCGGGTCAGCTCCCGACCGATCTCGAAGCTGTGGACCCCGAGCCCGCCGGTGTGGTTCGGCGGCCACTCCCAGCCGACCATCACGATGCGCAACGGCCGCGGCGCAGCGACCCGGCGCACGGTCGCGCCGATCCGAGCCGGGCGTTGCATGGGCGCGGATCCCGGGGCGAGCTCATCGAGCGGCTCCGTGGCACGGACCGCCGGTTTCTCCCGCCGCGTGCGCGGACGCGCGCGTCCCGGTCCGGAGCGGCCCCGTCGACGTCCGCCGGCGGAGGACGCCTTTCGCGGACGCTTCGCTTCCCGGGTCCCGGACATGAGGTGGACCGCGCGCCCCTCACGCTCGCACAGTCGCGCGGCCAGAGTCCGGCGACCACTTGAAGGAGGCGGGGTGCGCTCCGCACCGAACGCCGACTAGTACCCTGCGAGCAGCTCGGCGATCGCGGCGCGCGGGTCGGCCGCCCTCGTGACCGCGCTCGCGACCAGCACGCCCTCGCTGCCGAGCTCGAGCGCGCGCGTGACGTCGCCGCGATCGTGGACGCCCGCGCCGCAGAGCACGATCGTACGCGGCGCGACCCTCCGCACCGCCTCGACCGACCCGCTGATCACCTCGGGACGGGCGGTCGATACCGATCGCTTCCCGCCGATCAGCTCGGGAGGCTCCACCGCGAGGTAGTCGGGCTTCGCGGCGGCCAGGCGACGGGCGGCCCGCACGTCGCGGGCGCACTCCACCGCGACGAGGCCGAGGTCGCTCAACCGCCGGACGGTCGCGTTCGCGACCTCGGTCGACAGCGGATGCTCCGAATGGTTGACGAGACTGCCCCACCCGCCCGCGCTGGCGACCGCCTCCGGCGGCACGAAGCCGGTGTGGGCTCCCGCGGCGAGCGCGTCGACGTGCTGAGCGAGGACGGGGATCGAGACCGCGACGGCGATGCGGCCGAGGTCGGGGGTCGCGGGGGCGATCGCTACCGCGACGCCGGTTCGGTGGCCCAGATCCTCGAGCGCGCGCGCGAGCCGCTCGGCGCCGAGTCCGAGCGCGCCGGGGTACGCCTTCAGGTTCAGGAGGAACAGCGGTCGGCCCAGGGAGGGTCGATCAGTGGACGGGCGCGGCACGAGTCCGTTTCGGTCGGGAGCAGATCGCGTACTCGTCGCCGTCGAAGAACACCTCCCGGTCCGGATGCTTTCGCTGGAGCTCCGCGATCCGGGTGAGGACGTCCTCGAGCGTGGTCGATTCGTCATTCGGGTCGATTCTCAGGTGGACCGTTTTCTCCGGGCGCGCGGTCGACTGACCCGTACCGACCATGAAGCTCCGAAGGGACCGGGTAGGGGCGGAGGCGCCATAAACGTTCCACCGCCCGAAATCCTGACGGATATCCCACCGGGTTGACCCCGTCGTGCGGCACGACCGGCTCGGGGTGGTGCGCGAACCGGGTCGGACGCCGGCACGCCGCTAACCGCCCGCCGCCCGGCGTTTCTGCGACGACTCGCCTCGACGGTTCGGCGCCCGGCCCTCGAGACGCCGCGCCTGCGACGCCGACCCGGTCCCGCCCGGCCCGGGGGTCCATGCGCTTCCGGTTTCGGCGTGCAACGCGTCGCGTCGCGCGCATGCGACCCTTCAGCATGCGAAAGAGTAACGCGTATATTCCCTACCTCCATCCGCCGCGCCACGGGTGTTCCCCGATTATGGCAGAAGCTCGAAGTGAGCCAATGGCAAAGGACGACGAGGGCCGACTGTCGGAGGCCGAGATCGCGGTCCATTGGAAGGAGGAGGCGGTCTATCGCCCGAGCACGAAATTCGTCGGCCAGGCGAACCTCTCCGACCCCGCGGTCCGCGAGCGATTCGCCGAGAAGAATTTCCCGGAGTGTTATCGCGAGTTCGCCGACCTCTTGACCTGGGACAAGTACTGGACCCAGACGCTCGACACGAGCAAGGCCCCGTTCTGGAAGTGGTTCGTCGGCGGGCGGCTGAACGTTTCGTACAACTGCATCGACCGTCACCTGGGACAGTATCGGAACAAGGCGGCGATCGTCTGGGTCTCGGAGGACGAGAACGAACCCGACCAGGTCCTCACGTTCCAGGAGCTCTACGTCCGCGTCAACGAGATGGCGGCGTACCTGCGCGACTTCTGCGGTCTCAAGACCGGCGACCGGGTCACGATCCACATGCCGATGGTGCCCGAGCTTCCGATCACGATGCTCGCGTGCGCGCGGATCGGCGTGATCCACTCCGTCGTGTTCGGCGGGTTCTCGGGCGAGGCGTGCGGCACGCGGATCCACGACTCCCAGAGCCGGATCCTGATCTCGATGGACGGTTACTACCGCTCGGGGAAGCTCCTCGACCACAAGGTCAACGCCGACATCGCGGTGAAGAAGGCGGCCGAGGAAGGGACGAAGGTCGAGAAGGTCCTCGTCTGGAAGCGGTTCCGGGACAAGTCGGCGAGCCCGACGCCGATGGTCGAGGGCCGCGACTTCATCGTCAACGACGGACTGAAGGCGTTCCGCGGGAAGCGCGTCGAGCCGGTGTCGATGCCGGCGGAGGCGCCGCTGTTCCTGATGTACACCAGCGGGTCGACGGGGAAGCCGAAGGGCTGCCAGCACTCGACGGGCGGCTACCTGTCCTACGTCGCCGGCACGTCGAAGTGGGTGCAGGACATCCACCCGACGGACGTCTACTGGTGCATGGCCGACATCGGATGGATCACCGGCCACTCGTACATCGTCTACGGGCCGCTCGCGCTGGCCGCGACGACCGTGATGTACGAAGGAGTGCCGACGTTCCCCGACCCGGGTCGCCCGTGGCGGATCGCCGAGCGCCTCGGCGTCAACATCTTCCACACGTCGCCGACCGCGATCCGCTCGCTGAGGAAGGTCGGTCCGGACGAGCCGGCGAAGTACAACATTCACTTCAAGTGCATGACGACCGTCGGCGAACCGATCGAACCCGAGGCGTGGAAGTGGTACTACGACAACGTCGGGAAAGGCGAGGCGGCGATCACCGACACCTGGTGGCAGACGGAGACCGGGGGGTTCCTCTGCACGACGATCCCCGGCCTCGACCCGATGAAGCCGGGCAGCGCCGGGCCGCCGTTCCTCGGGATCTACCCGATCATCTACGACGAGAAGGGACAGGAGATCCCGCCGGGGGCGGGGCGCGCCGGCAACATCTGCATCCGTAACCCCTGGCCGGGGATCTTCCAGACGATCTGGGGCGACGCGGACCGGTTCGTGAAGAACTACTACGCCAAGTACAACCACAAGCCGGGCTCGACCGACTGGCACGACTGGCCGTACTTCGCCGGTGACGGCGCGGTCTGGGCGCCGGACGGGTACCTGCGGATCCTGGGCCGCGTGGACGACGTCATCAACGTCGCCGGCCACCGCCTCGGCACGAAGGAGATCGAGTCGGCGTGCCTGACGGTCCCCGAGATCGCCGAAGCGGCGGTCGTGCCGGTGGTCGACGCCGAGCGCGGACGCGTCCCCGAGGTCTACGTCTCGCTGAAGCCCGGCGTCAAGCCCGAGGGCGTCGCGGAGAAGGTCTCGAAGGCGATCGAGACCGTGATCGGGAAGATCGCCCGACCGCGCGTCGTGCGGATCGTGCCGGACATGCCGAAGACGCGGTCCGGGAAGATCATGCGCCGCGTGCTCGCGTCGATCTCGAACCAGATGGACTACGGCGACATCACGACCCTCGCGAACCCCGAGGTCGTCGAGCAGATCCGGGTCCAGGTCCAGGGCGCCGGGCCGGTGACGCACAAGGCCGGGCCGTCCGACATCAAGGAGTTCGGGAAGGACGTCTAACCGGCCCGCGAGCGGACCGAGGGTGCCGGAGATGGCGACATCGGCCGGCACCGGCGCCGTGCCGACGCGGTGCCCGACGTGCGGAGGTCCGCTCTCCGCTCCGATCAGCGGCGACGTCCACTGCTACGTCGAGTGCACCCGGTGCCACGCGCGGTTCGAGCTCGACGACCCGGCGCTGGCGCCGCCGTGCTGACCGGACGGCCCGGTCGGTCCCGAGACGCCCGGGGTCAGCCCGACGTCCCGGGTAACCCCTTCGGCGCGGCGTACGTCGGGAGCCGCACGAGGTGGATCGACACGACCACCGCCCAGAGCAACAGCGGCGCGACGATCAATCGCTCCATGCCGCCGACCCCGATCGGACCGTAGGCCTTGAGTTCGAAGAGGATGAGCGCGATCAGTCCGACGAGGCCCGACAACATCGTGTACGCCCGGTAGCCGTCCCATCGGGTGTCGCGGAACATCGCGAACCCGAGGACGATGAGCGCGAGGTTCCCTCCGATGAAGGCGACCGCCGCCGAGAGGATGTGGATCGACGGGCGGACGTCCTCGGGGTTCAGGCCCACCCCGATCGCCCCGATCCCCGCGAGGGCGAGGAGGACGAGACCGACCGTACGGGCGCTCCGCGGCGGGAACCCGGTACGGATGAGGACGATGCCGAGGAGTAGCAGCAGACCGAGGACGACGATCGTCGCGTTGAAGACGAGGTGCCACGGCGAGCAGACGTAGCCCGTGGTGCCGTGCCCCGCGAGCGGGGCGCAGTGCATCGCTCCGAGGTCGCTGATGTAGTTCGCGGTGAGGCTGTAGGTCGGTGGACCGTAGCCGTACTGGGTCACGGCCATCCCGACGACGAAGATCAGCACGCCGACGATCCAGAGGATCGCGCCGTGACGGACCGACCGGTGTACGAGCGGCCCGTACCGCTCCCGTCGCGCCGGCGGGGGCTCGTGCGACTCGTCGTCCACAGCGGGTCCTGGGTGCTAGTCCCGGCGCGCGTTCCGCTCGTACGACGCGTCACTCGCCCGCTTGAGGCGGGCGCCGTCGCGGTCGCAGGTCGGCCGGGCGCTCGGGGGCACGTCGATGACGTACCCTCCCCCGCACTTGGGACACTCGTAGTATGGCATGCTCGTGTCTCCCGGGGCCGCGAGACGTGACCCGCCTATAAATGGCCTCGGCCGCACGACAAGGAGGAGCGGATATCCCTCGGTGGCGTGCGCGCGCCGGGGGCCGAGCATGATTCGGATCCGGCGGAGGCCGGTGGGGCCGGCGACGGCGCGGGCCGTTCGGCCGGCGGGCCCGGTCGCCCACGCCGGGCCCTCGGGAGAGCCGGCGCGCGACCGGTTCGTGCGCGGCGACCGTTACCGCGCGCGAAGGGAGTGGCAGCGGTATGAAGGGACCCCGCAACGCGACCTGTTTCGGGCGCTCCGCGAGCGCTTTCTCGTCCGCCACCGCCGCCCCGCGGCCCGGGCGCTCGACCTCGGGTCGGGGCCAGGACGATTCACTCCGGCACTCGGTGACGGACCGTCCGTACGGAGGATCGCGGTCGACCTCGGCGAGGGGATGCTCCGGGAGCTCCCCGACCGGTGGCCCCACACGGCGCCGGCGCTACCGCCGCCGGACCGAGTGCGCGCTGACGCCCTGCGGCCGCCGTTCGCGGCCGGCGCGTTCGAGGTGGTCGCGGCGCTCGGCAATCTCGTCGGCTTCGCGGAGGGCGACAGCGACCAGCTGCTCGAGCGACTGGCGGAGCTGGTCGCTCCGGGCGGAACGGTGCTGCTCGAGGTCGCGCCCGGGCCCGGGGAGCGGAGCCGATACCTGCACCGGCTGCCCCCGTCCAGCGTCGCGCGGCTCTTCCGCTCGCCCCCCGGGATCGTCACGGCGCGGGTCGAACGGGAAGGGTTCCGGGAGGAACCTCCCCGCCGGGCGGAACCGGGCGGGTTCCAGCGGACGGGGGCCGCGACGCTCGCAAACTGGCTCGAGCGGTCGGGCTTCCGGGTCACCGAGACCCTCGCGGTCGCGCCGGCGCTCGGACCGGACGCGGACCGGATCGCGGCGACCGCCCGCGACCCGAAGGCGTGGGACCACCTGCTCGGGGTCGAGGAGCGGATCGGTCGGTCGCCGGACCGCTGGAACGCGGCCGCGGCGGTACTGCTCGCCGCGGTCCGCCCGGTTCCGTCCGCCGACCGGTCGCCGATGTCCGGACCCCGGAGCGAAGGATAAAGTAAGATGCCCGACCCATAAATCGGTCGGGGGAAACGCGTGGCCAAGACCGATACGGCCAAGGCGAAAGCCTCGGCCCCCGGGGCGAGAGCGGTCACCGTCCCGGCGCCCGAGGACCTCGAGCACGCCAAGGACGATGCGCTCCTCCAGCTGCGGATCGGCCGGTACACGCACTTCTACACCGTACTGATCTCGGCCGCGCTCGCCCTTGACGGGATCCTCCTACTGTACTTCCAGCCCCACCTCGATTCCCTCGCGCCCGGCTCGTGGCGGACCGCGATCTACCTGCTGATCCCGGCCGGTGCGGGAGTGACGATCGCCGCGGTCGGGCTCGCCTCGAAGTGGGAGGAGTTCAACCTCTGGCCGTGGGAGGCGCACTTCGCCGCGTCGGTCGCGGCGCTCGCGGTCAACGTGCTGATCCTGTTCGTCTTCGTGGCCCACCTGGCCGGGTATGGTTCGTTCGCCGGTCTCGGGCTGTGGCCCTGGTTCTATGCCGTGATCCTGGCCGGCATCAGCTTCGCGCTCGTCGCGCTCGCGATGACCTGGAGCGGATGGTCGTCCCAGCAGCTCGCCAGCGCGATCACCGCGGTGCTGCCGGTCGCGACCGCGCTCGTGATCCTCTTCCCGCCGAGCGGGGCGGCGAGCGTCGACTCCGCCCTCGCGATCTCCCTGTTCATCTCGGCGATCTTCTACCAGTCGTCGGGCTCGTTCCTCCACCTGATCTCCTCCGGCACCCGGCCGCACGAGCGCGAGCTGATCACGTCGGGGCAGAGCCGCATGTTCCGGCTCGCGGACGAGGTGCGGCAGAAGGAGGAGGCGCTCCACTTCCGCGAGATCGCGCTCGTGAAGCGCGAGGCGGACGCGGAGAACGACGAGATGTCGATCCAGCGGCAGAAGGACTCGCTCCAGGAGGCCCGGACCCAGCTCGACGAGCTCGAGGAGGAGTACCGGAAGCGCGCCGACGCCGTGCTCGAGAAGGAGCGGGAGTGGGCCGGCAAGATCGCGGGCATGGAGGGTCGTGAGCGGGAGGTCGTCGACCGAACGCACGCGCTCGAGCTCCGCGAGCAGGAGCTCCAGCGGTCGACACCGCTGATCTCCTCGCGCGAGGAGCGGCTCGTGCAACAGGAAGGCGAGCTCACGAAGCGCGACGTCGAGCTGACGCAACGCTCGCAGGAGCTCGACCGTCGCGCCGCGGCGATCCCCGAGACCGAAGCGCGACTCGAGGCGCAGAAGAAGGAGCTCGACCAGAAGACGAACGAGCTACTGCGTCGGGAAGGCGCTGTCGCCGCGACCGGGACCCCGTCGCCGGCCGGCGCGACCGCCGGGGCCGCCGACCTCGCCGCGCGGGAGGTCAAACTCCAGCAGCTGAAGGCGATCCTCGATGAGCAGAACGCCTCCCTCGGCCGTCGCGCCAAGGAGAACGCCGATCGCGCGAAGACCGTCGAAGGCGCCCTCAAGCTCTCCGCCGACAAGGAGGCCGCGCTCGCCGCGCGGGAGGCGACGCTCCGGCAGAGGGAGGCCGACCTCACCGACCGCTCGAAGGCGGTCGACGAGCGGAAAGGGGCGTACGACGCGGCGGCGAAGGACTACGAGGGCCGCCTGAGCGCGGTCGGGAAATCCCAGGTCGAGGTCGCCCAGAAGGCGGCCCAGCTCGAGCAGGGACTGAAGTCCGTGTCCGACCGGGAGAAGACGGTCGAGGAGCGGGAGAAGCGACTCCGCGCCGCCCAGGCCGACGTCGAGTCCCGCGAGGGTGCGGTGAACGCCCGGGAGCGGGCGCTCTCCGCGAACGAGGCCGAGCTCTCGCTGCGGCGGCAGGAGGTCGCCCGCGGGGCCGACCTCTCGGACGCCGCCTCGGGACCGTCCGCCCCGGCCGAGCCGGGGTCCGCGGTCGGGGGCCGACGGAGCACGTCGGTGCGCGACCTCGCGGATGCCGGGCCGTCCGCGATCGCGCCCGCCGCCGAGACCCTGAAGGCGCCGACCCAGCGGCGGATCGCCGACCGGCTCCCGACGGGCACCGCCCGACTGGACGACCTCCTCCTCGGAGGGTTCCCGCCGAGGTCGCACGTCGTGCTGCTCGGGGATGCGTTCGTCGGGAAGGAGATCGTCCTCTACGCGTTCGTGGCCGAGGGCCTGAAGCGGGGCGAGCCGATCGTGATCGTGACCGCCGCGCGGAGCCCGGGCGAGATCTCGCAGAGCCTCGGCCTCGTGCTCCCGCAGTTCCGGGAGTACGAGCAGATGGGCATGGTGACGTGGATCGACGCGTCGGGCGCGTCGACCGACGGGTCGGACCCCCACCGGCTCGGGACGAAGGGCTCGGACGACCGGGCCGGGATCCTCTCGAACCTCGTCAAGGCGTCGAAGTCCGCCGAGGGAACGAAGCAGGCCCCGTTCCGGGTCGGCTTCCTCGGGCTCTCGGGGGTGCTCGCGCACGGGGACGAGCGGGCCGGGTTCTCGTTCCTGCAGAACGTGGTCGGGATCCTCAAGCCCCGCAACGCGCTCGCGGTCTACTCGCTCGAGGGCGCGGCGCTGTCGGACGCCCAGGTCGAGACGCTCCTCGGACGGATGGACGGGGCGATCGTCTTCCGGCAGGACCGGGACAAGACGTTCCTGTCCGTGAAGGGGCTCGGCGAGGTCCAGACCCACGACTGGGTCGAGTGCCGCGCGACCAATCGGGCGTTGATCGTGGGCTCGTTCGCGCTCGAGCGGATCCGCTGAGTGAACCGCTGGACCGACCTACCATTGGGCACGGCGGTGGGCGCCCCACGCTTCCGCGTCGGGGAATGGCCTCGCGCGGGAGCCGGGCGGAGCGGACTCGCATGCCTCCGTTCGCCACTCAGAGGCGCTGGGCGTACACCTCGGTGAGGAACTTTGACTGGAGCCGGTACCGGCGGCCCCTCCTCTCGCCCTTCGCCTCCAGAATGCCTTCGCGTTTCAGTTCGTCGAGCGCCGCCCAGAGGGCCGGCTGGCTGTAGTGACCCGGGTTCGGATAGTCACCCCGGCCGAACCACTGGCCGGTGCCCCCTAGGACCCAGCGAAGAACCCTCCGCGTACTTTCCCGGGAGAAAGTAGACACCATCGGGCTGAGGTCCGCCTGCCGGGAGGCCGCGCGATAGGCCGTATGCGCTTGGCTCACGAAGTATCTCGTCCAAGGGTAGTAGTCGTTTCCCGCGTTGGTGGTTCCGAGAAATCCGTAGTACTTCCGGCTGGTTCGGAAGAACTGGGTATCGAGCGGAACGAGGGGTGCGTTCGTGCAACCGAGGTCCTGGAGTATCGCGATGTTCAGAAGTCGGCCGACCCGGCCGTTGCCGTCCATGAAGGGATGAATCGCCTGAAACTCGGCGAAAAAGAGGGCGGCGACCACGAGCGGAAGAAAGGAGAACTTTGACTCGCGGTACCAGGTCAGGAGCTGCTCGAGCTCGGACCGCGTCCTCTCAGGCGGCGTCGGCGTGAATCTCAGCGTTCGCGATCCCTCGTTCACGATGTAGTTCTGTTCGGGTTTCAGTACTCCGACCCAGTCCTCGCGGCGACGGCCGTCGTCGTCGCATAGAATGCCCTCGAACAGCTCCCGGTGGGTCGCCAGGATTCCGGAGACGGTCAGCGGGCGGAGACGGTCCCTCCCCAACCTCGCGTACGCCTGCGCGAGTCGTAGAACTCCGGTCTCGGACGAAGTGCTCGGCGCGGTCCCCTCGATCAGTTCACGCGCCCGATCCAATTCGACCGTTTCTCCCTCGAGTCGGAAGCTGCTCACCGCGTTGCGCAGTCGTGCCATCCCGAGAAGGATCCGGTGGAGCTGCGGTGAAAGCAGTCGAGTCTCGAGGACGCCGTCGAGCCGGAGGCACGCCGTGGCGGGTCGCGCCACGTCCTCCCTTGGCCGGAGCTGCGGACGGAAGCCTCCGGTCGTGTCCCGCTTGGCGATCGCCATTTCAACTTATCAAACACTAGACATATTTCCTCGTATTATAATCGATCTGGACAAAGGGGTGGTGAGGGCAGCGCCGAAGGGGACGTGACCCGAACGCCGGACGGTTCGCGATCCACCCACGGCCCTACTTGGGGCTGATGACGAAGGCGCCCGCCCTCCCGGCCTGCCGGCCTGACCGAGCGATCGGGCACCGCCGCGCAGCTACCGTTCCCCGACTCGGGGCGAGTGCCCACTTGGGGGCGGGGAACTCTAGGGAGCGACCCTCGCGCACCTTCTCACCGTACGTCGGCTGGGACCGATCTCGCGCCCGCGGTTACGCGAGGGAGTCCACCACGGGGTTGTACGGTCCCGACCGGCTCTCGTTGTCGCCACAGTCGCGCGCTCGTCTGATCGCCAGCGGACCTGCTCGCCGCCCCACCGGCTCGCTCCGCGGGCCGATGCGAACACCCGGGCGGGGAGGAGTGGATGAGTCCCGGCGGTCGGATCCGTGGCAGCCCCGGTAAACGAGAACTGCTGCGTCCGTGACGGCCCGCGCGCCGGACACGGGCTCTCGCGGAGGTGGGGCCGGGCCCGTCGACCGGTCGGTTCGGTCTCCCGATGACCGTGGAGGGAGGCTCCGCTATCCGGGATACTCGCTCCGGTCGAGCACGTGCGCCGGACGCCCCGTCTGGAAGTACCGGGCGAGGTTCTCCGCCGCGAGGCGGATGGCTCGCTCGTCGGCGCCGGGGACGTTGCCGGCCGAGTGCGGGGTCCCGAGGAAGTTCGGAAGGCTCGCGAAGGGGAAGCGCGACAGGAGGGTGCCGTTCGTGAACCGCTCGTTCCACCAGACGTCGATCGCCACCCGGAACCGGGGGTGGGACTCGAGGTGGCGGTACAGCGCCTCTTCGTCGATCGTACCCGCCCGGCCGACGTTGACCAGGACCGCCTCCGGTCGCATCGAGGCGAGCTCGGCCGCGCCGATCGAGCCCGCGGTGAGGTTCGTCAGAGGGCGGACCTCGAAGACGTAGTCTCCGAGCGGGAGGGCCTCCCGGAACCGGTCGGCGGGGAACATCTCCGCCACGCCGTCCACCGGGTCGCCGCGGCGGCTCACGCCCACGATGCTCATCTCGAACGGGCGGAGCCGCTCGGCGATCGCCCGACCGATCTCGCCGAAGCCGAGGATAACGGCGGTCCGACCCGTGAGCGTCCGCTGCTCGGGCGCTGGGCGGAGCCGACCCTCGCGAACCATCTCGCGTCCCGCGGGCAGGTCCCGGGCCGCCGCGAGCGCGAGCAGGACCGCATGTTCCGAGACGAACGGGGCGAACGCACCGACGTTTCCCGCGAACCGAACGTCCGCGGGGAATCTTCCGAACGGGAATCCGTCGGACCCGGTGAACAGGCGCTGGACGAACCGCAGGCGGGGCGTGGTCGCCGGGTCGAACTCCTTGAGCTCATCCGAGTACCCGCCCACGAGCATCGCTTCGACCGACCGGCGTCGCGCGGGCGGGGTCTCCGCCAGATAGGACCACGGCACCCCCCGAAGCTGCTCGGCGACCCGTTCCCCGACGTCGTTCCGACGTGCCACGGAGATGAGGAGTCGCGGCTCGGGCGCGTCCACGGGCCGCCCAATCGTGAGACCTTCAAGTCGTTCGCGTCGCGATCGGTGGCGACCGCTCGACCCCGCGCGGCTCTTGTAGGGACTCGCAGTGGACGGGGCATGTCGGCTCCCCATTACCGGGTACATCACGTGCAGATCGCCGCGCCGCCGGGGTCGGAACCCACCGCCCGATCGTTCTTCGTCGACCTGCTCGGCATGACCGAGGTCCCGAAGCCGGCGCACCTCGCGAAGCGCGGGGGCATCTGGCTCAATTTCGGCGGGAGCCAGCTCCACGTCGGGATCGAGGAG
>JASHPY010000017.1 GCA_030037855.1 Thermoplasmata archaeon | reverse complement strand
GAGCTCGTCTTTCTTCCCCTTCTTGAGCAGCGCGAGCGGATGTTCGCGCACGTGGGCGGTGAAGATGAACTCGATCCGAAGGAGTCCGACCCCCGAGACCGGTAGCCGCGCGTACTCCGCCGCCTTCTCCGGGACCCCGACGTTGACGTAGATCTTGGTCGCCGTGACCGGCGCGCCCTCGTGCCCGCCGCCGTGTGACGCGCTGACGGCGGGTTCCCCGGCGGCGGCCGCCGCCGGGACCTTGTTCCGGAGCGCGGCGCCCTTGTAGACGGCGCCGGTCTTCCCGTCGACCGTGACCTCCATGCCGTCGATGATGAGCTTGGTCGCCTCCCGGGTGCCGACCACGCAGGGGACGCCGAGCTCGCGCGAGACGATCGCGGCGTGGCAGGTCATCCCTCCCTCGTCCGTGACGATCGCCGCCGCCTGCGACATCGCCGGCACCATGTCCGGCGTCGTCATCGAGGTGACGAGCACCTCCCCGGTCTTCAGTTTCTCCATCTCCTGCGAGCCGTGCAGGACGCGGGCGACACCGGTCGCAACGCCCGGGCTCGCCCCGAACCCGCGGAGGATCGGCTTCTCGTCGGTCCCCTCCGAGCCGGTCGACTCCGCGGCGCCCCCGCGCGCGGCGGCGGTAGAGGTCGGAATCGTCGTCACGGGCCGCGCCTGGACGACGTAGAGCGCCTCGCGGTCGCCGCACCACTCGACGTCCATCGGACGCCGGTAGTGGGACTCGATGAGGCGCGCGAGCGAGACGAGACGGGAGAGCCGGTGGTCGGACAGCTTCTGAATGCTGCGCTCGTCCGCCGGCACCGGTTCGCGCCGGTTCCCGCCCGCGTCATCCCGGACGAGCCGGACCTTCTGCTCGGATATCTGCTTGTGGACGATCTTCTGGCTCGCCCCGTCGATGACGTAGTGGTCCGGGGTCACCTCGCCACCGACGATCGCCTCGCCGAGGCCCCAGCCCGCCTCCACGATCATGTGGTTCTCCCCGGTGTTCGGGTCTCGGGTGAACAGGATGCCGCTCACGGTCGCGTCGACCATCTTCTGGATGAGGACCGCAAGGCGTACGCTCGTGTGGTCGAACCCCTTCCGTTGCCGGTAGACCAGCACGCGC
Organism: Thermoplasmata archaeon; assembly: GCA_030037855.1. GTDB lineage: Archaea > Thermoplasmatota > Thermoplasmata > Lutacidiplasmatales > UBA184 > Lutacidiplasma. Next base: position 1,558 of record JASHPY010000017.1, on the reverse strand, counting down.
GGGGAGAACGCCGACCCCCAGCAGCGACGCACGCCCTCGAGGATGTGGTCGACGCCGGCGACGTTGAGGTACGTGTCCTGGAGGCCGGCGAACGACGCCCCTTCGAGGTCTTCGAGGGTCGCGCTCGAACGCACGGCCGAGAACCGGACCGAGTGGTCGCGGACGTACCGCTCGTACTCGTCGGCGAGGGTCTTCCGGAGCCCCGGCGGGAACTCGGTCGCCTCGAACGCGGTCCGGATCCGCCGCGAGGCCGATTCGACCGACTCGGGCTGGTCGGTACGGATCGAGGAGAGCGCGGCCGGGATCTCGGTCCGAAGGATCGTGGCGGCGACGAACGCGTCGTACGCCTCGGTGGTCACGACGAATCCCGGAGGGACGGGCAGGCCCTGGCGGATCAACTCGCCGAGCTTACCGGCCTTCCCGCCCACGAGCGGCAGGTCCGCTTCCGAGACGTCCTGGAGGGCGAGAGTAAGGCTCACGCTCCCTCCCCGGCCCGCTCGAGGTCGAAGCCGACGAGGTCGGAGGTTGGCGAATAGGGGTGCACGACGTGCGAGGAGGAGACGCGCCATTCTCCCGCGGACCCCAGCGCGAGCACCACAGCCTTCTCCCTGTGATCGAACTCGGTGCGCGGGACGACCTCGTAGTAGTAGAGATGCCCTCGGCGCGCCGTCGTCCGTGCCACCGAGGGTAGATACTTAATCCCTTCCAGCGGGAGGTTCAGTATCACTCGTTCGACCGGCTCCGCGATCGGTGCGAACACCTCCACCGGACCCTCCCGCAGCGTGACCGGGGTGCCGAAGCCCTGACGGGTCAGCGACCCGCGAAGGAGCGCGAGCGCGTCGGGGTTCGAGTCCACGGACGTGATGGTTCGCGCCCGTCCGTCGCGCGCGATCGTGAGCGTGAACGGCCCCACGCCGCAGCAGAGGTCGTAGACGCGGTCCCCGGGCCGGATCGTCTCGGCGACCCGGGCGTGCTCTCGAGCGAGGCGCGGGGAGAAGTAGGCTCGTTCGAGGTCGACTTCGACGTCGATCCCGTTCTCCCGGTGCCGGGTCCTCCAACCTCCGGTCCCCGCGAGCGCGACGAGGGACCGCCGGCGCGCCTCGCCGTGAACGCCACGGTCCTCGCCGACGATGCGGGCGCCGGGAACGAACGCGAGCAGCGCGCGCCCGATCTCCCCCGCATGCGCCTCGAGCGTCCGCGGGATGCGGACCAGGACGACGTCTCCGATGACGTCGAACGATCGCGGCAGCAGCGGCTGGAGTTCCGGCGGCAGCGAGACCAGATCCCGGTAGTCCTCGGGCGCGAGCGCGGCTCGCGGTGGCAGGTCGATCTCTCCGATCTCACCCAACCCATCGGGGACACTTGCGCCCTCGACCAGCGGTAGGGCCAGCCGGTCGCCGTACGCGAGGATGCCGACGTCGGACCTCAGCCAGCCTTCGGCGACGAGTCTCCGTCGGAGTTCCTCGCCGCGCGAGCGCGGGACCAGCAGCACCCGGCACTTCATGCGGAAGGGTGGCCCGCCCGCCCGAGCAGCAACGGCATCAGGTCCGCGCCCCGA
>JASHPY010000080.1 GCA_030037855.1 Thermoplasmata archaeon | reverse complement strand
GAAGGAGTTCGTTCCGCTGCGGCAGAAGGCGCTCGAGGTGCTCCAGAAGGAGGCCGAGCTGCAGGAGATCGTCCAGCTCGTCGGCGTCGACGCGCTGCCCGAGCGGGAGAAGGCCGTGCTCGATGTCGCGCGGATGCTCCGCGAGGACTACCTCCAGCAGAGCGCCTACGACGACGTGGACACGTACTCGTCGATCCAGAAGCAGTACCGGATGCTGCGCGCGATCCTCGCGTTCGGCGACCGGGAGCAGGAGGCGATCGGCAAGGGCGCGACCGTGGCGCAGCTGCAGAAGCTGCCCGTGCGCACGAAGCTCTCCCGGATGAAGTGGATCCCCGAAGCAGAGCTCCAGCGCCAGTTCGATGAGCTCGAGCTCGAGGTGGGGCAGGCCGTGGGCCAGGTCGCCGCGGCCGCGGGAGCCTGACGATGGCCGCCAAGGGCACGAACTCCCCCGCCTCCGCGGCGCCCGACGTACCGATCGACTACCGCACGGTCGACCGCGTCACCGGGCCGCTCTTGTTCGTCCGCGACGTCGCGAACGCCGCCTACGGCGAGATCGTCGAGATCTCGCTCCCGAACGGCGAGCGGCGCCAGGGGCAGGTGCTCGATTCGCGCAAGGGCCTCGCGATCGTCCAGGTGTTCGGCCCGACGATGGGGATGAACGTCGAGGCGACCAGCGTGAAGTTCCTCGGGGAGGTCGCCACCCTCGCGGTCTCGGACGAGCTCCTCGGCCGCGTCTTCAACGGGCTCGGCGAGCCGCGCGACGGCGGCCCGAAGATCGTCAGCGCGACCCGGCTCGAGATCGTCGGGAACGCGATGAACCCCTACTCGCGGGAGGAGCCGAGCGAGTTCATCCAGACGGGGATCTCGACGATCGACGGGATGAACACCCTCGTCCGCGGCCAGAAGCTCCCGATCTTCTCGGGCGCGGGGCTCCCACACAACCAGATCGCGGCCCAGATCGTCCGGCAGGCGAAGCTCCGGAACTCGAGCGAGGGGTTCGCGGTCGTCTTCGCCGCGATGGGGATCACGAGCGAGGAGGCGAACTTCTTCCTCAAGGAGTTCCAGTCGACCGGCGCGCTCGAGCGCGCGGTCGTCTTCCTGAACCTCTCGTCGGACCCGTCGATGGAGCGGGTCGTCACCCCGCGGATGGCGCTCACCGCGGCGGAGTTCCTCGCCTACGAACGGGACCTCCACGTGCTGGTCGTCCTCACGGACATGACGAACTATTGCGAGGCGCTCCGCGAGATCTCCGCGGCGCGGGACGAGGTCCCGGGGCGGCGCGGCTACCCGGGGTACATGTACACCGACCTCGCGACGATCTACGAGCGCGCCGGCAAGATCCACGGCCGCAAGGGCTCGATCACGCAGCTGCCGATCCTCACGATGCCGGCGGACGACGTCACGCACCCGATCCCCGACCTCACCGGGTACATCACCGAGGGCCAGATCTACGTCAGCCGCGAGCTCCAGCGTCGCGGCGTCTACCCGCCGATCGACGTGCTCCCGTCGCTCTCGCGCCTGATGAACCAGGGGATCGGCAAGACCCGGACGCGGGAGGACCACCGCGGCGTCGCCGACCAGCTGTTCGCGACGTACGCGACCGGAAAGGACCAGCGCGCGCTGTCGGCGATCGTCGGCGAGGAGTCCCTCAGCGCCGTCGATCGCCTCTACCTCAAGTCGGCCGACCGGTTCGAGACCCAGTTCGTCAACCAGGGCCCCGACGAGGACCGCACGATCGACCAGACGCTCTCGATCGGCTGGGACATCCTGTCGGAGCTCCCCGACTCCGAGCTCAAGCGGATCAAGCCCGAGTTCGTCGAGAAGTACCGCGTCCGGAAGAGCTCGGTCACCTAGGACGGGGAGAGGTCGCGACGTGCCGGCGGAAACGATTCGCCCGACTCGCCTCGAGCTCCTCCGAACCCGTCGCCGGATCCTGGTCGCGAAGAAGGGGCTCAACCTCCTGAAGCTCAAGCGGACCGCGCTGATCGTCGAGTTCTTCGCGATCTCGAAGGAGGCGATGAAGCTCCGCGGCGACCTGCGGGCCCGCATCGCGCGCGGCTACGAGTCGATCCGGATGGCGGAGATGATGGAGGGCCCGACGCGGCTCGAGAGCATCTCGATGCTCCTGCCCGACGTCCACCCCGTCCGGGTCGCGACGAAGAACGTGATGGGCGTGCGGACCCCGCGCGTCGACCGCGGTGCCTACGCTCCGGTCGCGGCGCCGGATCTGCTCGACCTTCCGACGTCCGTGAACGAGTCGATCCGTCACTTCCAGGGGATCTACTCGGTCGTGCTCGACATCGCCGAGAAGGAGAACGCGCTCCGCCGGCTCCTGAAGGAGATCGAGCGGACCAAGCGACGGGCGAGCGCGATCGAGAACGTCCTGATCCCGCGCCTCCAGGGGACCGTGCGCTACATCAAGTTCCGGTTCGACGAGCTCGAGCGGGACTCGTTCAGCATGCTGAAGGCCGTGAAGCGGAAAATGGAGGCGGCGGAGGCCGATGCAGCCAGCGCCTAACGTCGCGGTCCGCCGCTTCCGGACCGTGCAGCTCGTGTCGCTCGCGGTCAAGGTCGCCGCGGTCGTGGGGCTCCTCGTGTTCGTCGCGGTCTACTACGGAGCGCTCTGATGTCCGTCGCGGCCCCCCCGGCCCCTCCGCTCGGGTCGATCGACGCGCTCAAGCGGGTGAAGGCGACCGAGTCGGACTGGGAGCTTCGGCTCCGGGCGGCCCGGGGCACCGCCACGGAGGCGGTCCAGCGGGCCCGGGACGAGAGCGAGGCGGCCGTGAAGGCCGCGCAGGCCGCGGCCGACGCCGAGCGGGCGGAAGCGGTCCGGGCGGCGCGGGCCGAGGCCGACCGGCTCGCCGCCGAGATCCTCGCCGAGGGAAAGCGCGCGGCCGAGGTCGCGTCCCGGGGCGAGGGAAAGCGGGCCGCCGACCAGCAGGACGCGATCCTCGCCGCCGTGCTCGCCGGCTTCGTCCCGGACTGACGGAGGGCCGCGATGGGAGTCCTGCGCCCCGAGCGGATGACCAAGGTCGGGCTCCTCGGGCTGAAGGACGACCGCGAACGGGTCCTCACGATCCTGCACGACCTCCGCCTCGCCCAGATCGAACCGCTCTCGCCCGAAGCGCTCGCCGAGCTCGTGCCGGAGCGGGGGACCGAGAGCCAGCGGGCAATCGGCGACGAGGCGCTGCGCTTCCGGGGCCTGAAGAGCGCGCTACCGGCCGTGCCCGGGGGCGCGCCCCGCCGCTTCGACACGCTCGCCGACATTCTCGCCGCCGCGAAGACCGTCCCGATCGACGCCGAGGTCGGGGAACTCACCCGGGAGAACGACCGCCTCGAGACCGAGGAGAAGGCGACCGACGAGTCGATCGCGCTCCTGGCGAAGCTCTCGTTCTACTCGGACCGTCTCGAGTACCTCGGCGGCCAGAGCTTCGTGACGTTCTTCGGCGAGGGCGGGCCCGAGGCCGACGCCGCGTGGCGCTCGGCGCTCCCGCCGGGCGCGGACGCGCAGTTCCTGGACGACCCGTCGGGCTCGGGCCGGTTCCTCGTGAGCCTGCGGCGGAGCTCGGCGGACCTCCTCGCGCGGTCCGCCCAGGCGAACGCCGTGCGGCTCTCGGCGCTCCCCGCGCTCGCCGGCCCGCCGGCCGAGGAGCTCCTCGGGCTCCGGCGCCGACGCGAGGAGATCGTCCGCCGTCGCGCGACGATCGTCGAGCGGCTCGGCGCGCTCGCGCGGGACTGGTACCCCACGATCGTCGCGATCGACGAGGCGCTCCAGGTCGAGAACCGCAAGGTCGAGGTCCTCGCGAAGCTCGGCGCGGGACGGTCGACGTTCGCGCTCGAGGCGTGGGTGCCGAGCCGCGACGTCGCCCGCCTCGCCGCGATCGTCGACTCCGCGACCGGCGGGCGCGCCTACCTCTACGCGGTCCCGACGTCGGAGGAGCCGCCGACCCTGATGTCGAACCCGCGGGGCGTCCGCCGGTTCGAGTTCTTCATCCGGTTCTACTCGTTGCCGCAGGCGGACGAGTGGGACCCGACGCTCGTCTTCGCGGTCGCGTTCCCGATCTTCTTCGGCTTCATGCTCGGCGACTGGGGCTACGGGCTCACGATCCTCCTGATCTGCCTGTGGATGATCGCCGGGTTCCCCGGCGCCCAGCACCTGCCGAAGTTCGGCCGCACGTTCGTCAAGCGGATCATGGGACCCCAGGGCATGCGCCAGCTCGCCTACGCGCTCCTGCCCGGCTGCGCGCTCGCGATCGCCCTCGGGCTCTACTTCGACGAGTTCTTCGGCTACCCGCTCCTGAGCCACCTCGTCGGCTACGCCGCGCCGTTCGACCCGCTCCGCCAGGTCGGGCTCCTGCTCCTGTTCGCCGGGTTCGTCGGCCTCGGCATGGTGACGCTCGGCTTTCTCTTCGGGCTCCTCAAGGAGTACTTCCACCACCACCGGCGCGGGGCCCTCGGGAAGTTCGGCGGGATCCTGTTCGCGTGGGGGCTCGCGTTCTTCGGCCTCTGCGTGCTCGGCGCGAAGTCGCTCGGCCCGCTCACCGCGGGGGGCGCGTCGCTCTCGAACCCCACCGTCGTCGTCTCCCTCGCTTCGCTCGTCCTCGGGCTCCTCCTGATGGTCGGCGGCGAGGGGGTCCAGAACGGCATGATGTCGCTCATCGAGGTGCTGAGCCACATCCTCTCCTACACGCGGCTCGTCGGCATCCTCCTCGCGAGCGTCGTGCTCGCGCTCGTGATCAACGACATCGCGGGGGGACTGTTCGCGGCCGGAGCCGTCGTCGGGATCGCGGTCGGCGTCGTGATCGTCCTGATCGGCCAGTCGTTCAACGTCATCCTCGGCGTCTTCGAGCCGGGGATCCAGGGCGCCCGGCTGATCTTCGTCGAGTACTTCTCGAAGTTCTACACGGGGAACGGTAAGCCGTTCCGGCCGTTCGGGGCGTCGCGGACCCACACCACGTCGAGCGTGACGCCCGACGGGCTCGCTCCGACCCCGATCCTGCAGTCGACCGAGAACTGACCGACCGCCCGTCGGTGGACCGAGGCATCCGATCGATGGAACTCGCTCGTCCCTCGGCGGGCGATCCGCCGGCCGCGGGGAGACGCCGCGCGTCAGCGCCGGTCGTCGAGCGCGCCGCGGCCCGGGTTCGCGCCCCCGGCGTCGACCGTACCGGACGCTCGCGTAGTACGGTCCGCATCACTATCCAGCGAATGCCCCGTCGCGCCCGCGGGATCCGACGGGGTCGGTGGATCCGGCGGATGCGAGCGGCGTCGGTGCCGTACGACCAGAACGACCCCGAGGCCGATCGCGACGGCGATTCCCGCGAGCAGCAGGATCTCCCCCGCCGGGTAGCCGAGGAGCGGCCGCAGGCCGGTCGTGACGAGCGGATACTCCTCCTGCGTCGGTCCCGAGAGCGTGGTGTTGGAAACGTAGCCCGTCCAGTACTGCTCGTAACCGCAGTACGCGTTCGATGCACCGACGGAGGCGCTGCTGCACCAACCCACCCAATTCACGGTGAAGTACGCGCTCGGGGCCTGACCGCTTGCCTCGCCCCAATCCAAGGAGAAGTTGGACGCTTGCCAGGTCGTTCCCGATCCGTTGTTGGACGGGAACTCGTGCATCGATCCCCAGTCCGTGAGCAGATCGTCAAAGCCGGTCTGATTGCACAGCGTCGCGAAGAGGCTCGTCACGTTCGTGTAGTACGCGGCCGGGACGGTCGAGAGGAACGGGTCCAGCACCTCGCAGAAGGTCGAGTTCGGCTCGGCCGCTCCGGCCATCAGCGGCCGGTCCGACGACGCTCGAGCGGGAGACGCCCCCGCGATCGCAAGCCCGATCCCCCCGGTCGAGACCACCGCGACGACGATCCACACGATCCACGTCGGCGGGAACACCCGTCCTCGGGGTCTCATAGGAGCCGCTCGGAGTGCGCGCCTATCCCAACGGCACACCGATACATCTAGCTGACTCGGGAGGTCAGGGACCGCCGTCTCGCCCCGCCGCCAGCCCTCCCCGGTTCGTGCACCGGGCGGTTCGGCACCGAGAGAGCGGGCCAGGAGCCCGCGCGGGGAGTCGGCACCCTCGGTACCGCGGCCGCGCGAGCGAGCGGCGATACCGGGGGAGCGGAGTCGGCGCACGTCCGCGCGACTACAGGCGCGGCGAGACGAGCAGCGGAGTGAGCCGCTCCGTCGGGATCCCGTAGAGCTTCGCGAACGCGATCCGACGCACGTCCTCCCGCTCGAGCTCGGCGAGCAAAAGGTAGGTGAACGCGACCGAGAGCGAGAGCGGGTAGGTCCGGAGCCGGCGGAGCTCGGTCGTCGCGCGGTCGCGCGAGAGCGCCGCTTCGAAACCGGTGAGGCTGTGCTCCTCGGTGAACTCCGCGGTCCCTTCGCCGATCGTCGGGAACCTCCCCGCGAGCCGGTCGGCGAGCTCGGGCACCCCCCGGACCCCGTAGAGATCCGGTACCTGGGTCGCGGGGAGGGCGCCGCCCGCGAACCAGCGGCTCGCGACCTCGTCCATCGGGAGGTCGGCGGCCTTTCCCTTGAGCAAGAGGAGGGCGTTCCGCACGTCAATCTCGCTCGCGAGGAACTGGCGGACGACCCACTCGTCGCCCTGGAAGAACTTCGCCGCCTCGAGGACGTGCTGGTAGTACTCCGCGTCGAGCGCGTGCAGGATCGGGAAGATGTCGTGCGTGCGCTGGAACGCCTCCACGAGCGGCAGCACGGTCGCGCCGTAGCCGTACTTCACGAGCGCCGCCGCGACCGCCTCGAGCGTCGGCAGCGCGAGCAGCTGGCGGAAGTCGTCGAGCGTGAGGACCCCGGCGTAGAGGCCCGCGGGGATCTCCCGGCTCGACACGAGATGGTCCTCGGTCTCGGTCACGGAACGCCCTTGGGCCTTCGCGGCGAGGATCAGTTCGATGTTCTGGAGGTCCCAGCGGGTGAGGTAGGCGCCGACGACGGCGCGGCCCGCGAACGGCGTCGCCTCGTAGGCGTGGCGGTTGCGTCGCACGAACGTTCGGTTGATCGCGACCTCCACGAGCGCGACGCCCTGGTAGGCGGCCCGGGCGGCCTGGATGTCCGGACCGTACGGCGTCGCGTCGAGGAGCTTCGCGACCTCGTTCGGGTCCTTGGCGGCGGTCAGCTGGACGTACGTCTCCTTCGGGAGGAACGCGGTGAACTCCGGCTTCAGCCGGCCGAGGGCGCTCGCATACGCGGAGGCGGCCACGTCCGACCGTCCTAGGCGAGCAGCTCGCGGACCTCGTCCTCGCGCAGGCGGAGGAGCTCGTCGAACGAGAGGTTCAGCCGGCGGCTCTGGTCGGTCGTCTCGGCGACGATCCCGCCGAGGATCGAGCGGGGGGTCGGGTCGAACGCTTTCCCCGCGACCTTGGCGAGCGCGGCCGCGTCTTCGCTGCGTCCCGAGATCCGGATCTGTCGGCCGAGGGAGGCGTACGCGGCGTCGACCATCCGCTTCAGGACCGACGGGTAGGCGGGGGAGCTCGTGTAGGCCGAGAGAAGGCTCCGGGTCTCCCGGAGACCGTCCTCGAGGCGCCGCTCCCGCGCCTCGTAGAGCAGCTGGCGCGCCTCGAGCTTCGCCGCCGCGAGGCGCTGGGCGCGCTCGCGGGCGACCTCGGTGTCCGTCGCGCGCTGGCCGCTAGCGCGGATTTCCGTGACCTTCTGGTCCCGCTCGCTCTGGATCCGGGCCTCCTCGGTCCGCTGGTTCTGGAGCGTCGCGGCGAGCTCGGCCTCGGCGTGCTGTCGGATCTCCTCGACGAGGCTCTCGAGGCTCATGGGCCGGACGCGCGACTAGGCGTGGAGGATGCCGAGCAGGAGGATGATCCCCAGCACGAATCCAATGATCCAGAGCGTCTCGGGAATGACGAAGAAGAACAGCACCTGACCGAACTTCTCGGGCTTCTCCGCGATGATCCCCATCCCCGCGGCACCGATGCCGGACTGGGCCATCCCCGTCCCGATGAGCCCGCCCGCGATCGCGATCCCGGCGGCGAGCGCCGCCCAATCCGCATAGTCCGTCGGCAGTGCCGCCATGGTGTGACCCGGGCCGCCGAGAAAGGTCGGGTATATAGGCCTACGCCACGCCGACCGGCCGAGGGAGAGTCTCGTGGCTCCGGAGGCTACGGTTGGGCGACCACTCCGCCCTCCGACGGGGGCGCCGCCGCGGGGCCGTCGGGCCTCCGGCGGACCGCCCGCCGGGTGAGTTCGATCGCGCCGACCCAGGCGACCCCGCCGAAGAAGTAGGCGGAGACGCAGACGGGGCAGAGCGCATGGATCCGGGCGAGCTCCACGTAGAGCAGGTAGAACGCGAGCGCGACCCCGAGCGTCGTCAGGCCGAGCAGGGCGTAGGTGTAGCGCGCATCGCCGCGATTCCGTTCGGCGAGCCCGGCGACGATCAGGATCAGGACGAATCCGCCGATCCCCCAGAGGTAGTCGGGGATCCCCAGCGTGCTCGTGAGCCCGCTCCGGGTGACGGCGCCGCAGGAGTAGAACGAGTTGATCGAGCAGATCGACTGAAGGGCCGGGTCCAGGACCTCGGCCGCCGCGAACAGGGACAGGATCAGGCCGAGCCCGCCGGCGAAATAGACGACCGACCGGACGGTGCGACTTCGCATTCGGCTATCCGATCTGCGCGAGGTAGCCGGTGACCGCGCTCTGCGTGGCGGCCGACCACTTGTACTCCGTGGCGAGCGTCGACACGGTCTCCCCGGTCGCCTTCGTCAGGAACGCCATCACCCACCACGCCTGGGACTGGAGGACCGACCACGCGGTCCCGTTCTCCGCGTTGACCTGGCCGAGGACGGTCTGGGCGCCGGTCCCCCCGGTGTTCCCGTCCGTGTACTGACCGAGGTCGGACGGGTTGATGATCGGGGTCAGGGCGTGCATGTACTGGCCGTTGATCACGACGAACGGGATCGCGCTCCCCGAGTACGCCCCGACGTACGCTTGCTCGTAGCAGTTGCTCGTGCCCGGGAACGTGCCATCGACCCCCGACGTGTCCTCATCGATCACGATCGAGATCGTCGGGGAGGAGTAGCCGAGCTTCGCGAGGATGATCTCGGGGGTCCCGGGGTCCGTATCGGCGAGACTCGAGAACCCTAACGCGCTTCCGGCGCCCGTCACCGTCCCGAAATCGGAGAGCGCCTTGTAGATCGTCCAGCTTCCGGCCGAGCAGAACGGGCACCAGCTCGCGCCGTAGAAGAACAGCACGGGTTTACCGTCCTGTTGCCACGGTCCGACCGGAACGTGGGTCCACCCCGCCCCGCCGGCGACGCTCGTCAGGGCGGACGACGGGGGAAGGTACGGGCATCCGAAGAGGAGGTAGCCGGTGAGGCCGACGAGCCCCGCGACCAGGAGGCCGACGACGATCCCGCTGATCAGGGTCGTGCGGAAGAGGGGGGTCCACCGCTTCGCGGTCGTGCGCAGCAGACCGAACGCGAGGATGAACGCCGCGACCGCGAACCCGATCGCGAGCCACGGGATCGCGCCGAGCAGGATCCCGACCGGCGACGGGGCGACGTAGGCGAGCAGGCCCCAGATCCCGAGGATCGGGGTCGCCAGGTAGCCGATCCGCGGCAGCGTCCAGATGTGCTCGGGAAGCGAGGCCGACTTCTTCGGCCCTCGCGGAGCGGAGTCGCGGGCGCGTCCCTCCCGCGACCGCTGGCGGTGGTAGAGCCCGCGCAGGGCCCGCCCGGCGTCGTGGACGGAGGCGTCCGGGTGGAAGCCGACCTTCTCGTCGTCGGCGATCTGGTCCCAGTCCCAGCCCTTCGCGCGGAGCTGTTCCACCCGGTCCCAGTCGACCATCCCGGTTGCCACTCTCGTACCCCTATTGGAGTTTACCCTCGGAGCGGACGGAACCCCGGAGCGCCAGTGACCCCCCTCGGGCTTTTAGCCGGGTCGCGGGTGCGCTCCCCCGATGCGCATCACGTTCCTCGGCACCGCCGGCTCCTGGCCGACCAAGGAGCGGTCGGCAAGCGCGATCGCGCTCGACCTCGAACGGGAGCTCGTTCTCCTCGACTGCGGGGAGGGGACGCAGCGGCAGTTCTTCCAGTCCTCCGCCTCGTTCATGCGCGTGCGCCGGATCTTCCTGACCCACTTCCACGGCGACCACTTTCTCGGGCTCCCGGGCCTGATCCAGAGCATGTGCCTCAACCAGCGGGCCGAGCCGCTCGACGTCTACGGTCCGCCCGACGCGAAGGAGATGGTAGGTCGGGCGCTCGCGATGGGGTACTTCACGCTCCGCTTCCCGGTCGAGGTGCACCCGCTGCAGCCGGGGGAGTCGGTCGAGCTCGACGGGTACACGGTGCGGACCGCCCACGCCGAGCATCCGGTCCCCTCGATCGCCTATCGCATCGACGAGGCCGCGAAGCGCGGCCGGTTCGACGCCGAGCGGGCCCGCGAACTCGGCATCCGCGGCGCCGATTTCCGGCGACTCGAGGCCGGGGAGCCGGTCCGGGTCGATGCGCGGGTCGTCCACCCTTCGGACGTGATGGGCGAGCCGCGCGCCGGCCGCTCGATCGTCTACTCGGGGGACACCGGTCCGTCGGAGGACGTGCGCCGGCTCGCGCACCGCTCGACCGTCCTGATCCACGAGGCGACCGTCGGCCAGGAGATCGAAGGGGAAGCGAACGCGTGGGGCCACTCCTCGGCCCGCCAGGCGGCCGAGCTCGCTCGGAGCGCGGAGGCGAAGGCACTGTTCCTCACGCACTTCTCTTCCCGGTACAAGGAGCTCGAGCCGCTCGAGAGCGAGGCGCGGGTCGTCTTCCCGGGCACCCGCGCGGCGCGCGACCTGCTCGACGAGCTCGTCCACCAGCCATGATCCTCGCGGACCTCCTCGTCACCGACGTGCGGGAGGCCGCGACGCTCGCCCGGGGCGCCGTCCCGCGGACCGGGGCCGCGATGCGCGAGCTCAGCCTCGTGCACGACGCCGCGATCGCCGTCGCCGCGGGTCGGGTCGCCTGGGTCGGGCCGGCGCGCCAGGCGCACCGGCAGGTCCGCCTGCGCTCGGCGGGGCGACGGGTCTCCGCGGAGGACGGGGTCGTCGTGCCGGGGTTCACCGACGCGCACACCCACGCGCTCTTCGCCGGGGATCGCGCGTTCGAGCTGCCGTTCAAGCTCGCCGGGATGAGCTACGCCGAGATCGCCCGGCGCGGGGGCGGGCTCTACGCGACCGTCCGCGCCACCCGCGCCGCGTCGGACACGACGCTCCTCCGAGAGACCGGCGCGCGGCTTCGCCGCATGGCCGCAAGCGGGTCGACGGCGATCGAGGTGAAGTCCGGGTACGCGCTCGACGTCCCCGGGGAGCTCCGGCTGCTCCGACTGATCCCCCGGCTCGCCCGGGAGATCGGGGTCCCGCTCGTCCCGACCTACCTCGGCGCCCACGCCGTCCCCGAGGAGTACCGCGGCCGCCCGGACGCCTACCTCGACCGGATGATCGGGCACGCGCTCCCCGCGGTCGCTCGCGAGGGGCTCGCCCGGTTCTGCGACGTCTTCTGCGAACCCGGGTTCTTCACGGTCCGGCAATCGGAGCGGCTCCTGCGCTCGGCGCTCGCCCTCGGCCTCGGGGTGAAGGTCCACGCCGACGAGTTCGTGCTCTCGGGCGGCGCCCGCCTCGCGGCGCGGCTCGGCGCGGTCTCGGCCGACCATCTCCTCCGCGCGTCCGCGGACGACCGCCACCGGCTCGCCGCCGCGGGGGTCACGGCGGTGCTGCTCCCCTTGACCGCGTTCGCTGCCTCTCCCCGCCGGCGGAGCCCGGGCCGGGAGATGGTCGACGCGGGCGTTCCCGTCGCGCTCGGCACCGACTGCTCGCCGAACACCTGGGTCGAGTCGATGCCGCTCGTCCTGGCCCACGCCGTCCACGGGGGACGGATGACGCCGGCGGAGGCGCTGACCGCCGCGACCGTCAACTCCGCCCACGCGGTCGGTCTCGCGGGGCGCGGTCGGCTCCTCCCCGGCGCGCCGGCGGATTTCCTCGTCTTCCCGCTCGGTTCGGCCGACGAGCTTGGTTACCGTTTCGACGCGACGCCGAGCGCGATTTATCGTCAGGGAATTCGCGTTTCTCTCTCGTAACTCCGTCAGTACATCTAAATAGGACCCCCTCTTCTCTCGCCGGTCGAGGTCGCCAAATGGCCGAGAAAGTGGGCAAGGAACAGATCAAGCGCGAGAAGGGCTACCTGTACTACCTCGGTAAGGATGGGTATCTCTGGAAGACGCCGACCAAGCTGAACAAGTCCGGAAAGAAAGCGCGCGTCGGCTCGGAGAAGGTCGTCCGGCAGGACGGCTACATGTACTTCCTCGACAAGAAGGGGTACGTCTCCCGCGCCAAGATGAAGAACGCCTGAACGGGCGCACCGTTTCCGGGGGCCTTCCCTTGGGAAGGTTCCCCCTCTCCCTTTTTCTTCCCGGGCCGGGCGGCTCGAGCCGCGTTCGCAAATAGGAGGACGCGCTCGACCGGGGCGCCGATGCCGTGCCGAAACGACCCGGACGACCCGCGGAAGTGCGAGCGGTGCGGGTCGTTCCTCTGGGTCGCCGAGGAAGGGCTCTACTGCGGCGACTGCGGCAGCGTGATGCCGTGCACGATGCGCCTCCTCCCGCCGCCCTCGACGCCGGTCGTTGTTCCCTCGCGACGTCGCGCGTAGCCGTCCTCGCGCGCTTCCCGAGCGGGCGCCCCCAGGGGTCGATCGGTCGGGCGCGGGCGTCGTCCGGCGCGACGCGACGTTTGAGTTCTTCCGGAGGAACGCCTTCTAGGCTTCGAGCGACGCGTTTCGACGCAGAGCGCGCGCGGTTCCGAGCGAGCCCACTTATACCACATCGCGTTCAGTTGGCCTCGGAGGTTCTCGACGGGTGTCCCGAGCGGCACCGGTTGCGTCCCGTCGCACCGCCGGTCGGCGGGGAACGGCCCCTCTTCGGGGGCGTTTCGCGAGCTGGCCGAGGGGGGCATAGGGCCGCCCGGTGATCCGGTCTCGATCCGGACGACCCGGTCGCGTTCTCCCCACGGAGTGAGCATCAATGGCCGTCGCACGAAAGCGCCCTGCCTCCCCTACCGAAGAGTCGGCCCCGCGGCCGATCGCCCGTCTGGGGAGAGAACCGATTCCCGTCTCTCGCCTCGTCCCCCGCGGCAAGACCGCGTTCGACACCGTCCAGTGGCGGAGCCATGACGCGGTGATCAAGAACGCCGAGGGGACCGTCATCTTCGAGCAGAAGGGGATCCGCGCGCCGGTCACCTGGTCGGAGACGAGCGTCAATATCGCGGCGTCGAAGTACTTCCGCATCATCCAGGGTCGCCGCGAGACGTCGGTCGACGGCATGATCCGGCGCGTCTGCCACTGGATCAGCCAGAAGGGCGTCGAGCTCGGGTACCTCGACACCTCGGACGAGGCGACGACGTTCGAGGAGAGCCTCGCGTACCTCATGGTCCAGCAGATGGCGGCGTTCAACAGCCCCGTCTGGTTCAACGTCGGCGTCCGCGAACCGCCCCAGTGCTCCGCCTGCTTCATCCAGTCGGTCGCGGACGACATGGACTCGATCCTCGGGCTCGCGACCAGCGAGGGACGGCTGTTCAAGGGCGGCAGCGGGACGGGGTCCAACCTGTCGAGCCTGCGCGGGAGCCGCGAGAAGCTCGCCGGCGGAGGGATCGCGAGCGGGCCGGTCTCGTTCATGCGCGCGTTCGACGCGCTCGCGGGCGTGATCAAGTCCGGTGGTACGACTCGCCGCGCGGCGAAGATGGTGATCCTGAACATGGACCACCCGGACATCTCCGACTTCATCGACTGCAAGGTCCGGGAGGAGGACAAGGCCCTCGCGCTGATCCGGGAGGGATACTCGTCGAACTTCGACGGCACCGACCCCGACTCCGCCTACGCCTCGATCGCCTACCAGAACGCGAACCACTCCGTCCGGATCCCCGACTCGTTCATGGAGGCGGTGATGCGCGACGGCGAGTGGAAGACCGTCAACCGGACCGACCACGCGGTCGCCGGCACCTACCGGGCGCGGGAGCTCTGGCGCAAGCTCGCGTACGCCGCGTGGCGGTGCGGCGACCCCGGCGTCCAGTTCGACGACATCACCAACGACTGGCACACGAGCCCGAACTCCGGGCGGATCAACGCGTCGAACCCGTGCAGCGAGTACCTGTTCCTCGACGACACCGCGTGCAACCTCGCGTCGATCAACCTGATGAAGTTCCTCGATCCGAAGGGCGCCTTCGACGTCGAGCTCTACCGCCAGGCGATCCGCACGATGATCCTCGCGATGGAGATCGTCGTCGACGCGTCGAGCTACCCGACGCCCGCGATCGCGCAGAACTCCCACGACTTCCGTCCGCTCGGGCTCGGCTACGCGAACCTGGGCTCGCTGCTCATGCACTACGGCCTCGCTTACGACTCGGACGCCGGGCGGACGCTCGCGGGCGCGGTCTCCGCGTTCCTGTCGGCGGAGGGCTACCACATGTCGAGCGAGATCGCGAAGCGGATGGGGCCGTTCGCCGGCTTCGAGAAGAACCGCGCGCCGATGCTCCGCGTGATGGGCAAGCACGCGAAGGCCGCCGAGCAGATCCCGCTCCACGATGCCCGCCTGACGCCGTTCGTCCAGGCCTCGATCGACCGCTGGCACGACACGGTGAAGGCCGGCGAGCTCTGGGGGTACCGCAACGCCCAGATCAGCGTGATCGCCCCGACCGGCACGATCGGGCTCCTGATGGGATGCGACACCCTCGGGCTCGAGCCCGAGCTCTCGCTCGTCAAGGTCAAGAACCTCGTCGGCGGCGGCGTGCTGCGGATGGTCAACCGGACGGTGCCGGACGGCCTCGCGAGCCTCGACTACACCCCCGAGGAGATCCGGGCGATCACCCAGCACGTCGAGAAGGCGGGGTCGATCGAGGGCGCGCCCGGCCTCGAGCCGGACGACCTCCCGGTCTTCGACTGCGCGCTCGCGCCCACGGGGAGCTCGCGGACGATCGCCCCGATGGGCCACTTGAAGATGCTCGCCGCGGTCCAGCCGTTCCTCTCGGGCGGGGCGTCGAAGACGATCAACCTCCCGAACGAGGCGACGGTCGAGGACATCGAGAAGATCTACCTCGAGGCGTGGCGCCACGGGATCAAGTCGGTCGCGCTCTACCGCGACGGCTGCAAGGCGAGCCAGCCGTTCGAGACCGGGAAGGGCCGGGCCGGCGCCCCCGGCGGCCCCCACGGCCCGACGCGCGAACGCCTGCCCGACGAGCGGGACGCGCTCACCCACCACTTCTCGGTCGGGGGCCACGACGGCTACGTCACGGTCGGGCTGTACCCCGACGGACGCGTCGGCGAGATCTTCTTCCGGGTCACGAAGGAAGGCTCGACCGTCAACGGCCTGATGGACTCGCTCGGGATCTCGATGTCGATGGCGCTCCAGCACGGGGTGCCGTTGAAAGACCTCGTCCGGAAGCTCGCCCACCTCAGGTTCGAGCCGGCGGGGGCGACCAACAACCCGAAGATCCGGTTCGCGAAGTCGATCCCCGACTACGTCGCGCGATGGCTCGCGCTCGAGTTCCTGACCGAGGACGAGCGTCGGGCGATTGGGCTCGAGGGACCGCCCGAGGCGAACGGGAACGGCCACGGCACGCCGGTCGCCGCGCCGGCGAAGCCCGCGGGTACGAGCCGGACCGTGAAGCTCGAGACCCGCGTGCTCGACGCGTTCGCCGCGGACCCGGAGTCGGGCGGCGTCAGCGAGGACTCCCCGTCGTGCGCGATCTGCGGCGGCATCATGGTGCGCTCGGGCACGTGCTACGCGTGCACGGTCTGCGGCTCCACGAGCGGCTGCTCGTAGACCGCCCGGCTACGGCCGGCTGGTCGTGATCGCGGGCGCCGGCGCTTCCTCGGCCGGGACCTCGGGCGCCGAGCTCGCCTGGCCGGAGCGGCTCCCGTCCGCGAGGAACCGGAAGTTGCGGAGCGCGAAGGAGAGCATCCCGCCGATCAGGCCGATCACCGCGGTGAGGACGAACACGGCGACGTACCCCCCGGTATGGTAGTTCTGGAACGGGCCGAAGGGCGTCAGGATCGTGAACGCGTAGCCGGTGAGGATCGAGGTCACGAGGACCGGCCCGATCGCCGAGCCCAGGTTCCGGAACGTCTGGTTCATGCCGGTCTGGATGCCGAGCTCGTCCCGCCCGACGGAGAGGACGATGACGTTCGACATCGCGATCAGCACGGCGACGTTGCCGACGAGTGCGGGGATGGCGAACAGCATCAGCTCGTACACGTTGGAGTTGAACAGGACGAGGCCGAGTCCGCCGAGCGCCATCACGGCGAAGCCGGTGATCATCACCGGCTTCGGACCCTTCGCGCTGACGAACTTGCCCCAGATCGGAGCGAACGCCAGCATGCCGAGCGCCGACGGCAACGAGACGAGGCCCATCTGGAACTGGTCGTACCCGAACCCGGGCTTGTATGGGTACTCGACCAGGATCGTGAGGCCGATGAAGACGAGGAACATCCCCATCCCGACGAAGACGCCGTTGACGTTCGAGATCCAGATGTTCCGCTTCTTGAGGGCGGCGAACGAGACGACCGGGTGCTTCGCCCGCGGCTCCCACAGGAGGAAGAAGACGAGGCTGATCGCAGCGAGGACGAAGAACTCGGGGACGCCCCAGGGGATCCCGGCGAGCCGGACCGACGCGAAGTTCGTCCAGCCCCAATACGTCCCCTCGGTGATGCCGAACATCGCGGTGGCGAGCGCGAACCCGAGGCTCGCGATCCCCGGATAGTCGATCGGCGCCGGGGTGAGGTACGGCGACTCCTTGAGGATGAAGTACGCGAGGACCACGACGACGACCGCGACCGGGACCACCGTGTGGTAGGTCAGCTGCCAGCCGGACGTGTAGGCGATGTACCCACCCCCGACGAGCCCGAGCGAGGCGCCGGTGGCGAACATCGCCGAGACGACGCCCTGTGCCTGGCCGACGCGCGCGGCCGGGAACGACTCGGGGAGCATCGCGAAGGCGAGCGGGAACATCCCCATCCCGAGGCCCTGGAACGCGCGGATACCGATCAGGACGTAGATCTGGTTCGACCGGTCGATGCCGAACGCCTGACCGATGTTCGGCGAGAATCCGGCGAGGCTGACGGCGACCGCGTAGAGGCTCATCACGAGGACGAGCATCCGCTTCTTGCCGTACTTGTCCCCGAGCTTGCCGAAGATCGGCGTCGCCACGGTCCCCACCAGGAGGTAGGCGGAGACGATCCAGACGACGGTCGTCGCGGGGGCGTCGTTGAAGAACGTGACGAACGAGGAGAACGCCGGGATCACCATCGTCTCGACGTAGGTGACCATGAGCGCCATCACCGCGAGGACGATCAGCACGTTCCGGGCGGCGCGCGCGTCGTACGGCGTGCCCGCGGCCGTCAGCACGGGACCGCCGTTCGCCGTCGCCGCGCTCACGGGGACCTCCCCACGACCACGACCCGGGGCGGACGGACGCGGTCGCTCACCTGGGAGAGGACGCGCGCGGCGACCTTCAGGTCGGCGGCCGGGACCCCCTTGAGCTTCTCGGAGAGGGTGGCGTCGAACCGCTTGAGGATCCGGCCCAAGGATCGACGGCCCGCCGGGGTGATCGAGAGGTGGACGTACCGCCGGTCGGTCTCCGAGCGGGACCGCGCGACGCGTCCCGCCTCGACCAGCTGGTCGACGCTCGCGGTCACGCTCGGCATCGTGACGCCGAGCCGTCGCGCGATGTCCCCAGGGTGGTCGAGCGAGCCCGAGGCCAGGCGGTAGAGCGTCCAGAACTGGCAGGGGGTGAGCCCCTCGGCCTGGATCTCGGGAGCGATCCGGGAGAGGACCGCCTGGGTCGCATCGTGGAGCGACGCCACGAGCTCGGTCGCCGGCGTCTCCGCGCGGGAACCGGGGATCGCGATCGCACCCGACATCGGTCCGTCCAGACTTCTGCGGCCAAATTGTTAGTCTATTTAACTATTCGGAGGGCGAACTCACGCGAGGGCGTACCGGGCGATCTCGACCAGGTCGGCGAGCCGCGGGACGGAGTCCCCGGGCGGCGGCGCCTCGCCCCACGTCCCGACGATCGCGCCCTGGGGGAACGCCGGGTCGGTCCCCGCGTTCCACGCCGTGAGCGACGGGGCCGCTCCGCGACGGTCGGCCTCGAGGAGCACGACGAGGGCGCCGACCGGGCCGGAATCGGCCGCGACCCCGCCGGTCCCGTCGGTCCCCCACCGCTCGACCCGGGCGTCCTCGTCGTGAAGGTGCGCAACACGGGCCGTGCGCCCTCGGTGCCGCGGTCGGGGAGCGGCCCGCCACGCGATCTGGCGGCCGGCGTCGCGGAACCGGGCGAGTAGGCCGGGGTCGATCGGGAGCGGTCCGTCGCTCATGCCACCGCCGTGCGCCCCCGCCAGAGGAGGCAGTCCGGACGGACCGAGCACGGACCGCAGACGGCAAGGTCCCGCTCCTTCGGGCAGTCGCCCGAGATCCCGGTGTGGCAGAGCACGAAGTCGAACCGCGTCGGGTCGAGCGGGTCGATCCGGCGCAGAGCCTCGCTCACCTCCTCGACGGCGGGCCACGACCGGCTCCGACGCTGGGTGAGCCCGAGGTGGTACGCGATCCAATAGACGTGCTGGTCGAGCGGGACGTAGAGCGCCCCGGTCGGAACCCGGCGCCAGACCCCGAGGTCCGGGAACCGGTCGCGGACCATCCAGCGGACGAACAGCGTGAGCCGCTTGCACGGGCTGCGGGACGCGTCGCGCGGCGTGGGGAACAGGGCCCGATACCCGGCCGGCGGCCGGCCGAGCCGGGCGACGGCGCCGTCGCCCCGGAGGGTGCGCGCGAGCGCGTCGAGCCCGCCGCGGAACCCGTCGGCCTCCCAGCCCACGACGAAGACGTCCTCCAGCGACGGGGTCCGCTCGTACACGTCGGCGAGGACCCGGGCCAGGTACGCGAGCTGGTCCCCCCGGATCCACCGGTGCTTGAACGTCCGCCACGCGGCGGCGGACGGCGCGCGCCGCGTCTCGACGAGCGACGCGAGGTCCCCTCCGGCGAGCGCGGCGAGGCGGCCGATCGCCCCCCGGATCGACGTCGTGTTCCCGATCGCGAGCGTCGCTCCGAAGACGCCGGCGATCTCCGCCCGACGGAGGTCGGTGGCGAGCGGGCGGATCACGGAGATCGGGTCGTCGGCGAGCGAGCGGTCGAACGGGAACCGGTCGTACAGCTCCGCGAGGTGCTGCGGCAGTTCGGGCGTCGGTCGGTGCGGGCGCACGCCCCGACGACCGGCGCCGCGGATTTACCGTTGCCCGCTCCCCGCGACGCGAGACTAACTAGCCCCGCGGTGTCCGGTGCCCCGTGGCAGAGTCGGCGCTCGAGTTCCGACCGACGATCGACCGAGACTGGCTCGAGGCGGCCGATCGACGCGAGCCGTTCGCGCACTCGCTCGCGCTCTGGGACCTCGACCGCTCGCCCGGCCATGTTCGATTCGTCTCCGCCGTCCGGGAGGGGGTCCCAGTGGGGTACGTCCTCTTCTGGCCGGGTCCCCGAGGCACGATCGTCCACTGGTACGGACCCTCGCCGACGGTCGATGCGCTCGCCGACTCCCTGCCGACCGGTCCGTTCGTGGTGATCGCGCCCCGCCCGGCTCGGGCGGCGATCGAGGGCGCTCGCGGGACCGCGACCGCGTACCCGGTCCTGGTGCTCGCCCGACCGCGGGGAACGCCCCTGCCGCCGGACGATCCCCGAGGACTGGTCCGCCGGCTGACCGCTGCCGACCGCCCGGTCCTCGCTTCGTTCTCCTCGCGTCAGGGCAGCCCGGCGGTCGCGGAGTATCCGCACCTCGACCCCGCGACGGAGCTCCTGTGGGGCGCGTTCGACGGCGACCGACTGGTGGGGGTCGCCCGGGCCGCGGTCCGTCGGCCGACCGGCTGGATCCTGGCGGGGGTGTACGTCGAGCCGGCCGCCCGGGGCCAGCACTGGGGCCGGCGGCTCTCCCGGGCCGCGGCGGCGGAGGCGGAAGGCGGGGGCGCGGCGATCGGTCTGTACGTCCGGGAAGACCGACCGGTCGCCCGGCACATCTACGAGCGACTGGGATTCCTGCCGGTGCTCGAGCGGGTCTGGCTCGACCTCGGCGCCGGCTTGGAGCCGTAGGCGCTACCGGGGGGGCGGAACCGCGATGGGAGGGACCGCGCGGTCGAACGCCGAGGCCGCCGAGCAGCTGCGTCGGATCGCCGACCTGCTCGACGTGCTCGGGGAACGGTTCAAGCCCGAGGCGTACCGACGGGCGGCCCGCTCGATCGAGAGCCTCCCGGAAGAGCTCGCCCGCGTGGCGGGGCGGGGCGAGCTCGAGTCGATCCCCGGGGTCGGCACGGCGATCGCCGAGAAGCTGCGGGAGTACCTCGCCGCGGGCTCGATCCCGTACCTGGCCCGGCTCGAGACCGAGGTGCCGGCCGGGGTCGTCGAGCTCGTCCGCCTCCCGGGCCTGGGGCCGAAGACGGCGCGCCGCTTCTGGACGGAGCTCGGGGTCGACGGGCCCGCGGAGCTCGAGGCCGCGATCACCGCCGGTCGGCTGAACGGAGTGAAGGGGTTCGGCGACCGAAAGGTGGAGCTGCTCCGGACGGCGCTCGCCACGCGCGCCACCGCCGGCGGGGCCCGCCGGCCGATCGAGACCGTGGTCCCGATCGCCCGGGGGCTCGTGGCGGCGCTGCGGTCGGGCGCCCCGACCGAGCAGGTCGAGATCGCGGGAAGCTACCGCCGGGGGCGCGAGACCGTCGGGGACCTCGACCTCCTCGTCACGTCCGCGCAACCGGAGCAGGTGTTCGACGTCTTCTCGGCGCTCCCCCAGATCGCCGAGGTGAAGATGCGCGGGGGGACCAAGGAGACGGTCCTCTTGCAGGGCGGCCTGCAGGTCGACCTGCGGGTCGTCGAACCGGCGGCGTTCGGGGCCGCCCTCCAGTACTTCACGGGGTCGAAGGACCACAACGTCCGCCTCCGCTCGCTCGCTCGCGACGGGGGCCTCAAGGTAAACGAGTACGGGGTCTTCCGGGGGGAGGAGCGGGTCGCGGGCGCGACGGAGGAGGAGGTGTACCGGTCGCTCGGCCTCCACTGGATCCCGCCCGAGCTCCGCGAGGACCGCGGGGAGATCGACGCGGCCCGAGCCGGCCCGCTGCCGACTCTCGTGGCCGCGACGGACCTGAAGGGAGACCTGCACGCCCACCTGCCCGCGGGCGCCGGCGCCCGGGAGGTCGAGCGGCTCGTCGCGGCCGCGCGGGCCGGCCCCTTGACGTACGTCGGCGTCGTCGTGGCGGAGGTCGCTCCGGACGGCACGACGACCGCCGTCGACCCGGCGGTCGTTCGTGCGATCGAGGGAACCCGGGGCGAACCGGTCGAGCTCTGGCCGGTCGTCGAGTCCGGACCCGGTCCGCTGCCGACGGGCGAGGGACTCCCGACGGCCCGCTATCGGGTCGTGCGGGCGGACGGCCCCGTCTCGGAGAACGCGAGGGGGCCGACGAGAGACCCCCGAATCCGGGTCGTGGCGCACCGGGCCGACGGCGGCCCGGACGGCGCCGCCTGGACCGACTTCGCCCGCTCCGTCGGAGCGGCCGTGGAGGTTGGCCCGGGCCGAGGGCGGGTCGACTCGACAGTCGCCCGGGCGGCCCGGGAGGCGGGGGTCTCCCTGGCGGTCCCGACCGGCCTCGGGGCCGGCGACGACGAGGTCGTGCGGGACGTCTCCCTCGGCTTCGCGCGTCGGGCGGGCGCGACCCCCGCCGAGGTGGCGAACACCCGAGTCGCCGATCCCCCTACGCGGGGGGGCCGGCGGACGCCCCGCTGACCGAGGGACCGCCCGTCCGGGCTCCGGAGATCGTCAGACTCGACTCCCCCCGGCCGCGGCAGGCGACGCAGTGGTGGTCGCTCGGGTGCAGTCCGTGACGCCAGTAGCAGTCGGCGCAGAGGACCCGCCCGCAGCCCCAGCAGCGGGGGGTGGCGTAGCGGGCGGCGACCGACGAACCGCAGTCTACGCACGCGCCGGGAACTGAGAGCGACGGGCTCCGGAACGCCGGGGGTTCCGGCAGTCGGCGAGGGCTCCCGGAGGTCGGACCGGTAGGTGAGGGGCCCGTCGGCCGGGGCCGAGCGGGGTGTGACCCGGACACGAGGGCACGACAGTCCCCCCCTTTTTATGCCTACGTCCCGCCCGGGGCCGGTTCCACTGGACGCGGGGGTTCATCTAGGCCGTCCGGGGGACGGGGGGTCGTGGCGTCCGCCCGACCGTACGCGCACCCGACCCCGGCCGCGCCCCGGCGCGCGGCCGAGGTCGTGCCCCGCCGCTCGCATGCCGCGATCCCCGTCGCGGTCGTCGTGGTCGCCGTCGCCGCCTACCTCGGGCAGTACACGGTCCTCGTCCCGGGGCTGGTCGGCTTCCTCCTGTTCGTCGTGGGGGTCTCGTTCCTCTCGACGCGGATCAACCCGCTGAGCCCTCACTTTTACCTCGACCGGAAGCCGTCGTGGGCCGCGGTCGGCGTCGTGTTCCTCGGGTCCGTGGTGCTCGTCTGGGCCGCCTACGCGATGTGGCTCCACGGGGTCGGCCCCGTGCTCCCGCGCGACGTGCGGATCTAGGCCGCGACCATCCGCTCGAGCGAGCGACGGGCGCGCTCCTGGGTCGCGGGGGGGACGTCGATCTCGTACCGGTCGAGCGCGAGCGAGTCCCGGACGTCGGCCAGGTCGATCTCCTTCATGTACGGGCAGACGGCGCCGGCGTCGATCGGCGTGAACCGCGTCGCGGGGTTGAGCCGCTCCATCCGATGGAGGATCCCGACCTCGGTCGCGACCAGCACCTCGGGCGCCCGGGTCTCCTCCGCGAAGCGGACCATCCCGTCGGTCGAGAGGACCCGGTCGACGTGCGGCAGGGCCGCCGAGGCGCACCCGCACTCGGGGTGCGCGATCACGGGAGCGCCGGGATGGGCGGCGCGGGCCCGCGCGAGGCCCTCCGGCCGGAGCTTCGCGTGCACCGGGCAGTCGCCGACCCACAGGTGCATCGCCCGGCCCGTCTTCTGGCGGACGTAGTCGCCGAGGAACATGTCCGGCAGGAACAGGACCTCCCGGTCGGCCGGGATCTGCTCGACGACCTTCACCGCGTTCGAGCTCGTGCAGCAGTAGTCGGCTTCCGCCTTGACGTCGGCGGACGTGTTGTTGTACGCCACCACGACCGCGCCGGGGTGGGCGGCCTTCCACGTCCGGAGCTGCTCCGCCGTGATTGCGTCGGCGAGGCCGCAGCCGGCCTTCAGGTCCGGCAGCAGGACCCTGCGCGTCGGGTTCAGGATCTTCGCGGTCTCGGCCATGAACCGGACCCCGGCGAAGACGATCACCGGACGGTCGGCGTCGCGCGCCTTCCGCGACAGGTAGAGCGAGTCGCCGACGAAGTCGGCGACGTCCTGGACCTCGGGGCGCTGGTAGTTGTGGGCCAGGAGGACGGCGTTCCGTTCCTCCTTGAGCCGTTCGACCTCGGCCGCGAGCGACATCGCCGCCCCTCCGACCGTTCTACCCCGTCCGGCGTCTTAAGCGGGCGGGGACCGGCCGGAGGACGAGGTGGAACGGCAGCGCCGGCGCGGAGTGCGTGAGCGCCCCGAGGCTGACCGCGTCCGCGCCGACCGACCGGTACGACCCCACGTTCGCGGGGGTGATCCCGCCCGAGAGCTCGATCCACCGCCCCGCACGGAGCCCCGCCGACGCGAGCGCCCGGACGATCCCACGGGCCCGGCGGGGCCCCGCGTTGTCGATCAGGAT